>URXE01000065.1 GCA_900551815.1 uncultured Collinsella sp.
CGGCGCTCGTGCACGATGCGCGTGACGAGCTCCAGCAGCTCCTCGTCGGATATGTCAAAGCCGTCGGGACGCACCAGGTCAAACGAAACGAACCCGTCGTGCTCGTGCAGGTCGTGGATGGAAAGCGTGGGGTCGATTTGCGCTATGCCGCGCTTGACCCAGCCGCGCAGGTCGTCGCCGGTGGTGGCGATGGGGTCGCAGTGTAGCGTGATGTCGATGCCCATCTGATGCTTGATGTCGTGTTCGATGGTGTCCAGAATCTCGTGGTGCTCAAACGCATCGCCCTCGCCGGGCATTTCCACGTGTGCGCTGGCAAACTGGCGGCCGGGGCCGTAGTCGTGCACCATCAGGTCGTGCGCGCCTAGGACCTGCGGATACGACATGATCTTGTCGCGGATTGCCTGGACGAGCTTGGGGTCGGGCGCTTGCCCCAACAGCGGGCTGATGGCGTCGCGCACCAAGCCCATGCCGCTGATGCAGATGAAGATGCCCACGCCCAGGCCTGCCCAGCCATCGAGGTCAAAGCCAGTCGTCTGCGAAATAAGCGCTGCGGCCAGGACCGAGGCCGAGGCAATGACGTCGTTTTTGGAATCCTGCGCCGTGGCGATAAGCGTTTCGGAATCGATGCGGTTGCCCAGCGTACGGTTGAACGCCGCCATCCAAAACTTGACGAGCATGGACAGGACAAGGGCTGCCATGGAGAGCGCCGAATACGCGGTGGGGGAGGGCTTGATGATCTTGGTGACCGACTCCAGGATCAGGTTGATGCCGACGGCGCAAACGAGAACGGCGACAAACAGCCCCGCCAGGTACTCGTAGCGGCCGTGGCCATAGGGGTGCCCCTCGTCGGCCGGGCGGCTGGCAAGGCGGAATCCGAGCAGACTCACGATGTTGCTCGAGGCGTCGGAAAGGTTGTTGAAGGCGTCGGCGATAAGCGAGACGGAGCCCGCGAGCAGACCAGCTATGCCCTTGGCCAGGCACAGCGTGATGTTGAGGCCGATGCAGATGAGGCTTGCGGCAAAACCCGCGTTGGTGCGGCAGGAGGTATCGACCGGCTCGCTTTCGCTGCCGGGAACAAGCGTATGTACCAGCCGATTTACAAATAGCATGGCGTATCTCCTCGCATTCTCATTAAGGGGATAGTGTAGCTCGCGCAGACGCAACGTGTACCGATGCTCAGAAAATGCAGCAATGGTCTGCCGGCGCTAACGGGCGCGAGGCGGAGGGGGCGACTGCCCGCGCGCGTTCGAGTTCACTGCGCCTTCCCGTCCGACCGAGTGCTCCATTTTGGGCCACATGGGTATGGGCATGCGCCGATTTGCTCGACATACTTAATGTCGACAGCCCTGTGCAAAGGAGGACGTTTCCATGGACGAGATGTTTGCCATTAAATGCCAAAACTGCGGCGGCCCCATGTATTCGCACCAGGCAAAGCGCAGCTTTGAGTGCGCCTATTGCGAAACGGTTATTCCGTGGCAAGCGGACGCCGGAGAGCCCAAGAGCGCCCTGGGTATCCGTCATACGCCGCTGACGGTGGTTGACGGGCTGCTCAAGCTCACGCACGTCTCGCAGCTCGAGCGCCCGGTGGACCCCGACTGGTATTTCTTCAATTCGCACTGGCGCAATCAGTCGGTTCTGGAGCATCTGCTGTGGGAAGATCGAGGAACGGCGCAGGAGTTCCAAGAGGCGACGCACGTGAGCATTCCCTGCCCCTTCTGCGGCGCGTCCTTTGAGGGCGAGTCCACCCAACGCGTGTTTGAGTGCCCGTCGTGCGGCAACAAGATCGGCGTTGGCGACCTGCTCAAGCCCGGCACGTTTAGTAAGCGCCTGACCATGGGCGTGGGCGCCGAATACGTTCCCGAACAGGGTATCCCCTGTGAGATATCGCCGCAACAGGCACGTGCCAACGCGCTGCAGCTGGTGCGTCAGTATCCCGATGCCTTTGCCGGGCACGATGTAGAAGACGCAATCCAAAACGACATGATGCTCTTCTATTTCCCCATGGCGTTGGCGGACCTGCGCATGATGGCGTCCTTCCCGGGCAAAGGGCTGAGCAAGGAGACCCTGGTGTACTACGAGGTGCTCGACTGGGCATATCCGCGGGCAAACTACCTGGACGTTCGTCTTATGGGCATTTTGGAGCCGTGGGACTTTGCCAAGGTGGGGCCGTTCGATCCCGCCATGCGGGAAGGCGACTTCCGCGTCGTTTCCGTCGATGCGTCTACCAAGGACCAGGTGGTCATTGATAAGCTGGCGCTGGATATCGCCGGCAACGATGCCGAGGCGGTGCTGGGGCTCAATAAAAAGAGCATCCGCGCCTGGGCGCGCAAGGCCCGCAAACATAAGGACGGCCTGGTGATGGTACCGGTCTACTTTGTCGATCGTCCGGCGTCGGATAGCCGCGACGGCGAGCAGGTGCGCATCGCCGTAAACGGCCAGACGGGTCGCGCGGCCGCGGTGGTGTTTAGCGACAAGCGCGAGACGCATGTGGTGGCACCGCTCAATCCCAACGTGATACTGTCGAGCGAAAGCACCGTGCACGCCACGCCCATCGAGGTCAAATACGTTAAATCGCCCTTCCTATACCAGATCGTACGCCGTGGAGGCGGCGATCAGCCGCGGCAGGTGGCAGCGGCGGCCGAGGGTTCCTACCGAGAGGAGAAGCCCAAACGCAAGGGCTTGTTTGCTGCGATTTTTGGGAAGTAGGGGAGCGGTGCTGGTTAGTCTTATGATGCGATAACTAGGGGCACGGGGCGGCTCGCAGGGGGTGCGGGCCGCCCCGTTTTTGTGTTGCGAGGATATGGCATCCGAATGGCCGTAGGGTCTCAGCTAAATGGCTATTTACTTGATTTGGCAACAGCGCAATTTGAGGCTGCGCTGAAAGAGCGTGCGTCCAATGTGAGGCTCGGAGATATCATCGGGCTCGAAGATTCAAAGAGAGTTCCTCTAAATAGCAGGGATCGCGAGAGTCGAAAAGGGCCTTATCCATATTACGGGGCAACGTCAATCATGGATTATGTCGACGATTACCTTTTCGATGGGGTGCGGGTGTTGCTTGGTGAAGACGGCTCAGTCATCGATTCTGAGGGGAAGCCCGTTCTTCAGTACGTCTGGGGAAGATATTGGGTCAACAACCATGCCCATATTCTGAAAGCTGCTGGCGCGTATCCTCTAGAAGCTATATATGTCGCGTTGAGGCGCACCTCGATCGGCCATATTGTTACCGGTGCAGTCCAAATGAAGATAAGCCAGCGTAATTTAAAAAAACTCGAGGTATCTATGCCGGATCCGGGGTCGCTCGACTACCTACAGCCCCTTTTCGCTGCATACCGTAATCTGTGTGAAGAAAGTCGCCACCTTGTAACTCTTCGCGACACCCTTCTCCCCAAGCTCATGACGGGCGAGATCGATGTCTCAGAGCTCAACCTCAAGCAGCTAAATAGCCATTTACTTCACTATGTACAACGCGCCGTCCACACTGTGGCTATCGTACTCGACGAAAGGAACAGCGTGGAAACTGTCATCAATACCGTACTTTCGGAAATGCAGGGCCTTCTCGACCCACACCAGCTCAAGCGTCTAACCATTTCGCTTAGACGGGCACTCGGACCGAAACAAGCGGAACCAGGGCAAGACCTGCTCGCGCTCTTTCTCACCGCTAAAGAGGTCGAGGGATGCTCTCCTAAAACCATTGCATACTATGAGACAACCTTACGGCATATGAACACAGCGCTTGCTAAGCCCTATACCCAGGTTGAGAGCGACGACTTGCGCCGCTATCTCAATGATTACGAGGTGAATCGCGGTTCTAGTAAGGTCACAATCGATAATATACGCCGTATCATGTCGAGCTTCTTTTCGTGGCTTGAAGATGAGGATTACATTGTGAAAAGTCCTGTAAGGCGTATTCGTCGCGTCAAAACAGCTCAAGTAACCAAAGAGGTGCTTAGCGATGAGGAACTGGAGGTATTGCGAGACGCCTGTGAGTCCAAGCGAGATCTTGCCATCGTTGATCTACTCGCTTCGACGGGCATGCGTATTGGCGAACTTGTGCGACTCGACAGGAAGGATGTCAATCTGCACGAGCGCGAATGCCTTGTAATGGGAAAGGGAAATAAGCAGCGCCCTGTTTACTTCGACGCGCGCGCCAAGTTGCATCTCACGGAATATCTTGCGAGCCGTGCCGACAAGAGTCCTGCGCTTTTTGTCGCGCTCGATTCCTCAGCTCGACGTATTACGGTGGGGAGCATAGAACTCCGTTTACGTGACCTAGGCAGAAGCGCCGGTATCAACCGCGTTCATCCGCATAAGTTTCGCCGTACGCTTGCCACCCATGCAATCGACAAGGGAATGCCCATAGAGCAGGTGCAAAAGCTGTTGGGCCATGCGAAAATAGACACAACCATGTACTACGCCATGGTTAATCAGAGCAATGTGAAGGCTTCGCACAGGAAGTATTTGGAATGAGCTGGACGCAAAAGACCTTGGGAGAGATTGTTAATCTAAAAAGGGGGTTTGACCTCCCTTCCAGCAGCAGGGTTGATGGCCCCTATCCGGTTTTCTCATTTTCGGGACAAACGGGCACGCATTCGGAAGCCGCTGTTAAGGGTCCATGCGTCGTAACTGGACGCTACGGAACTATTGGCCAAGTTTTTTTCTCTGATGCAGCTTGCTGGCCATTAAATACGTCTTTGTACTCGACAGACTTTAAGGGCAATGATCCTAAGTTCGTTTATTACCTACTCAAAACTATTCCATGGCGAGACTACTTAACTGCAAGCGCCGTGCCGGGCATAAATCGCAATCACGTTCATCTATGCCCGGTCTGTGTTCCGGATCACGAAACACAGACCGCTATTTCTGGCGTCCTGGGTTTACTGGACAATAAAATTGAACTCAACACTAAGCTAAATGGCTATTTAGCTGCGTAAAATCGACCCTTGAGACGTCGATCTCGCCCGACATAAGTTTGGGGAGAAGAGCGTCACGAAGAGCAGCCAGTTTTCGGTTCTGTGTCGAATTCTGAACAATCTGTTCTCTCAATGGCTCTGCAATAGTATTAAACCTCTCGAGATCTCCTCTTGCAGGAATAGGCACGTTCAACGCTTCCAAATCGCCTTTTCCCATATGCGCGACGGTAGTACCAGAGGCGTAGTTCTGGATGAAAGCCAACAATGGGTTCAATGCCATAAGCAAATAACTTCTTGAAACTCCCGAATTGGCAGCGGGCTCGAACAGGCAAACTCGCTGATTCAGTACAGCCATTTCACCCTGCCAGAGACATGGCGTGAATTCGGCATCCATTCCCGCTAAAACGTCACCAGGATGTACGAATACCCTTTTTGGATGAGCCTCATTTGTCCAATACTGCGGAGAGAAGGTGCTCAAATCACGTATGCGGATCAGGGGATACCCTACCTTTTCCTCGTTAAACAAGGCAGACTTGAACGCTGCTCCATAAACAACATCAGCAATGTCATAAATTGACCCGAGGGTTAACTTGTTGCAGCAGAAGGAATGTTGGTACTGAACATTCATCAACTCAAGTAAATAGCCATTTAGCTTAGAGTTTGCTTGCTGCTTTGCATATATCGCATCAAGTATTGAAACAATTTGATGCTGAACCTC
Source organism: uncultured Collinsella sp. (assembly GCA_900551815.1). Lineage (GTDB taxonomy): Bacteria > Actinomycetota > Coriobacteriia > Coriobacteriales > Coriobacteriaceae > Collinsella. The sequence continues at coordinate 5,629 of URXE01000065.1, forward strand.
AGTTTGCGGTAAATCAATTTCGATTCGTGCCACGTCTTTGGGATGGACACGGAATACCTTCATACCTCTCGTGTACTGCCGGAGCTCTCTGATAAAGCGCGGAGAGCTCATAAGATAGTTGAGGTAAGCCGGCACGACGAGGTCTCGGCGATTGACGTGCACGATGGTTGTTTCGGTGCCTGAAATGGTAGGCTTTTCCTTTGGATTGTTAAACAAATAGGCATGACCAAGGTCATCGACTGTCTCTGAGGTCAGCACATATACGATGTCTTGGTCTCTGAGACGCTGACTGTCTTTTATCTTTTCGTTGTTAAGGATGTATGGGATGGGTTTTGCGGGGTCTTCAACGTCGATGTGTAGGTCGAAACCTTTGTAAAGATCTCCATAGTGAATGTAAAGATAGGCACCCTTATCGTACATGCGGGTACGGGGGACGCTGGCGCCGCGGTAGAAGCTACAAACGTCACCAAGTGCGACTCTACATCCCATAACCAATCGCCTCCAGATTCTTCTTAATCTGCTCTTGCAGGCGGTTGGACTCTTCAAAGCACTTTGATATTTCGCTGGTTAGGCGTGCCATCTTCTCATCAAACGGCTCGCCGTCATCTTCGGCCTCGGCAATGCCTACGTAGCGACCAGGCGTCAGAATGAAATCTTGCTTGGCGATCTCGTCCAAATCCGCTATGGCGCTGAACCCCTTCACGGGCTCGAACTCGCCCTTGCGGAAGGAGTCGAATGCGGATGCAACTTTGTTGATGTCCTCTTCGGTAAACTCGCGTAGTTTGCGAGAGACCATGGTGCCCATTTCGCGGGCATCGATGAATAGCGTCTTGCCGGACTGAGCCTTCTTCTTGTTCAGGATCCACAGGCACACGGGAATTTGGGTGCTGTAGAACAGCTGCCCCGGCATGGCTACAATGCCCTCGACCAAATCGTCCTCTACGATAGCGCGTCGAATATCGCCCTCGCCGCTCGTCTGGCTCGAGAGCGACCCGTTTGCCAATACGAGGCCAATCTTGCCTGTGCCGTTAAGATGCCAAATCATATGCTGCATCCAAGCGAAGTTGGCGTTACCCGTGGGCGGTGTGCCGTACTTCCAACGTACGTCTTCCTGCAGCGCTTCGCCGCCCCAGTTCTTAAGATTGAAAGGCGGGTTTGCCAGTACAAAATCGAACTTTTCATTCTTGTGCTGATCGGCACTGAAGGTGTCGGCATAGTTGCCCAAGTCAGCCTCGATGCCGCGAATACCGAGGTTCATCTTTGCGAGCTTCCACGTGGTAGGGTTGCTCTCCTGGCCAAAGATGGTGATATCCTGTACCACGTTGCCGCCATGGTGCTCGACGAAGGCGGCGGACTGCACGAACATACCCCCGCTGCCGCAGCAGGGGTCGTACACACGACCGTGGAAAGGCTGGAGGATTTCCACCAGCGTGCGCACGATGCACGACGGCGTATAGAACTCGCCGGCGTTTTTGCCCTCCATTGATGCGAATTTCTGCAGGCAATATTCGTATGCGCGCCCTAACAGGTCTTTCTCGCTCTCGTTATCGGTCATTTGTACGTTTGTGAATAAGTCAACGACGTCGCCCAAGCGCCTCTTGTCTAGTTCGGGACGAGCGAAGTTCTTGGGCAGCACGTCTTTGAGCTTGTCGTTCTCGCACTCGATGGCGCGCATGGCATTGTCAATGATCTGGCCAATTTCGGGCGTATGCGCCGCCTGTGAGATGTTCACCCAACGTGCTTCTTCGGGAACGAAGAAGACATTTTGCTCCATGTAGCAGTCACGATCTTCCTCGTCGCCGTAGCCCTCTGCGACGAGCTCTAGATAGCGCTCGTCGAAGCGGTCCGAGAGGTACTTCAGGAAAATGAGGCCTAATACGACGTTTTTGTACTCGGCGGCGTCCAAGTTGCCGCGCAGCACGTCTGCGGCGTTCCACAGTTGGTCCTCAAAGCCAACATCGGCTGTGTTCTTCTTCGTGTCCTTAGCTTTGCTTTTAGCCATGTTGTCTTAACTCCCTATGCTGCATTGTCGGCCCAGAGTTCGCACTGATCCATCACGGTGGCCAGTGCCGACTCCATGCCCTCCGGCGGATACTTATGATGTTTGAGCAGACGCTTAATTGCGACACGCATAGCAGCGCGTGCACTTTGCTTCTTCTGCCAATCGACCGTGCGCATTTCGCGCATCTTCGCAGCGAGCTCTTGCGTGATAGCGACCAACTCGTCATTCCTCTCGCGATAGTAGTCGGCGACTGCTTGCGGTTGTGTTAGCGCCTCGTAAAACGCAAACTCTTCTTCGCTAAGCCCAAGCTCCTTTGCCTTTTGGTTTTCGGAAAGCATCTCTTTCGCCATCTTGAGCATTTCTTCGAATACCTCAGCGTTTGTGAGCTGTCCATTTAGATAGCTATTTACCATGCTTTGCATGAGCTCTGAGTACTTCTTTGCCTGCGTTACGCTCTTCTTGCGGTAGCCCTTGATCTGGTCGTCGATGAGTTTTTTCAACAACTCGTAAGCCAAGTTCCTCTCTTTCATACGCGAGAGGCTCGACAGAAACTTGGGATCAAAAATCGAAACCGTTTCGTCTTCCACCTTAAACAGGTCTATTACGCCGTCGGTATGGACGATGTTCTGCTCGAGTAGTGCATTGATGCGGTCATTTACCCCCTTAAGGGTAAGTTTGCCTCCGTTTTTGCCACGGGTGCCGCCCTGCTCGGTGAGCTGAAGGATAAGCTCTCGAACAACCTGGAAATAGCCAGCCTCGATGCGCTGCATGTCTGTTGCGCGACTTTTGGCGAGTCCATAGGCTTTGAGCATGACTCCTGCCTGCTCAACAAAGTCGCGGGTGATATCTTCGTCGCCGGGTGCAAGGATATGATTTACTCCACCCGTTATGAGTTCGCTTCGACGTGCGGCGGACTCGGTGCTCATGAATTCCGAATAATCGTAACCAAACATTTTGTCGCGACAGACTGCCAGTTTTTCCAAGAACTTAGGATAGGCGGTTTTCCCGATATCCATGTCACCGTATTTCTTTTGGTCGCGCTTGGTGTAGTCCTTCATGGCGCGTTTAAGGGCGTTAGCTATGCCTACGTAGTCAACAACCAGTCCGCCAACCTTGTCTTTATATACTCGGTTTACGCGTGCGATTGCCTGCATCAGGTTATATCCGCGCATGGGTTTATACACATACATAGTGGCAAGGCTCGGCACGTCAAAACCGGTGAGCCACATGTCTACGACGATTACGATTTTGAGCGGGTCGGCGTCATCCTTAAACCGCTTCGCCATCTCCTTAACATGGGCCTTATTGCCTACGACGTCAAACCACCACTCGGGGTCCTGATTGCCCATGGTCATGACAACGCCGAGCTTGCCCTCGTCCTTCCAAGAGGGTCGCAGCTCGCATATACGTTGATATATAGCCATGGCGGCGGGGCGCGAATACGCAACGATCATTGCCTTGCCGGTGAGTTCGTGCGCACGGTTGGTCTCATAGTGCTCTACGATGTCCTGACATAGGGCATCGATGACTTCGGGTGCACCTAGAACGGCGTCCAGATTTGCAAAGTTGCGCTTGCTTGCGTCAATGGTTTCGGCGTTAGCCTGCTCGGTGAGCTTTTCGTACTCATCGTCAACTTTTGCAAGGATACCCTGATCCAGCTTGAGTGCGACGACGCGGCTCTCGTAGAACACGGGTCGAGTTGCGTCGTCCTCTACTGCCTGAGTCATGTCGTAGACGTCAATATAATCGCCGAAAACCTCGCGAGTCGATCGATCTTCGGCAGAAATAGGGGTACCGGTAAAGCCGATGAAAGTCGCATTCGGAAGGGCGCGGCGGATGAGCAACGCGGTGCCCGTGTGCTTCTTGCCGTCACGGTCGTATTTCTCCTCGAACCCGTACTGCCCGCGGTGCGCTTCATCCACCATCACGACGACGTTCTTGCGCTCGGAGAGGGCGATGGCCTCCTCCTCGAATTTCTGCATAGTGGTGAAAATGATGCCGTTGGCGCGGCGGCTCGAGATCTGCTGCGCAAGATCGGCGCGGCTCTGCGCCTGAACGGGCGTCTGGCGCAGGAAATCTGAGCATCTGGAGAACTGCGCGAACAGTTGCGAGTCGAGGTCGTTGCGGTCGGTAATCACCACGATGGTCGGGCTGTCGAGTTTCTCTTCGAGCAGATGGGCAAGGAAAACCATCGAAAGCGACTTGCCCGAGCCCTGCGTGTGCCAAAAGACGCCGCCCTTGCCGTCGCCGCCGATGGCCTCATGCACGCTCTCGAGCGCTTTGTTCACCGCGAAGTACTGATGGTATCCCGCGAGGATTTTCGCGTCCTCGGAGAACAGAATGAAGTTCTTCAGGATGTCGATGAGCCGCTCCTTGGGGAACATGCCGTCCAGAGGCGTCTTCCAATCGGCGTACTGGGTGGCCTCGTAGCTTCCATCGACGCTCTTCCACTCAACGAAGCGCGACTCGTTGGCGGTGATTGTGCCAACCTTGGTGTGAAGCATGTCGCTGGTGACGCAGAAGGCGTTGCACACGAAAAGCGATGGAATCTGTCGTTTGTAGTTTTGAATCTGTTGGTAGGCATCTTCGCTGTCAGCGTCGGCTCGAGCGGGCGACTTCAATTCAAAGAGAACGAGCGGAAGACCGTTAACGAATACGATGACATCTGGACGTTTGTTGGTGCCACACTCGATGTAGGTCCACTGGTTAACAACGTGGAAGCAGTTCTTTTCGGGATTGTCGTAATCGACCAAGCGCACGATGTCCGTATGCTCTTCTTTGCCGTCAAACCAGCTTGTCTCCACACCGTTCTGGAGCATGTCCATAAAGATGCTGTTCTTGGCGATGAGGTCGCTGCCCTCGATTTCCTTTAGTCTGGTTATTGAGGCATCAATCGCACGTCGATTGAGCGTGGGGTTAATGCTCTCAAGAGCGGGCCCAATGACGTCAGGTAGGAAGGCGTCGTCAAACGCGTCGGAGGAACGAGCGACATCGGGTCCATAGAGGTGCTCGTACCCCAGGCTCGTTTGCAAGTGGTCAATGATGCCTTGTTCGAAAGCATCCTCATTAAATGACGTTGAGGAGCTGTAGTCGACAGCAATCATGCGCACTCCTTACCTTATGCTTCCACGACGTTGGTGAGCCTGTCCACCATTGCATTCTAGCAGTTAATCTTGCGTATATTGGTATATCTGACACCAGTTAGTTGCCATTTGACCTATTGGCTGATCGTGCCTGAATGACAATTGGTGGCAAGGCTCTCTTACTTATTAATTGGCCCCTATTTATGGGCGCTCGTGTTGCGACAGTTGCCCAAGCGCTTGCTTGAAGCTGTTGTTGGTGATCTTGAGGTCGTTTCCCGCTTGCATTTTTATGAGTGTCGGGCCGGAGGCGATGGCGGATGTGGTGCGATGGTGTCAAGAAAAGCGCCTAGACCTGGGTGGGGAACCGAGGCCGCGGGCGCTTTTCTATTTCTTTGGTCGCATGGATTGTCTGCTCTGTTGGCCGCGCCGGCGTTGTTTCTTTGCTCTCGTTCGTGCGGAATCCGCTTGTGGTGGTAGATGTAAATAAACGGTGGAGCGGCTGCAAAAGATCCGCCTCGCTGGGTAAAATCAGGTTGTGCCGCGGAACCCGTTCCTCAGCTAGTCACACTTCGGAAGCGCGGGCAACGCAGGTATTATCGTCTAAAGGGCCGGCTGCAACCGGCCCTTTTC
>URXE01000066.1 GCA_900551815.1 uncultured Collinsella sp.
ACCAGGAGCAGGTTATGCTCATCTCCGTCGAGATGTGCGGCTTCTCCAAGGGCGAATCGGACTCGCGTATCCGTAAGCCCGTGGCTAAGAAGAAGATCAAGCTGCTTACGTCGACGGTGCTCCACTGGGAGGATGGCTCGGACGAGACTACCTACGACCACTGGATGAACGGCGCTATCAAGAACAACTACACGCGCGAGGTCGCCCAGAAGATTTGGGACGATGTTCTCGAGTTCGCGTCCTACGCCTTCAACAAGTCGCACTCCGCCGGCTACGCCATCCTGGTTATGCAGACGGCATGGCTCAAGGCGCACTATCCGCACGAGTACATGGCGGCCGTTCTGACGTCCTATACGGGCAAGACCGACAAGATCGTGCACTACGTCTCGGCATGCCGTCACGACGGCATCCCCGTGCTGTCGCCAGATGTCAACGAGTCCGGCACCGAGTTCACGGCTACCAAGGAAGGCGTGCGCTTTGGTCTGGCCGGCATCCGCGGCGTGGGTACCGGCGTGGCGCAGGCGATTATCGCCGAGCGCGAGGCGGGCGGTCCGTTTAAGACGCTGCACGACTTTGTCGAGCGCGTGGACTCGAGCCAGGCCAACCGTCGCGTGATCGAATCGCTCATCAAGGCAGGCGCCTTCGACTCCACGGGCTATCCGCGCCGCCAGATGATGCACTTTGTGGACAAGAACAACCCCGAGAACATCATCGACGCCGCGATAAAGCGTCAGAAGGACCGCGCGAGCGGCCAGACCTCGTTCTTCGATATGTTTGGCGACGTTGAGGGCTCGGGCTTCGAGGTCAGCGTGCCCGATCCGGACGGCCAGGAATGGGACCGCCACCTTAAGCTGAGCCAGGAGAAAGAGGTTCTGGGCATCTATGTCTCGGACCACCCGCTGCGCCCGTTTGAGTATGCGCTCAGCAAAGCGCGCGACTTCTCGTTCTCGCAGATCGATACCGGCTACGAAGTGCAAAACCCCACGGGCGGCACCATCAACCAGGAGATCCCCGAGGGCAAGGCACTGTGGTGGGCCGGCATGGTCTCGAGCGTGTCCAAGCGCGTGACCAAAAACGGCGACCCCATGGGCATCGTGCAGCTCGAGGACATGGAAGGCGAGGCCACCGTCGTCGTGTTCCCCAAGACCTACAAGGAGGCCGAGGGGTACCTGTACGGCGAGGTCGATCCCGAGACCGGTGCGCAGCTGTCCGACGCGTTTGTGCGCATTAAGGGCAAGCTCGAGCGCTCGGACCGCGGCGACCAGATCATCGCGCAGGAGATCGTGCCGCTGGAGCTCAACGAGGAGAACAACAAGCCCAAGGTGTTTGAGGTTATGGTGCCCAACAGCCGCTTTAGCCAGGGCAATATGGCGCGCCTGGCCACGGTGCTCACCGCTAACCCGGGCGGCGACCGCGTGGAGATCTTTATCGAGCAGGTGGACGGGCGCGTGCTGCGCGCCGAGGTGCCTGCCAAGGTCAACGCGCGCTCGATTCCGCTGCTGGCCGAGGCCAAGGCCATTGTGGGTAACCAAGGCCGCGTGACGGTTATCTAGGGACGGCGTTGCTGAGAGGTACTCGGTGCGAGATTGGAGGAAGTGATGGCGCAGGGGACGTTTGTGCAGGCGCTCCGGAAAGAGGCGGCGCTGAGCGGCACCTTTATGAAGGGCCGCTCGCTCATGCTCAACGGCGCCGTGCTGTCGATCGAGGACAGCGGCTCGCGCTTCTCCAAAAACGTGACGGTTGAGGGCTCAGTGCGCGGCTCGCGCGGTGACCTGTACAAGACGCACGTGGCGCTCGACATGGACGAGCAGGAGGTGATCGACTACGACTGCGATTGCCCCGCTGCCTATCGCTACCCCGGCATGTGCAAGCACGCCATCGCCACGGCGCTGGCGTATCTGGACGCAAGCGGCATTGAGCCTGTTGAGGGGCTGCGCACACCGGTTCGCACGTTTACGGCGGCGCCCAAGCAAGCCGTGCGTCCCGCGTCCGCTGCACCGGCGGTCAACCCTAACTTTCCCTTCCCGGCGCCCGTCCCCACGAGCCCGAGCCTCATGAAGGCACTCTCCGATCTTTCGGACGTGCGCATGGATGAGTTGGCGGGCATGCGCCGCAAGCTCGCCGGCACTGTCGACCCCGATGCCCCCAAGGCGGTGCTGGAGCCCTCGCTGGTGCCGTACTACAATCCGCTGTTTGCCGACCGCTTTAGCTGGGCGCTCGAGCTTCGCATCCGCTGCGGCTCGGTGTCCTACGTGGTCAAGGACATCGACGGCATGGCCTCCGCCTACGTGCGCGGCGGCACGTTCTCGTACGGCAAGAAGCTCACATTCCTCCATGCGCCCGAGGCCTTCGACGAGGTTTCGGTGCGCCTGCTCGACCTTGTTGTGGCAACGGTTGTGTATCTGAGCGACATCACGAGTTCGCGTTCGGCGTCGTACGATTTTGCACGCAGCGGCTTTGTCGCCGAGCGCCAGCTGCCGCTGTCCGAGCATGACATCGTATACATGCTGGACTTGCTGCGTGGCCGGACCATTTCCTTTGAGCCCGCCTGGTCGCGGGGAACGACGACGCATCGTTCCTACGAGGTTGCGGTTGAGTTGCCGCCGGTGGGGGAGGACGAGGCCTCGGCAAAACAACCGCCGCTCCTTGCCGCCAAGATCGCGCCGGCGGTCGGTGGCAGCTACGACCTGCGCCTGCCCGCCGATATGTACTGCTTTGCCTCGGGCGACGTTGCCTATCTGGTCGACACGCACCGCGCGCGCCGCGCCGATGCAGCGTTTGCCCAGCATGCCGCACCGTTTCTGTCGCGTCTGCTGCCCTGTCGCACGCCGGTCCATATCGCCGCCGAGCAGGTGGGCGAATTCTGCCGCATGGCACTGCCCGTGCTGCGCGAATACACCGACCTCACCGCTCCCGCCGTGCTCGACACCGTGGCGCCCGAGCCGAGCTTTGCCATGGCAATCGGTGTCGATGACGGGCTTGTGACCTGCAAGATTACGGTTTCCTACGGCGACTGGTCGGCAGATCTCTTTAGCCTGGGCGCTCCGGGCAGTCCCTTCGAAGAGCGGCGCCCGGGCGTGCCGCCGCGCGATGAGGTGGCAGAGTTTCGCGTTATGGACACGGCGGCCCTGTATTTCGACTTTTACGAGGGCGGCCTGGCGTTTGAGGAGCGCGACGACGAGAGCCTGTTCTGCCTGCTCACCGAGGGCCTGTCTGCCCTGTCCGAGCTGGGCGAGGTCATGCTCAGCGACCGCCTACGCCAGATCTCGGTGCGCCCTGCGCCCAAGCTTTCGGTGCGCGCGATCGTCAAGAGCAACCTGCTCGATGTCGAACTGGGCGCGAGCGGTCTTTCGGCGGCAGATCTTGCCATCTATCTGGACTCGTACAAGCGCCACCAGACGTTTGCGCGTCTGACGTCCGGCGACATCGTACGCCTGGACGAGGGGGCGCGCGCCGCGTTTGGTCTTGCCGAGGACCTGGGCGTCGATGCCGCCGACCTGCTCGACGGCGTGTCGCTTCCCGCGTCGAGTACCCTGTTTGTCGACAGTATGCTTGCGCGCACGCCCGAGCTCGAAGCCGATCGCGACGCTGCGTTCCGTCGCACCGTCAAGCGCTTGGATACGCTCGGCAAGATGGACTTTACGGTGCCGGTCACGCTCAAGGCCACACTGCGCGGCTATCAGGTCGACGGCTACCAGTGGCTCGGTTCGCTCGAGCATCTGGGCCTCGGTGGTATCTTGGCCGACGACATGGGCCTGGGCAAAACGCTGCAGATGATCGCGCATATCCTGGCGCGCGTGGATGCGGGGGACGCCAAGCCCACGCTCGTGGTATGCCCTGCGTCGCTCGTGTATAACTGGACCGCCGAGCTGGAGCGCTTTGCGCCTTCGCTCGACGTGTGCGCCATTGTGGGCGCTAAGGCACAGCGCCGCGTGCAGATAGCCGGCGCTGACGAGCATAACGTGGTCGTGACGTCGTATGACCTCATGCGCCGCGATATCGACGAGTATGCCGAGCAGGACTTTGCCCGTGTGGTGCTCGATGAGGCCCAGTACATTAAAAACCCGCTCACGCAGGTGGCGCGCGCCGCCAAGCGCCTGCCGGCCGGTGTGCGCTTTGCCCTGACGGGCACGCCCATCGAAAACCGCCTGTCCGAGCTCTGGAGCATCTTCGACTTTCTTATGCCGGGCCTTTTGGGGACGCGCGAGTCGTTTGCCAAGCGCTTCGAAAGCCCGGTCGAGCACGCCGAGGGTGACAGCGCTGCTTGCCTACAGGCGCTCGTGTCGCCGTTTGTGCTGCGCCGTGTTAAGGAAGACGTGGTGGCCGACCTGCCCGAGAAGATCGAAGACACTGTCATGGCACAGCTCACCGGCGAGCAGCGCAAGCTCTACCTGGCCAACCAGGACCGCATCGCCCAGCAGGTGCAGCATCGCGAGGCATCCGAGTTTAAGAAGGACAAGCTCAAGGTACTCGCCGAGCTCACCAAGCTGCGCCAGATCTGCTGCGACCCGCATCTACACTACGAGGACTACAAGGCGGGGAGCGCCAAGCTCGACGCTTGCATGGAGCTCGTGCACGGTGCGCTCGACGGCGGGCATCACATTCTGCTGTTCAGCCAGTTCACGGGCATGCTCGATATCATTGGCAAGCGCCTGGCCAAGGAGGACATCGGCTTTCTTAAGCTCACGGGCGCATCGTCCAAGGAGAGCCGTGCCAAGATGGTCGCGCAGTTCCAAGCGGGCGAGGTGCCGGTCTTTTTGATTTCGCTCAAGGCGGGCGGCGTGGGCCTTAACCTGACGGCGGCCGACGTGGTCATTCACTACGACCCGTGGTGGAACGTGGCCGCGCAGGACCAGGCGACTGACCGCGCACATCGTATTGGCCAGCAACATACCGTGACCGTGTACAAGCTCATCGCCAAGGACACGATCGAGGAGCGCATCATGCAGATGCAGGAGTCCAAACGCGACCTGGTCAACAGCGTGCTCGGCGGCGATGGCATCTCCTCGGCGCTGTTTACCCGCGAGGATGTTCTGGCGCTGCTCGGCGGCGACGGGCGCTAACCCGCTCGGGTGAGGCCGCCAGGGCGGATAGCCCGCGCTGTCCCATCGTCCCCGCTCGTTATGTGTTCATTTGCCATGCCGTGGATGGTTCGCTTGCCTTTGGGCATAAGAACCTCAAGAACATCGGCACATCAGCAAAGGAGAACATCATGGCGAAATTCTTTAAGGACCCCGACGGCAAGCTCATTGCCGCCCTTGGCAACGACGTTGCAACCCCTGCCGGCTGCACGGAGCTGACCGCGAACACCGAGGACGCGGCGCACGAAAAGCACGTGCCCGTCGTCGAGAGCGAGCGCGACGGTCACGTGATCCGTGCGCGCGTGGGCTCGGTCGAGCATCCTATGGTGCCCGAGCACTACATCGAGTGGATTGCCCTTGAGGCCGAGGGTCGTCTGGAGGTCCATTACCTCCAGCCCGGCATGAAGCCCGCGACGTTTTTTGCCGGCGGTTCCAAGACTGGTACCGTCTATGCCTATTGCAACCTGCACGGGCTGTGGTCCGCGACGTTCTAGGAGCGCGCCCCCGCTCGGGGTATCATAGCTAGCATATGCACATGCGAGCGCCGACTGCATCATGCGGCCGGCGCTTTTCTACGACAACGATGGTTTACGACGGAAAGGGCTGAGCCATGAAGCTCGCACTTGCACAGATCGATATGCGCCTGGGTGATATTGAGGGTATCTGCGGTCGCATCGAGGACCAGGCGCGTCTGGCCCACGAGCGCGGTGCGCGCGTGTTGTGCGTGCCGGCTCCGCTCTTTATGGGAGCCCTGCCCGGCGGCCTGGTGGGCGCTGCCGACTTTGAGCACGACATACTTGCCGGCTTGACCGGCGTCGCCGAGCGTATCCAAGAGCTCGATATGATCTGCATCGTGCCCGCGGCAGTTTCGTTTGAGGGCCAGCCCCTGCTCGACTACATGATGCTCAAGGACGGCCATGTGGTGCCGGCCCGTTCGAGCATTGCCCTGCAGCGCGGTGGGAACGGCGACGCCCGTTGGACACCGCCGGTGTTTGACGTGGACGGCGTGCGTATCGCCGTGATCTTCGACTTGGACCGCGAGCTCGAGATGCTGCCGACCGGCGTCGACCTCATTGCCTATTTCCAGTTCAACGCATTCGATATGACCGACCGCGAGACCGCCGCGATCGCCGCCGTGCGCAGCGGAGCCTACCGCAAGATCGCATCTAAGCGCAGCGTGTGGTTTGCCTGCATGGCGCCGGTCGGTGCGTACGATGAGTCGGTGTATACCGGCGGCTCGTTTGTGCTCGACGACTGCGGCCGCGTGGTGGCCCAAGCGCCGTGTTTTGAGGAGAGCCTGCTGGTTCAGGAGATACAGCGCGGTGTGATGCTCGATGCCTTGGAGGACCACGAGCTGCCCGAGTTTCGCTCCGAGGAATGGCTGTGGCGGGCACTGGTGCTCGCCGTTCGCGATAACGCCCGCGCCCGCGGTACGTCGCGCGCCGTGGTGGCGCTCGAGGGCGACTTGCCGTCGTCCCTGCTTGCGGCGCTTGCCGTCGACGCCCTGGGTCCGCGCAATGTGGTCGGCCTGGTGCTGGGACGCAACCGCATCTTTACGCCGGCGCAGGAAGAGGCCGAGGCCGCCCGTTGTGCCGCCGTTCGTGCCATTGCCGAGCGCCTGCATATTCGCACGGTTGAGCGCGATGCGCCGGATGCCGCGCGTGTACTCGACCGCGATGTGTCGGCGGGCGACGCCGAGCGTCTGCGCTCTCGCACGCTGGGCCTCATGCTGGAGGATACGGCGCTCGAGCTGGGTGCGATGGCGTTGAGCCCGCTGTCCAAAACTGAGTACGCGCTGGCGGCGCCCGCGCTTTGCGGTGGCTACCAGGGCGATTACGCGCCCTTTGGTGATGTGTATCTGTCGACCCTCGAGTTTGTGGCGCGCGTGCGCAACCGCACGTCTGCCGTGGTGCCGCAGGAGCTTGTGACGCTCAACGCGGTGGAGGATTGCATGGAGCGCGTGCTGGCGCGGGCGCTCTCGACGCTTGACGGCCCGGTCGACATGCTCGACCGCGCGGCGCAGCTGCTCGGCGGGCTTGAGCCGGGCGAGGTCGATGGCACGCTCGAGTCACACGTCGACCGCAACCGTCCCTTCGACGACATCCCGATGGCCACCGGCAAGCCCGAGGCATGTTCGCTGCTGCTGATGCTCGTGCGCCAGGGAGAGGCGGCTCGCCGCCAGCTGCCGACGGCGCCGATCGTCTCGGCTCGTTCGTTTGTCGAGCGCGCCTGGCCGTACATGCTCGCGTGGTCCGACCTGGGGCTGAGCGGCAAGGAACGCATGACGGTCGATGCGCTGGCGCGCGCCGAGGTGAACCGCTTTGCCGACGAGGATACAAGCGAGCGCATGCGTGGCGAGATGATGGGCATACTGGGTGACCTGTTGGGTATTTCGCCCGAGCAGATGGAGGAGCTGCGCTCCGAGGATGGTCAGCGTCGCCTGCATGAGGGTATGAAAAAGTTTGAAGGCGAGGTCCAGGACGCCATCGATAAGATGATGGGCGGCCAGGGCGGACCGCAGGGTGGGCCCCAGGGCGCGCCGATGCCGCAACCGCCGGTGGATCCCCGTCAGTTTCCGTTCTTCAGCCAAAACTAACTATAGGATGGGATTCGCTCCCAACCCCGTTACTTCAACTAAGCATCTTGGCCCCGTTGTGTTATTCTAGAACAGACGTTCGTGAATAGTGCGCGGGGCCTTGTCTCTCGCTGTGCTTGTGGCGAGGGGAGGTCGGCTTGGTCATTTTGGGTATCGATCCTGGTTTAGCCCATACGGGTTGGGGAATTATCGAGGAACGGCGCGGAGAGGTTCGCTGCCGTGCCTACGGTTGTATCGAGACCAGCGCGGGCAGTCCGCTCGCGGTGCGCCTGTCTCACATCGCCCGCGACCTCAAGGGTGTCGTGGAGCGCTACCGCCCCGATACCGCCGCCATCGAGAGCATTTACTTTGGCGCCAACGTTCGCTCGGCCATCCCTACGGCGCATGCCCGCGGGGCTGCGCTCGTGGCGCTTTCGGAATGCGCGCTCGAGATTGGCGAGTACACGCCTATGCAGATTAAACAGGCTGTGGTGGGCACCGGCGCTGCAGATAAGCGGCAGGTCGCGTATATGGTTCGTACGCTCACGCAGCTCGATCACGACCCGCATCCCGACCATGCCGCCGATGCCCTGGCCTGCGCCATCTGCCACGTTAACCTTAGCCGCACCCGGGCGCTTACCGGTGGCGAGTTCTATCAACAGAGAGGAACCGGATACTGATGATCTCCCAGCTCCATGGAACGCTTGTCGAGGCCACGATGAGCTCGGCCGTCGTCGATGTGTCGGGCGTGGGCTTTGAGCTCGGCATCTCGGGTAGCACTGCAGCCACGTTGCCGACGCCCGGCGGTGAGGTGCGCCTCTATACCCGTATGCAGGTGCGCGAGGACGCCATGACGCTCTTTGGCTTTGCCTCCAAGGACGAGCGCACGATGTTCGATCGGCTCGTGTCCGTGTCAGGTGTCGGTCCGCGTCTAGCACTTGCCGTGCTTTCCACCTATACCGTGGGCCAGCTGTATTCCCTGGTGATGGCCGAGGACGACAAGGGCATGGCCAAGGTTCCCGGTGTGGGCAAAAAGACCGCGCAGCGTCTGATCCTGGAGCTCAAGAGCACCTTTGCCAAGGACAAGGGCTTTGTGCCGGTCGACGTGATTCCCGGCCAGGTTGCGATGCCCGTGCCCACTGCCGCCCCCTCGGCCATCGACGATGCCCGCGCGGCGCTCCTTTCCATGGGCTTTAGCCCGCAGGAGACCGATGTCGCCCTGAGCGGGTATGATGGGCAGGATATGCGTGTCGAGGATCTGCTCGGCGCGGCGCTTAAGCGACTTGGAATGGATGCGTGATGTGGGAAGCCGATGACTCTCAGGACCTGTGGGCGACGCCCGGCACCTCGCCGGCGGCATCCATGGCGCACGGTGAGCGCATGGTGGGCTCGGAGCTGACGCCCGAGGACCTTGATGTCGACCGTACCCTGCGTCCCCAGCGCTTGGATGACTACTGCGGCCAAGAGCACATCAAGCAGAGTCTGCGCGTGCTCATCGAGGCGGCGCAGAGCCGCGGCGAGACGCTCGACCACGTGATCTTCTCGGGCCCTCCGGGTCTGGGCAAGACCACGCTGGCTGCGGTTATCGCCAACGAGCTGGGCGCTCAGATCAAGACGACGAGCGGCCCCGCTATTGCGCGCACCGGTGACCTGGCGGCCATCCTGACTAACTTGCAGCCGGGTGATGTGCTGTTTATTGACGAGATTCACCGATTGAACCGTTCGGTCGAGGAGGTCCTGTACCCTGCGATGGAGGACTTTGCCCTCGATATCGTGATCGGTAAAGGCCCCGCCGCACGTTCTATTCGCCTGGATATCCCCAAGTTTACGCTGGTAGCGGCAACGACTCGCTCGGGCATGTTGACCGGCCCGCTACGCGACCGTTTCGGCATTTCGTATCGCCTGGATTACTACACCGTTGAGGAGCTCGCCCAGATTGTGACACGCTCGGCGACCATTCTGGGTGTGACGATCGACCATCCCAGCGCGCTCGAGATCGGCTCGCGCTCGCGCGGTACGCCGCGTCTTGCCAACCGTCTGCTCAAACGTGTGCGCGACTATGCGCAGGTGCGCGGCAACGGTCCTATTGAGCTTGATATCTGCCGTCAGGCGCTCGAGTTTTTCGAGATCGACGAGCTTGGCTTGGACTGGATGGATATTCGCATCTTGGAGACACTTGCCAAGACGTTCTCCGGCCGTGCCGTTGGCTTGACCACGCTTGCCAGTGCGGTGGGCGAGGACCCGGGTACGCTCGAGGATGTCTATGAGCCCTATCTGCTGCAGTGCGGATTGATGATTCGCACACCGCAGGGTCGCCAGGCAACGCTTCGCACATTCGAGCATTTGGGTATTGAACCGACCCTGTAGAAATGGGCTTGTTTTAGCGCATCTGTAGGCTATCGCTGGGCATCGGGTAAACATATCGCCGTTCGTCGGTTACGGGCGTTTTACTATTGCGCGCGCGTGCTATGCTGGATTGGTCTTTTTCTCATCCGGTAACGAAAGGACCGCCCATGCCTACTGACATCGAAATCGCACGTTCTGTTACGCCGCTGCCTATTACCGAGGTGGCCAAGAACGCCGGCGTCGACGTTAAGCATCTGATTCCGTACGGCTTTGACAAGGCAAAGGTCGACTATTCCCTGCTCAACGAGCCAACTGATCACCAGGCCAAGCTTGTCCTCGTGACCGCTATCAATCCCACGCCCGCAGGCGAGGGTAAGACCACTACGACCATCGGCCTGGCCGACGGCCTGCGCCGTCGCGGCGTCAAGAGCGCCGTGGCCCTGCGCGAGCCTTCGCTCGGTCCCGTGTTTGGCGTGAAGGGCGGTGCCGCCGGTGGCGGTTGGGCTCAGGTCATCCCCATGGAGGACATCAACCTGCACTTTACCGGCGACTTCCACGCTATCGGTGCCGCCAATAACCTGCTGGCCGCCATGCTTGATAACCACATCCAGCAGGGCAATCAGCTCGGTATTGACGTTAAGCGCATCACTTGGAAGCGCGTCGTCGATATGAACGACCGTCAGCTGCGCCACGTCATCGACGGCATTGGCGGTAAGGCCCAGGGCGTGCCGCGCGAGGACGGCTTCGATATCACCGTTGCCTCCGAGGTCATGGCAATCCTGTGCCTGTCCACGAGCATCAACGATCTTAAGGAGCGCTTGGGCGAGATCGTTGTCGGCTACAGCTATGCCGGCGAGCCCGTCCGTGCCCGCGACCTCAAGGCCCAGGGTGCCATGGCCGCGTTGCTTAAGGACGCGCTCAAGCCCAACCTGGTGCAAACGCTCGAGGGCACGCCCGCGTTTGTCCACGGCGGTCCCTTCGCCAACATTGCCCACGGCTGTAACTCTATCATGGCCACGCGTATGGCGATGCGCTTTGGCGATGTTGCCATTACCGAGGCCGGCTTTGGTGCCGATCTGGGT
>URXE01000067.1 GCA_900551815.1 uncultured Collinsella sp.
GGAGTAACCTTGTGCGAGAGCCCCGAAAACTTCGTTGGCGTTGGTCATCTTCGAGATCTCGGCGTTGAGATAGGACGGCACCTCGCTTTCTAAGCGGGCGCCAGGTTCCGTGACGAGCTCGATGATGTTGTCGCGTACGCTTTGGGATTGATCGATGAGGCGATTGTAAAAGGGGATGCCGCCAAAAACGCTATAGAGCCGCACCTTGTCCTCGGGCGAGAACGCGGGATAGAACTTCGCAGCGTCAAAGTAATCCATGGGCTTAAGCTCAAGTGCGAGATCAATTCGCCCGTAGAGGGGGCTTTCATGCTCGATGAGGGATTTCATAATCTCAACGTAGGAGCCGCACAGGACAATGTTTAAACGTGAGTCTTCCCTGTGGGCGTCGATTGAGGTCTGAAGAATGCTGTCCAAGCCTTTAACCGCATCTCTCAAGTAGGGGTATTCGTCGAGAACGAGGGTAATGTTCTTGTCTTTGGCTTGGGCAAACAGAAATTCGATGAGCTCGCGGATGCCTGTGAAGGCGAGCGGAGGAAAGCTCAGCGCTTCAGCAACAAGGGCGGACAGACTCTCGAGGTTGTCTGCCTCGGAGGTTTGGCGGCACTCGTAATAGACCGTTGCGACGTCCGACAAATCGGTTAGCGCCTGCTTGATGAGCTCACTTTTTCCGACGCGACGCCTGCCGTAAATGAGAACATTGCGCTGCTCAGTTACTTTGAGCGTTTTCTTAATACGGGCGAGTTCACGCTCCCTGCCAATGAATTCCACTTACTCGGTTCCTTCCGACTCGGTTTTGTCCGAGTTAATTGTATCGCATGAATCAGTTTATGCTCTAGTTTACTCGGACAAAACCGAGTCGGTTCTGACCGAGTAAGTTTGAATAGCGAATCGAAATTGTTATGTCCGCACAGCGATGACAGACATGGTTTTCATAATGACAGATATAGTTGACATCTTCTGATAGATGCAATATATTTCTGTCATGTTGCAACGGATATCTGTCCATTACTACGAAAGGAACTCCATGCCGGGCAAAAGGAACCTACGCATGAAGGCGGCGCGCGCGGCGGTTGGCCTTTCGCAAGCTGACCTGGCCGAGGCCGTGGGCGTTACGCGCCAGACCATCGGCTTGATCGAGGCGGGCGGCTACAACCCCACGCTCAATTTGTGCGTGGCAATCTGTAAAGCGCTACGCGTTACGTTGAACGACTTGTTTTGGGAAGACGAGAGCGACGTCGACCCTGACGCTCTTTAGGAGTTCGCTATGAAATTTGAAGATTTAAAACTCGTGCAAAAGTGGCGTGAATATGCCGGCCCAAAGGATGAGCGCCTGGAGGCCGAGAGCGCGAAGATCTACAAGATTGGTTTCGTGCTGCTTTCGTTTGGCATGTTGATGATCTTTTTCTACCAGTTTATAGCTCGACAGGTTGCGTGGGTTCACAGCGACACCAGTGAAATGCCGCATGGCTTTGCAACGCCGTTCGAGGCAGCCATGTATTTGTGGCTCGTTCTCGTGATGTTGATTTGCGCAGGACTGCAAACGCGGAAGGGCTGTGTCGATACCAATCGTTTTGGGCAAACCGAGCATCTTCCTGTTGGATATTTCCTGCTTGTCAGCGGTCTTAGCGGCGCCGCGTTCGCTCTTGTTATTGCCGCAATGCGCTGTATCGCTGAGGCGCAGATCGTACCGCTCGAAAGCGTCTTTTGGTTGGCGAACCTGGCCACGGGCGTGTTCTGCGGCGCGACGATTTTCGCGGCCACGTTTGCTGCCCTGTGCACAACGTTTTTCACGGCGAAAAGACGCCGTGCCAAGCTCGAGGCAGAACTCGACTCCTCTGATGACATCTAATGCGTAATGGGCTGGCTCTGGGTATCCAGAACCAGCCCATTTGATGTTCGATGAGCCGAGTCGGCGTCTCTCACAAAAGTAACTAGGAGCTAGCGAGGCCTATCCGAATTGGCCTCATTGGCGGTGTCGGCTTCGAGTGCCGTGCGGCGGGCGCTGTAGGCGACAAGGCCGGCACCAGCCGCGGCGAGTGCTGCTGCGGCTGCCGTCAGGGGGATGTTGCTGTCACCCGTTCCAGCAAGCGCGCCTGCTTTTCCAGAACGCTTGCTGTTACCGCGGTCCTTGCCGCTGCCAGAGCTGCTGCCGCCACCGGAGCTGCTTCCGCCGGAGCCGCCGCCCTCGTCGGTACCGCCGCCACTCGAGCCGCTATCGCTGTCCGCCGTCATCGGGGCGTCGTGAAGTCCTGTCGTATCCGCGCTGTCGCATACGCCGACCTGAACTTCTGAGCGTTCGCATGCCGCGTCGGGCACATGAAGCTCGTGCAGTACGGCACCAAGCGCCGAGTTTGTGCCCGGTCGAATTTCCTCGAGCGTCACGGGATCGAGCGCCACCAGATTACGCGCCTTCGCATACAGCGTTACGCGTTTGCCCACTTCGTCGCTCCAGCTCTCGGGGATGGCGAAGCTCATGCGGAACTGTGCCGTGCAACCCGGTGCCAGCACGGCGTTGCCGTTGTCGGCTACCAGCGGGTGCGTCGCAAAACGTGTGCCCAGCGTCTCGAGCGCGTACTTCACGCGTGCCATGTCGTTGGCCGAAGCGTCCTCGGCAAGCTCTGGATCGTAGATCGAAGCCATGCGTGCGTTCGCTCCGAATCCGATGGATGCGCTGGAGAACGGCTGGCTGGAGCCCTCTCGGTACAGATCGATCGTGCCGGCGGTCAGCAAGGTGTTGCCGTCGTTTCGCACCGTGACCATGAAGGATTCGCCTGCTGCTCCGGGCACCACCGCGCCCGAGGTAGCGACCGCGCCCGTCGGAGTGGCACACGCCACCAAGGGCACTTCGATGCCGTGCAGCTCTGCCTCGCTCTTCTCCGCGCTCACAATGTGCGTGGCGAGCGCGGAGAGCATGCCTCCCGACGTCAAAAATGTCGTTATCTGATCGATGGGATGGTCCAGCTCGCACATCACGAACGGCTCCGTGAACAGATCGCCTGCCAAGGTGCTGGCGAAGATGCGGAAGTGCTTGCCCATCACTGCTACCGGGTTGCCTTCTTCGTCGTAGGTCTGTCCCACCTTGCCATCGGTGTTCTCTACATAGAGCACGCACCTGCCGTTGTTGCTTACGCTAAACGATGCCGGGCCACAGCCTGCGGCACCCACGGGCTCCGACGCAAATGCCGCCGCGCCTCGCGTCCAAGTAATATGCTGCAGCTGCTCGTTGACGGTGGCCAAAAAGCCCGTGTGCTGCGGCCACGGCACCGCACGGGGTACCGTGGCGTCTGGTGACATAACGCCCCAGCCCGCAATGGACTGGCCGATCACGGCGTACGATGCGCAGCCGCAACCGTCTGCGGTCTCGTACGCAACGGGCACCACCATTTTGCCGTTGATATCCTCGGGCTCGCCCAGTTCGATACTCGACGGTGCTTGCGGAAAGCGGAGAACTTGGCGGAACGTCAGGCTGTCGCCCGAAACGTCCGACCACAGGGTAAAGCACTCCAGCGCAACCTCAGCCTCGCTGCCGAGTGCCTTTTCTGCGGTGGTTCCGCGGCGGTGGAGGTAGGCACCCGACAAGCGCCCGTCGACGAGCGTCTTGCCCACCGTGATACGCGGGCACTGCAGGCAATGGTAGCCATCCTCTTGCAGGCGGCCGCGCGAGATGCTGCGCCATGACGTATGCGACACCACGCGGATCTCGTCATTACTTATGCGCAGGCGCACAACGGACAGTATGCCGGCTGTGCTTGCCGTATCGAAAAGGGTGTTGTCGCCGTCGGGGCGCTCGCCCGAGACCAGCAACACGTAGGCGTCCTGGTTTTCTCTTCCGTCCGTATATTCCACCACGTCGAAGTCGTAATCGTATATGCCGTCGCGCTCCACGTCGCCCTCGCCAAACCCAAGGGGAAAGTCCACGGGCGTGGGAGCGGACCACGTGCCGTTTGCCTTTGTGTGCACCACCAGACGCGAGCGGCCATTGTCGCCGTAGCGCACCGAGGCGATACGGAACAGGCACTCTACGCCGGCGATAATCGCCAGCTTCATGTGAGCTTCGCTGAGAACGCCGGTAAACAGCACGTTGTCGCTCGAGGGCTTGATTCCGCCACGCTCGTCCTCCGATACACCAGCAGAATTGGCGTTGGGGTCCGCAACGGCGTTCGTCGCCTGCCTGACATAGGTGTACGCATACATCGGCGCGGCGTTTTCGTCGTTCTCTATCAGTGCGTGGACGAAATGCTCGATCTGTCCCGTGTCGTCGCTTTCTGCATCCGCCTCGAGCTCAATGCGCGTGACCGACCGGTCCCAATCGCGTACGGTAGGCGCGACATTCCTTGCAGTGGCCTTAACCTCAGCGCGTGCGAGCAGCTCGGCGTTGGTGACGATGGTGGCCGATGCGATAAATTGCGGCATGCCGTCCGCCTCGATGTTGCCGGGCATGCCGAAGCGGGCATCCAGCGTGTAAGGCGTATCTCCACCCAATGCGAGCTCAGAGCGATGGAGCACATACTGGTCGCCATTGTTCACCGACATATTCCACGAATCGAGGAGTGTGGGCCACGACCCCGACCAAGCCTTGGTGGTCCACTTGAACATTACGAACTGGAGTATCACATCGACATCGACGTCTGCACCCACGCGCAGCCGCGGAAGCTGGTGCCCGTCCGCCTTCTCGTACCCAATGAACAGGGTGAGGGATGCGGTACCACGCACGGCAGACGAGGCGACGCCTGCAACGCCGGCGCCAAAGGTGACGGCAAGCCCGATCTGGATAGTGAATGAGCCCGACGTGTTGGAATAGTCGAGCGAAATGTTCTTGAAAAACGCCGCGCCGCTGCCGTGCGTGTGGGCACCCACGGCGAGCGCCAGCTTCGCCAGCACCCAGGGGTTGACGTTTAGGAAAAACGGCACCGGTCCTAGGGTAAACTGCTCGGTCCAATTGAGGTCGGTTCTTACCTGGAAGAGGGCCTTAATATTGCCGTATGCGGGGTCGTTGTTGTTACCCCAGGTTTTGCCCACCCAATCGTAGGCGAGCGAGCCGTACACCTGTGTTGCGATATCCATCGTGAATAGCAGCGTGCAATGGTGGCGAAGGAGCTTGGTGTTTCTTGGATCGGTGCCCGAACCGGCACTCATGCTCTTGTACTGGTTCCACTTCCCCTCCATTTCGTCGAGGTAGCGGTTTGCCTGCTTGGCGCCCGACTCGCGCGGCGATTTCTTCCAGTATTCCGGATCAGGGTTGCCCGAATCGTTCATATAGCTGGCTGGTTTGTATCCTCCACCAAACAGCACGTAACCGGCAAAAGAGAAATCGAACAAAATGGGGAATGAGGGCATCCAGCACGTGAACTTATTGCCGCCGATGCCAGGAAACGCCGCGGGGAAATCAAACGGGGTGATCTCTTGGTCCATGGTGGTGGGAATGATGGTGGTCGAGCCCGATTCTGCCTTTGCGGCCGGCGCGGCGACAACGGCCATGGGGGAGGAGAGCGTGTAGGTTTTGCCCTGGTAGCCGAGCACAAAGCGCAGCTTGCATCCTTCCTCCAGAAGGCCCGATGCCGCATCGAGGAACGTGTCTTCAAGCGTGAACGTTGCCAGATTATTCGCACCCGATGCGCTGGCCTTGATCTGGCCAATCTGCGTGACGGTTTCGGGCGAGCTACCCGTGGCGGGCATTACCTTGTTGATGTGCAGCGTTGCCTGTTCACCCTGTGGCAGATGTGCCTGCACGGTAAAGGCGTGCGTGTCGGGTTGCTCGTTTGCCGTGTCGTCCTTCGGCATTGCCATAAACGTGGCATTGGCGTACTGGATGTCCCATTCGTCGAACGTGAGCTGTCGAAAGTACGGCTCGCCATCGGAAAGCGGACGCGTGGGCGCGGTTATGGCGGTGCCGCCCTGGATACGCGCAAGGGGAATCTCGACATCGCGGTAGCCTGCCGTGCTAATGGAGATGCCGCCGTTAAAGTCGTATGCGTCGAGAAGCGTTGCCTCGTCCATGTAGCCTTCCGAAAGCGGCGCGACCTCAAAGATGGCCGTGCCTTCGTCATCGGTCGTGGCGGTGAGCTGCTTGCCTGCGGCATAGCGCGATGTGAGCGTGACCTGGGCACCCGCGATGGGCGTATTTTTGTTGGCGACGTCGACCACGACCACACCAAACATGGTGCGCGAGAGAACGAGCACCCTGAAGGGGTCTTTTTCGTCGGCATAGGCTTCGGTGGGCGCGAACGGCAATATGAAGGCGTTTGCGCTTCCCGGCACGCGCGGCAACATAATGCTCGCCAGCGAGGACGCTCCGGCAACAAGTAGCGAACGGCGATCAAGCATCTTTGGCTCCCATCCCGCAGGTATCGGTGGAAATAATCCTATTTTGCGAGAAGGTGCCTCGTGGCGGTAGTGCCGTTCGATGGCCAAAATGTCCAATTTGAGTGCGCGAAAGCGTCAGGCCCCCGGAGGGCTTTCGATACGCCGGGCAGTCTGGCCGCTAGCGCAACATGTGGGCAATCAGCTCGGCGCGAGTTCCGATACCAAGCTTGGCATACACTCCTGATAGGCGGTTTTTAACGGTGCCCGGCGATACTCCCATGTGGCGTGCGATTTCGGCGTTGGTCCATCCGCGGCAGGCGAGCATGGCCATGGTGAACTCCGTGGTCGTTAAATCGTCGGCCACGTCCTCGCCCGAATCGGGGTTGTGGATGCGCCGCCAGCCGTAGCTGAATCGATACGTAATCTCGATGATGCGAGCGAAATCGTCGGGGTATTGCGATTTTAGGCATGCCTCGATGAGTCCCTGCAAAAGGCCGTGGTGCTCGCCGATGAGTTCGATAAGGCCGTCGGGGCGCGCGATGTTCCAAGCAGCTCCGAAGTGCGTTTTTGCGGCGTCGATGTCCTTGAGGCTCATGCATGCCATGGAAGCCGCCAGGTGCAGGAACAGTTCCGAGATGGGATAGCTTCCCTGTTTCATGATCAGGGCATTTTCCACCATGCCCAGGCTGCGGCCGTATTCGCCGCGCAGATACAAGGCGTGCGCCATCACGTAGCTGGCGAACAGGCGCAGGCCTTCGGGCAGATGCGCCGCAAGCGGATAAAACTCTTCGGCGGAATACGGGGAAGGCAAGTGCAGCAGGACGCTCGCGGCAGAGGCGAACAGGATATGCATGGCGTGGACGGCAGGCGATTCATCGTCAGGTGGCGTATCGCCGATGCCCGCAAGGCACCGGCGGGCATCGGCGATACGGTTGAGCGACAGACTGGCATATCCGCAGATAAAGCATGCGGAATAGCGCAGTGCGGGGTCGGTGGCGTCAAGATAGGGGCGTGCCGTCTTGGCAGCGAGGGCGGCCTGTCCGCGAAAGTACAGCGCTTCTGCCGTGGCAATGGCGCGCGAATCGGGGTCGGAAATGCCTGCAACCGCAGCGTCAATCTGCCCCGGCACAAAGGCGGTGCACATCAACGGCATGGGAATGCGGGGGTAGCCATCGCAGTCCATCTTCCATCTCCCATCAGGTGGCAACAATGCAGCAAATGTACTCCTGTTGCTCGGGGCCCCTTTCGTTTTACTGTTCGGTTAACGCTGCGGATCGTTTTGGAAGGCTTACGAGCATGGTAGTCCCGTTCTCGGAACTTGCTTCGACCTCTACCGTGCCACCGTGAAGCGCTGCAATCTCCCAAACGAGCGCTAGCCCGAGTCCTGCGCCGCCGTATGCCCTGCTGCGGGATTTATCCAGGCGAAAGAACGGTTGGAAGGTGCTCTCATGGTATTGCTTGGGTATTCCCGGGCCCTGGTCTTCGACTCGCAGGAACACGTTGCTGTCGTTGTCGCAGATGGAGACGTTGACAGTCGAGCCGGGGTGGCTGTAACGGATGGCATTTTCGACCAGGTTAAACACCAGCCGATAGAGGAGCGTGTCGCTCCCGATTACTAAAGTGTCTCCAGCACAATTGAGGGCTATACCCTTATTTTCGGCAAGTGGCGCAAGGTCGGTGAGGACCTCTTCGGACAAGGGACCAAGTTCAACATCGTCCTCGCAAGGAACGCTGCGGAGCTCACTCATCTCGAGCAATACCTTGGCCATTCGAGACATGCGCTCGGTTTGTTCTTGTAGCAGGCCGAGCAGCTCGGCTGTTTCGGGTTGCAAACCGGGGTGCTCGGAGATGAATAGTTCAATCTGTGCTTGCATAAGGGCGAGCGGGGTGCGCAGCTCGTGTGCGGCGTTGCCGGTAAACTGACGCTGTGCAGAGAACCCTTCGCCAAGACGGGCGATCATGTCGTTGAAAGAGGCGCTGCATCGTTGTAGCTCGGTGGGTACATCTTCACTGAGTCTGATTTCGCTTAGGTTGTCAGGCTGCACGCGCTCCACCTGGGCGGCAAAATCCCGTAGCGGCTTGAGCGCGTGGCCGCTCACAAAGTATGCCAGCACGCCGCCAAGGAGTGTGACTCCAGCCGTGATGTACCAGGCTGTCGCGCCAAAAGATTCCTGTGCGTCGTTTACGACGATCGTGACCTTGTCATCGAGGGCCGTT
Organism: uncultured Collinsella sp.; assembly: GCA_900551815.1. Classification (GTDB taxonomy): domain Bacteria; phylum Actinomycetota; class Coriobacteriia; order Coriobacteriales; family Coriobacteriaceae; genus Collinsella. The sequence goes on from URXE01000067.1 coordinate 8,521, forward strand.
TTCGTTGGGTCGAACGCCTGAGGCGAATTCGCGCCGGCAGCGTTAAAGGCCGAGATGTCACTGCCGATGGCATCCATGTAGCGCATGCCCGTATAACCGACCAGGCAGTTCGTCAGCACGCATGTCGCACACGTGAGCAGTGCCGTCATAATCGTTATGCGCCATTGCAGCGAAAGCCCTTTCATTCTCCACCCTCCATAACGTAGCCCTCTCCAATCCGATTGCGAATCGGGTCGTATCCCAAAGCAATGCGTAGCTTTTTGCGGAGTGACGAGATATGAACGCGGGTTGCGTTGCTAAAGCTGTTCACGGTGCAATCCCAAACGTGCTCGATAAGCTCCTCTTGACTTACCGGACGCCCCTGATTAAGCATCAGGTATTCCAAGATTCCCGTTTCCTTGCGCGTAAGAGATAAAGCCTCGCTGTCCACGGAAGCGATGCGCGCCTTGGTGTCAAAGCGGAGCTTCCCGCAGGTTAATACTATGTCGCTTTGTGCGAAGCGCCTGAGGGTAAGGCTGCGGATCCTTGCCGCAAGCTCGTCAAGATGAAACGGCTTGGTAAGGTAATCGTTGGCGCCGGCATCGAGTCCGGCGACTTTATCGGATACTTCGCCACGTGCGGACAGAATCAGCACCTTGGTCTCGCAGTCGGTTTTCCTAAGTTCCCTGAGCACGGTCATGCCATCGATACGGGGAAGGTTGAGGTCGAGTACCACGAGGTCAAAGGCATCAACGTCCAGTAGGTCGAGCGCCTCCTGTCCGTCGTGACAGCAGTCGACGCTGTATGCCAGGTTTCGCAAGCTGCGCGCGATTGCATCACACAGCGCCTGCTCGTCCTCGACGATCAAAATACGCATAACAGTCTCCTTGCACATTTCAAATCGCGCTTAACACGGATTTTATAGTCGATATGGTCCAATGGTCGCGTAACGAAAGGAGTGGTCGAGTTGTTCAAAGCGGTAAAACCCATGGTACAGGTCGCTTTGTTGATCGTCGGAATTGCCATGGTGTGCTTTGGTGTTATGCGTGGCGAGGCGGATGCCGTGCTGGCCAAAGCGATTAGGCTGTGCTTGGAGTGTATCGGAATTGGATAAAAGAGAAAACATTGCGTCGCATGTTTTGGCCCGATTTCGCGGATTCATTCAGGCGGCGGCGACGCTGGTCACCAATATTCACCTGCCAAACTTTGCCAAAGGCGGTATCTATCAGGGCGCGGGAAAAACAGTCTGCGTACCTGGACTTAACTGCTATTCGTGCCCCGCGGCATCGGGTGCGTGCCCCATCGGGTCGTTCCAGTCGGTGGTAGGTTCATCCAAGTTCAACTTTTCTTACTATGTTACCGGTACGCTCATTTTGCTCGGCGTGCTGCTGGGTCGCTTTGTATGCGGGTTTTTGTGCCCGTTTGGCTGGCTGCAGGAGCTGCTTCATAAGATTCCCGGCAAAAAGTTCTCCACGAAAAAGCTCAAGCCGCTCACGTACATCAAGTACGTCGTGCTGCTGTTTGCCGTGGTGCTGCTGCCCGTCTTGGTGGTTAACGACGTGGGCATGGGCGACCCGTTCTTTTGTAAGTACATCTGTCCGCAGGGCGTGCTCGAGGGCGCCATTCCGCTGGCCATCGCCAATGCCGGCATTCGATCTACGTTGGGACATCTCTTTACTTGGAAACTTGCCGTTCTCATTGCCGTGGTAGTGCTGAGCGTTTTGTTCTACCGCCCCTTCTGCAAATGGATTTGCCCACTCGGCGCATTCTATGCGCTCATGAATAGGGTGTCCCTACTGGGGATTCGGGTTGACGCATGCAAATGTGTCTCGTGCGGCAAGTGCTCAAAGGTTTGTCAGATGGACGTTGATGTGGTCCGCGCGCCCAATCATGCCGAATGTATCCGGTGCGGAAAGTGCATCGGGGCCTGTCCTGTCGATGCCATCAGCTATCGCTATGGCCTGGATGTGTCGGCGGAAAAGCTCCCCTTGACCGCCGATAAAAAGTAAACAAGCTTCGACAAAACGGAGGAATGACCATGAAGCTTTCTAAGATTGCGGCCCTGTTTATGGTGCCGGTATTGGCCTTGTGCCTTGTGGCATGTTCGGCGCCCGGTGGCAATGCGAGCGAATCTGCGAGCTCCGATCCTAAGATCGCAGAACTCACTGCGCAGAAGCCGGCCAATGCCGACGAGGCCGCCGAGCTGTATGCGAAGCTCATGCAGAAGGAGAACGAGATCTTTTCGAGTGATAACGCGCTGTGGGAAAAAGTATTCAATGCGGCAAATAAAGACTCGGCAATGATTGAGGATGGCAGCAATTACGGCGATTTTCTGCTCAAGACCATCGACGGCGCCAAGGATGAGTTCACGGCGGATGAGCTTAAGA
>URXE01000068.1 GCA_900551815.1 uncultured Collinsella sp.
TGGATATCAAGCTCACGCTCAACGGCGGCTTGGGCCGATTCGAGGGGCTCGTGCGCGGCGAGTACAAAACCGTGCGAATTCGAGATAAGCGTATAGCCCGCAATGCCCGTTGTAGGCTGATACGCTTTCGAGAAACCACCGTCGATCATGATGACCTTGCCATTGCACTTCACCGGGTCTTCGCCATCTTTCACCTTCACAGGTACGTGGCCGCAAATGATATGAGACGTTTCAGGGTCAAGCCCAAAATCACGGAAGATACCCGCAAACACGTCCTCGTTGTCGAGAAGCGTATAGAAGGGGTTCTTCACCTCTTTGCGCGCTGCCTTATCGGCAATAAGATAGAGCTCGAAAGTTGCCATCTTGCTCTTCGCAAACAAGGGAGACCCCTCGCCCAGCCACAAGTACCACAGCATATCGGCGCCACGCTTGCGCATTTCAGCATCCTCGTCGAAAAACGCGATGCGCACCCATCGCTCCATTTCGTCATAGAGTGCGCGGCCCTTAAGCTTCTTACCGAAAACATCAACTTCTTTCAAACTACCATCGGCATTCAAGGGAACGCATGCATGGAACAGCAGGTTGCCGTTGGTGACCTTGTACATCGAGCCATGGGTGTAGAGGAAATCGATATGGCGATGCAGGTGGTCGGCGGTAACAAACTCGGACACGAGCTTGTCGATGATGTGTTGCTCCTGGGGCGTGAGCGTGTAGGGGTCCGCCGGATCGACGGTGGGGAAGTCGTTGGTCGTGAGCGGCCACACACTGCCGTCGGCGAGCGTGACCGTGCCGGTGTCGTGGTCGATCTTGTCGAGCAGCAGGCGGTCGGTCATGTCGAACTCGGGGTGGCGCTGGATAATCTGGCCCTCGAGTTTAAAGAGCAGCACGTTGATGGCCTTGATCAGCGGGGTGATGGACTCACCGGCGGTGTAGGTAGCATCGGCAAAGGCGACGAGCTCGCGCAGTGAGATACCGTAGTCGTTCTCGAGGATCTCGTAGTTGTCGTAGCGCAGGTTGTTGCGCAGCACCGTGGCGATGCAGGCGGGCTCGCCGGCAGCGGCGCCCATCCACAGCAGGTCGTGGTTGCCCCACTGGATGTCGAGCGAATGATAGGTGAGCAGGCGGTCCATAATTTTGGCCGCGCCGCCGCCACGGTCGAAGATATCGCCCACCAGGTGCAGGTGGTCGACGGCCAGGCGCTTGATGAGCGAGGCGAGCGACTCGATAAAGTCGTCGGCGCTTGCGGTCTCTAGGATGGACTCCACGATGCGCTCGTGATAGCGCACACGATAGTTGTTCTCGTCCGGATGCGTGTGCAGCAACTCGTCGATGATGTAGGCGTAATCGCGCGGGATGGCCTTACGCACCTTGGAGCGCGTATAGCGGCTCGAAAGCGAGCGGGCAACCATGATGAGCTGGTCGAGCATTGTCTTGTACCAGGTGGGGGAGTCCTCGCGCCGGCTGCGGACCAGCTCGATCTTCTCGCGCGGGTAGTAGATGAGCGTGCACAACTCGCCCTTTTCGTCAAAGGAGAGCGTGTCGCCAAAGATCTCGTCGACATGTTCGCGCACGACACCCGAGCAGTTGTTGAGGATGTGCATAAAGGCTTCGTACTCGCCGTGCACGTCGCTCATAAAATGCTCGGTGCCTTTGGGCAGGTTGAGAATGGCCGAGAGATTGATAATCTCGGTAAACGCGGATTGCTCGGTGGGAAATTGTCTCGACAGCAGACGCAGATACTTAAAGTCTTGCAGGTTGCGATCGAATGCGACCATGAAACACCTTCCGATATGGTTGGTAAAACTGATAAACAGCGTCAAACGTTTATCAGTATGCGCCGGCTTTGTTTCGATTTTGCGCCGGCGGCTGAATTGTCGGCTGAACGGTTTGGTAAATCGATTTAGTTGAGGTTGATGTGTCGGTTGGGTGGAGACGACAGAAGGTGTTTTCTCAGATATTTATGCGTGGGGCCGGTGGAGACGATGGTGGTAAAGATGTTCACTATTTTTGGTTCGATTTGGTAAATAGTGGACATATGTACCGCATGTAGGCTCACTGTGCGATAATTTGCGCAGCAATGAGTAAGGAGCCTCATATGAGTGATTTTGTCCTGACCTGTGAATCCGCCGCCGATCGAACCCGTGAGTTCTTTGCGTCGCGCAATATCCCTGTCGTGTGTTTTCATTACGAGATCGACGATGTTGTCTATACGGACGATCTGTATCAGTCGATTACGCCGGACGAGTTTTTTGCCCAGATTGCCGCGGGCGCCATGCCCAAGACGTCTCAGGTGAGCGTGGGTGAGTACGAGGAGTTTTGGGAGCCGTTTGTTGCCGAGGGTAAAGACGTGCTGCACCTGGCGTTGTCGTCGGGTATTTCGGGCACGTATGGATCGGCCTGCGTTGCGGCACAGATGCTCGCGGATCGCTATCCTCAGGGCGGCAAGGTGCGCGTTATCGATTCGTTGGCGGCGTCTTCGGGCTTTGGCCTGCTGGCGGAATGTGCCGCCGACGTTCGCGATAGCGGCGCTTCGCTCGACGAGACGGCCGCTTGGATTGAGGAGCATAAACTCAACCTTCACCACTGGTTCTTCTCGACCGATCTGTCGAGCTACCTGCGCGGCGGTCGCATTTCGGCCGCGAGCGCGATTATCGGCACGGCGCTTAAGATTTGCCCACTTATGACGGTCGATTGCGAAGGTGGGCTGTCGCCACGTGAGAAGATTCGCACCAAGAAGCGCGCGATTTCCGAGATGGCCAAGACCGTGATGGCGCATGTGCAGGACGGCGCGAACTATTCGGGCAAGTGCATCATGTCGCACTCGGCGTGCCGCGAGGACGCCGAGGCCGTTGCGGCACTGATAGAGGAACAGGTTCCGCAGCTCAAAGGCAAGATTGAGATCAATAGCATCGGTGCCCTGATTGGCTCGCATACCGGCCCCGGCACGGTGGCCGTCTTCTTTATGGGCGACAAGCGCGTGGATTAGCGTTTGTGGGCTGGCTGACGGTTTTAACGGCTGCGCCTGTCCCTCCTGACACTTGATAACAGAAAAAGGCCCGTCCCGTTGTTTGCGGGACGGGCCTTTTTCTGTTGCGGCTAGCGTTTCTTTCCGCGGAAGAAAAAGCCGTGCAGCGAGGGCTTGAGTCCGCGGTTGGCGCGACGTTCCTCGATATGATCGTGGATCGAAGCGACGCGTTCGATGACTTCGTCGGGGATCGGCACATCGGGATTCATGTTCTCGACCTGCCTGACCTCGGCGGCGGCGACCTGGTCGATAATGGACACATCGTCGCGCGAGATGACGGGCGTGGCGTCTTCCTTCATCTTGCGATAGCGCTGCATCATGTCGGTCTGAAGCTGCTGGGCCGAAGGCGGCGTCCAGATGATGGCATTGGCGCCGGCAGCGATGGTCTCACGGATGCTCTCGGGCGTCTTGCCGCCCGGTGCGATGAGCGGCAGGTTGGGATAGTGCTCGCGCAGTTCACGCAGGACCTGCGGCGTGTTCTTGCCGGCCGCGATGTTGAGGATCTTGGCTCCGGCGCGCACCTTGGCGTGAGCATCGTCGTCGCAGCGAACGACCGTGGCGATGACGGGGATGTCGGCGATGTTGGTGATGTGCTCGACCATCTCGGCGGTAGCGGGGGAATTGACCACGCAGCCCGCCGCGCCCTGCATCTCGGAGACGGCCGCCATCTGCACGGAGCGCTTACCGGTGGTGGTGCCGCCGCCAACGCCCACAAAGACCGGGCACTCGGCAACGGTCAGCAGCGCCTGCGTAATGGCAGGCTGAGGCGTGAAGGGGTAGACGGCAAACACGGCATCGGCATTGGAGTTGCGGATGACCGCCACGTCGGTGGTGTAGATGAGCGATTTGATGCGGCGGCCAAAGAGCGTAAAGCCGCTGGCCTCCTCGATCTCATCGGGCATGCGGAGGGCCGCCTTGCGCAGGCGCCCGTCGATGGGCAGCGGCTCCATGGGCAAGAGGCCGTTGGGAGTTACGGCCACCTGGGGCTCGGTAAATTCGTCTGCAAGCTCTACCTCGGAGAAGTCGACCGAGGCGACGATGTCCTCGTGAACCTCGGCGGGAACATCGATGGGGGCTTGGTCGTTCGTCGCGGCAGGCGTATCGAAGGAGCTGGTGCCGACAAAGGCGTCGACGCGCTCGTTTAAATCGTTGAGAGAATCCATGGCGGTCCGTTTCTATGTTCTGCGGTCGGCAGTGTACGACCGGCGTTGCGAGTGCTAAATCGTTTGACGAGTTGATTTTTCCCCGCCGCGCCATCCGTTAGACTGAAGGACCGGCGAACGTGAAGGAGCTGTGGTGGCGGGAATCGAGGTGCTATCTTGAATGTCCCGTATGCAAAAGAGAGGTGACGCGGTATGGAATTTTCGGCAATGTTAGGCTCGATTGGCCTATGCGTGGGCGCAATCGCTGCCGCCGCGGTCATCTACTTTGCGGTCACGGCCATTAAGGGCAAAAAGGCCGAGCGCAAGGAGCGTGAAGCGCTTGCGCGGCATAAGGACCAGCAGGACAGGCACGCACGGCGATAGCTTGTTGAGTTTTGAATCCGTGCGCTAGCTGCGTTTTCGGACCAGGGCGATATAGAAGCCCTCAAAGTCGCGACTGGGCGGAATGGTCAGCGTGCCTGGCATGCCGTTGGCAATGGCCGAGACGTGACCCGCGGCAATGGCTTCGGTAAGGGCGTTGCACTCGATATGCGGCTTGTCGCCGGTATCCTGTGTGCGACGCGCTTCGCTTTCGCTTGGCGTGCCGTCGAGGGGGATGAGCTCGCAGTCCATATGCTTGTCGAGGGCCTCTTGCAGGGCGTCCTCGTTTTCCTGCGGCAAGATCGAACAGGTCGAATAGACGAGCGTGCCGCCCGGTTTGAGGGCCCCCATGGCGCGGTCCAGAAGTGCTCGCTGCGAGCGGGCGCACTTGACGAGCAGCTGCTCGGTGAGGCCGCGCAGACTTTTCTCGTTGCCGCTGATGACGGTGCCCGTACCGGTACAGGGGGCGTCGAGCAGGATACGGTCAAAGCGGAAGAACTCGTCAAGCTTGCGTGCGTCAATACGCATGACGGGCACGTTTTTGGCGCCCTGGCGGCCCAGATTGGCCTCAAGCTTTTCGGCACGGGGAATGCTCATCTCGCAGGCGGTGAGGTGCGCCTGTCCCTGGGTGAGGGTGGCGATCTGCGTCGTCTTGCCGCCGGGGGCCGCGCACATATCCAGGATATCCTCGCCGGCCTGCGCGCCCAGCACCAAAGGCGGCATCATGGACGACAGACTCTGCAGGTAGACCTTGCCGTCACGGTAGATGTCGAGGTCCCACAGGTCGGAAACCTGGGCTTCGGGCAGGATGAAGGCATCCGGGTACCAGGCAACGGAGCGGTGGGCGATCCCGGCGGCGTCGAGCGCGGCGGCGATGTCCTCGGCGGTCGTCTTGAGCGTGTTGGCGCGCAGCGTGACCGGGCGTGTGGCCGCGGCGCCAAAGCCTTCGATCACGAGCTCGGCATCGGCAGGCGTATAGGCGCCGGCAACCGTGTCGACCATAAAGCGCGGCAGGTCGGCGGCGCAGGGAAGGACGGCAAGCTGGTCGGAAAGCTCGGTAGCGGCAAACTGCCTAAGCTTGAGCTCGGGCTTAACCTGCTTTTTCTGCTTACGACGACGCGGCTTGGACATCCGTCTTTCCTTCCCGTCCCAAATTGACTACTTTCCGGGCACGCTGCTGCCGGCGTGCTTTAGTACTGGCTCTCGTGCTTGCTAAAGAAGTCGAAGCGCGGGGGCAGCGGCTTTACGCGGTGCTCGCCGGGCTTCTCGCCCAGGCTCTCCACAAACTCGTCCGTGGAGGCAAAGATGTTATCCCAGCTAAAGAAAGCGACCGGGTCGACGTCGAAGTACTCGCAGATGAGCTCGCAGCCGGCCGGGACGATGCCGTGCATCAGGACGGTCGCCACGCGCAGCTCGGTAAAGGCGTCGACCAGGGCCTGCTTCATGGCGGCGTTGGCCGGCTCGCCCTCGAGCTTGTTGGCGGCCTTGGAGGCATCGCTCCAGCGCTTGTTGGCGGCGCGCAGGTAGTCGTCGCACACGGCGAGCGCGCGGTGCGTCTCGAACTTGTACATGGCCTGCTCAAAGGCAAGGGCGGCCTGCTCGGCAGCCTCGACCACGGCAGCAGAGGCGGCGCCGGCCGGAATGCAGCCGTTGCGATAGGGGCTCTCGTCGCCCTCCTTGACGGCGACGCCGTAGAAGCAGCTGCGGGCCAGGCGGTTGAACACGCCGGTCAAAAGAGCGCTCTCCTTAAGGGCAGGATCGATGACGCGCTTGTCGTCGCAGGCGCGCACCTCGTTGCCGTCCTTGTCCTTGCCGGTCACGCGCGTGTCATATGCCTTGGGGCTAAAGCTCACCGGCTTCTCGGACAGACCGAGCGACAGCCAATGCGCGCGCATCTGCTCGCAGGTGTAGTGGTTGAGCAAGTCGTCTGCCGGCGGGGGAGGCGTCTGCGAGGACGAGCTGGCCTTTTTGCCCATGTAGAGCAGGTGGTAGCAGGCGCTGACGGTGCTCTGCGTGAGGTCCCAACCCAGGGCCTCCCACATGGCGGTCTGCGCGATGCAGTAGAAGTAGATGTTGTCCTGGCCGATGAACTGGTAGATCTGTGCGTCGTCAGAGCACCACCAGTCGTGCCAGTCGAGCGAGCTGTGCTGGTAGGTGGGTGCGGGTACCTGCGTGGAATCGGCGGCGGGCTCGCCCATGAGGGCGGCGTCCTGGGCGGCGACACCCTCGGTTACGCCGGCGGCTCGGGCGTCGCGGGCGAGCACGGTGCGGGTGTAGCTGATGGGTGCCCACAGGCTCTCGGGCCAGCACCAGCAGGTGACGTCGTTCACGCCGTCGACCTCGGGCACCGGAACGCCCCAGTCGATGTTACCGGTGATGCGGAAGGGCACGAGCGCCTTGCCGCTGCGGAAGCGCACGCCGCCGTTGGCGAGCACCGCGTGGGCGTCGTCGCGCTCCTTCCAGCTGGGGAAGGTGACGGTAAAGCTGCTCTTGTTGCCCTCGGGCTCCAGCACGGTGTGCTCGGGCAGCTGGTCCTCGACGGCGTCGAAGGCCTCGCGGAACTTGTTCTGGATGTAGAGCTGCGCCGGCAGGAGCCACTCTTCCATGGTCTTGGAGACCACGGAGCGAACCTGCGGGTTCTGGGCGAGCTTGGCGGTGTAGGTCTTCATAAAGTCGAGGTAAGCCGGCAGGTCAAAGTAGAGGTTGTCGACCGGGCGCAGCTCGGGCACCTCGCCGGTGAGCTGGCTCTTGGGCGCGATGAGCTCCTCGGGCTCAAACTGGTGACCCAGGTCGCACTCGTCGGCGTAGGCCTTCTCGGACTTGCAGCCCTGGATGGGGCAGCGGCCGATCACCTGACGGCCGTTGAGGAACGTGCCGGCCTTGGCATCGTAGAACTGCAGCGTGGAGCGCTTGGAGATGGTGCCTTGCTCGTGCAGGCGTTTGATAATCTCGGCGGTCACCTCGTTGTGAATCTGAGCAGCCGGTTCAAGGCCCGAGCCGCCGTAGATATCGCAGCTGATGTTGTAGTTGTTGAGGGTCGCGGCCTGGCGGGAGTGATTGGACTCGACATACTCGCCGATGGACTTGTCGTAGCCTTCGTTCTCCTTGAGCTTGCGGTAGCTCTCCATGATGGGCGAGCCGTAGCAGTCGGTGCCCGAGGTGAAGATGACGTTCTCGCGGCCCAGACGGTCGCGCAGGAAACGGGCGAAGAAGTCGGCCGGGACAAAGACGCCACCGACGTGGCCAAAGTGAAGGCCCTTGTTGCCGTAGGGTTCGCCGGCGGTAACGATGGCGCGGCGAGGCCAGCTGGGACGGTCGTTCATGGAGTATTTGGATGCCATGGGACTCCTTCGCATATGGTGAGAGCGCGGCCGGGCGCAAGGCCTGGCGACGCGGTGGTCAATTCGTGCATATCGTTCGACATTATCGCACATGCGGACGGGTACGTGGCAGGGGCGCTATCCTAAGATGCTATGAATGAGATTTCCAACATACATGCGTTTGAGGACGAGGATTTTCTGCACGCCTGCTTTGTGTGGGGGATGGCAGTGCTTGGCGCATTTGCCGTGTGCCTGGTGCCGGTGTTTATGCTGCTGGGTGGGCCCGCGGACTTGGATGCGGCTGACGCGGGCGGTTGGATGGCCGTTTTGGGCTGGCTGGTCGGCTTGGCTGCGGTTTCGGCGGCGTCATTTGCCGTGCACGAGCTGGTGCACGGTGTGTTTTTTAAGCTGCTGGCGCCTGCGGGCGCGCAGGTGACCTTTGGGGCGAATCGCGAGACGGCGATGATCTATGCCTGCGCCGAGGGTGTCGTGTATTCGCGCCGGCGGTACGTGGCGGTTTGCCTGGCGCCGACGGTTGTTGTGACGGCGGCGTTTGCCCTGGGGTTTGCGTTCTCGGGCTATCCGCTGCTGTGCTACCTGGCTGCCGGCTTGCATTTGTCGGGCTGTGTGGGCGACTGGTATTACGTGCGGACCATTTTGCGCGACCGCCGCATTGTCGCCTGCGAGGACACGTCCTTTGGCGTCCGCTTTTTCGCAAGGTAGTCTTTTGGGATGATTTTTCTGGGACGAGGATTAAAAAATCATTGTGGGAGAGGAGATGTCCATGAAGCCGTTGCTGCTGCATGCTTGCTGCGCGCCGTGCTCGCTGGAGCCGGTTCGCCTGCTGCGCGAGGAAGGGTTTGAACCCACAATCTGCTGGACAAACCCCAATATTCAACCGCGTGATGAATGGCGGCGGCGTTTGGACGAGCTGCGCCGGTGGTGTGCCGATGGCGACATCGAGCTCATCGAGGCGGGGGAGGACCGCGAGCGCTGGGAGGTCGGCGTGGCCCCGCTGGGCGCCGATCGACCCCGTCGCTGTCGCGCGTGCTATGCCTTGCGCCTGGCCGAGGCATGCCGTGTGGCTCAGGAGCGTGGGTTTGAGTTTGTGGGCACGACGCTCGCCGTCTCGCCGTATCAGTTGTTCGAAACCTGCAATGATGTGTTGGAGCGTCTGGCTGCCGCCCGCGGTCTAACTCCGGTAATTCGCGATTTTCGCCCGTATTATCCCGAGGCCACGCGTCGTTCGCGCGAGCTGGGCATGTATCGGCAGAATTATTGCGGCTGCCGATTCTCGGCCGTCGAGGCGGCCATGGACCGCGCCCGCATCCGCGACGAGCGCAAAGCGTCCAAAAAGTAGTTCTTTTGGGCTGACAGCCTGCTAGGATGTAGAGCGGACTTTAGCTATATAAGGAGTATCCGACGTGTCTATGCGTACCGATGATTTTGACTACAACCTTCCCGAGGAACTGATCGCCCAGGCTCCTGCCGAGCCGCGCGACTCCTGCCGCCTGCTGGTGGTGGATCGCAAGGGCTCCCAGACGGGAACGCCGCTGGAGCACGGCGGTACCGTTGAGCACCGCATCTTCCGCGACATCATCGACTATATCGAGCCAGGCGATGTGCTCGTCATCAACAAGACGCGCGTGATGCCGGCCCGCCTGATCGGTCGCAAAGCCGGCTCGGGTGGCGTGGTCGAGACGCTGCTGCTCAAGCGCCGCGAGGATGTTGACCCGCTGGGCCATGTTTGGGAGTGTCTGGTCAAGCCGGGCAAGCGTCTGAAGCCCGGTGCTCAGATTGAGTATCGCGCCGGTGGCGCCCATGCGCCCGAGGGCGCGCCCGTGGTGCTGACGGCCGAGGTCATCGACTTTGTCACCGATAGCCGTGGCGGCCGTCTGGTGCGCTTCGAGCCGGCCGGTTGCAATGCTGCCGGCGAGCCGCGCACGCTCGACGAGGCCATCCACGCCGCCGGTCACGTGCCGCTGCCGCCCTACATTACCGATTACGAAGGCGATCCCGAGAAGTACCAGACCGTCTACGCCATGAAGGAGGAGCATTCGGCCGCTGCTCCCACGGCGGGCCTGCACTTCACGCCCGAGCTCATGGCGGCTATCGAGGCTAAGGGCGCGAAGTTTGCCGCTGTCGAGCTCGAGGTCGGTATCGATACCTTCCGTCTGGTGGAGGAGGACGACCCTACGCAGCACGTCATGCACACCGAGCGCTACCACGTATCGCAGGAGGTGGTCGACGCCGTGCATAAGGCTAAGGCCGAGGGGCATCGCGTGATCGCCGTCGGCACCACGGCGGTGCGCTCGCTCGAGAGCGCGTTTGACGCGGACGCGCCGGTGTCCGATCCGGCTGTGACGGCGCGCTATTTTGAGGGCCGTGAGGACGGCGCCGATACACTCGGCCGCGGTGACATCGTGGTGCGCGAGAACGCGACGACGCAGCTCTACCTCATGCCTGGCTCGACCTATCACGTGGTCGACGCGCTGATCACGAACTTCCACGTGCCGCGCTCCACGCTCATGATGCTCGTAAGCGCGCTTGCCTCCCGCGACCAGATCATGGATGCCTACGCCGCCGCCATCGAGGAGCGCTACCGCTTCTTCAGCTTTGGTGACGCAATGCTCATTCAGTAGGTTACGGCGTTTTCCAAACGCCGTAACCGGCCGACGCTGCGCGGGCCGCATTTGGACAATCTGACGTTCAACTTCAAGGG
>URXE01000069.1 GCA_900551815.1 uncultured Collinsella sp.
AGCGTCAGATGTGTATAAGAGACAGCCTTCGAGCGTCTGGGCATTCCCGAGGCGGAGCGCAGCTATCTGGCAGGCGTCGGCGCACAATATGACTCGGAGCTCGTGTACCACAACATGCAGGACACCGCGTCGCGCATGGGCATCGTGTACTCGGGCATCGAGGAGGCGCTGCACGACCCGAAGTGGGAAGAGCTCATCCACGACAAGTTCATGACGCTCATCCCCCCGACCGACCATAAGTTCGCAGCGCTCCACGGAGCGGTATGGTCAGGCGGCAGCTTCGTGTACGTCCCGAAAGACACCAAGCTCGACTTCCCGCTGCAAAGCTACTTCCGCCTGAACGCGAAGGGCGCGGGCCAATTCGAGCACACGCTCATCATCGTGGAAGACGGCGCCGATCTGCACTTCATCGAGGGCTGCAGCGCGCCGAAGTACAACGTGGCGAACCTGCACGCGGGCGCTGTGGAGCTGTTCGTCGGCAAGAACGCGCACCTGCGCTACTCGACCATCGAGAACTGGTCGAAGAACATGTACAACCTCAACACCAAGCGCTCCACGTGCGACGAGGGCGGCTCGATCGAGTGGGTGTCCGGCAGCTTCGGCAGCCATGTTGGCTACCTCTACCCCATGTCCATCCTGGCCGGCCGCAAGTCCACGTGCACGTTCACGGGCATCACGTTCGCCGGCACGGGCCAGAACCTCGACACCGGCTGCAAGGTCGTCCTGGCGGCGCCTGAGACAACGGCGGCCATCGAGACGAAGTCGATCTCGAAGGGCGGCGGCGTGTCGACGTTCCGCAGCTCGGTCGTGGCAACCCCCGCCGCGGAGAACTCGGTCGCGAGCGTATCGTGCCAGTCGCTTATGCTGGACGACCACAGCCGCTCCGACACCATCCCCGCGATGGACATCCGCTGCAAGCACGTCGACGTGGGCCACGAGGCCACCATCGGCCGCATCGGCGACGACAAGGTGTTCTACCTGATGAGCCGCGGCATCTCGGAGGAAGAGGCCCGCACCATGATCGTCAACGGCTTTGCCAACCCGGTCTCCAAGGAGCTGCCGCTTGAGTACGCCGTCGAGATGAACAACCTGATCAAGCTCGAGATGGAAGGAGCGATCGGATAATGAAACAGGAAACCAACACCGCTGCCACCACGCTCGAGCAGGTTAACGCGATGCCAGCCGCCACTTGGGGCTGGCTCAAGATGAACCAGACCAAGCTTGAGCTTTCAGACGAACTTGCCGCCGCTCCCGCCGAGGCCGTTGAGGTCGAGGGCCTGGACGAGCAGTTCCGTGGTGTGCCCGACGCCTTCGACGCCGCCATGGGCGCCATGGCCGAGCGCTTCCCTGAGCGCCGTGCCGCTGCCCCCGGTGATGCCGCCGATCGCGCCCGTATCACGCCCGAGACCGAGCTCGACGTGCCCGCCACCTCCGTCTACCAGGCCGGCGCCATCAAGCTCGAGGAGGAACTCTCCCCCGCCGAGGCCTTCGAGACCGGTATGGGTGAGGCCGCCTACACCTACCTGGCCGAGCACGCCACCAAGCGCATCGTCATCGATGTGCCCGCGTACCAGCACGCCACGGTTACTGTGCGCGTGAGCGGCGTCGACGCAGCGGCTGCGATTGCCGCCATCGACGTCGTCGCCCGCCCGCAGGCAACGCTCGACCTGCAGATCGCCCTAGACTCCCCCGCTGCCGGCGAGGGCGTCGTGGGTTCCGTGCTGCGCGTGTGCGCCCACGAGTACGCCACCGTCAACGTGACCTGCACGCAGACGCTCGACGACAGCTGGATCGCGCTCGATGACACCGGCCTATTCCTGGACGAGGGCGCGCGCGTCAACGTACAGCACACCATCCTGGGTGCCGGCGCCAGCGCCACCGGCCTCGCTGGCGACCTGCTGGGCGACACCGCCAAGGTGACGATCGATACCGATTACCTGGGTGCCCGCGAGCAGGTGCGCGACTTTAACTACGAGCTGCGCCACCGCGGCCGCAAGACCGAGTGCGAGATCGACGCCAACGGCGTGCTGACTGGAACGTCCAAGAAGGTCTACCGCGGCACCATCGACCTCGTGCACGGCTGCAAGGGCGCCACCGGCACCGAGCGCGAGACGGTGCTTTTGGCCAACAAGGGCGTCGACAACAAGACCGTCCCCGTCATCCTGTGCGACGAGGACGACGTCGCCGGCAACCACGGCGCCACCATCGGCCACGTCCGCGACGAGCAGCTGTTCTATCTCGCCTGCCGCGGCCTTGACCAAAACGCCGCCGAGGACCTGTTCATCCGCGCCAAGCTGGAGGACGCCGCGCTTTCCGCCGCCGATGAGCGCACCCGCGCCGCCGTCGTCCGTCTGGGCAACAACCTGATCGATAACTTTGAAGAGGAGCTCGCATGATCGATACCGAGCACGTTAAATGCGATACCTGTACCGCCCCCGAGCCCATGGAGCTCGACGCCAGTGACGAGGCTTCGCGCGGCTGGCCCACCGTGGACATCGAGACTAGCCCCTACAAGGCGCAGTTCCCGCTGTTCCAGCAGCATCCCGAGATCGCCTTCCTCGATAGTGCCGCCACCGCGCAGCGTCCCGCTTGCGTGCTCGACGCCGAGCGCGACTTCTACCAGCGCATGAACGCCAATCCCCTGCGCGGTCTGTACTCGCTGTCCGTCGAGGCCACCGATGCCATCGCCAAGGTCCGCCAGCAGATCGCCAATCTCATCGGCGCTGCCCAGGCCAACGAAGTCGTCTTCACCCGCAACACGAGCGAGTCGCTCAACCTCGTCGCCAAGAGCTTTGCGCCCACGGTGCTGGAGCCCGGCGACGAGGTCGTCATCACCATCATGGAGCACCACTCCAACCTGATCCCGTGGCAGCAGGTCTGCCGCGAGACCGGTGCCAAGCTCGTCTACCTCTACCCCACCAAGACCGGCCAGCTCACCACCGAGGAGGTCCTGGCCAAGGTCGGTCCCAAGACCAAGATTCTGGCCGTGGGTCAGGTCTCCAACGTGCTAGGCGTCGAGAACCCGGTCAAGAACCTCGGCAAGCTCGTGCACAAGTATGGCGGCTATCTGGTCGTCGACGGCGCGCAGTCGCTTCCGCACATGCCGGTCAACGTGGCCGATCTGGGAGCCGACTTCTTTGCCTTTAGCGCGCACAAGGCCATGGGCCCCATGGGTATCGGCGTGCTGTGGGGCAAGATGGACCTACTCAACGCCATGCCGCCCATGCTCACCGGCGGCGAAATGATCGATTCGGTCACCGAGCAGGACGCCGTCTGGGCGCCCGTCCCCGAGAAGTTTGAGGCCGGCACGCAGGACGCCGCCGGCATCATCGCCACAGGCGCGGCTCTTGATTACCTCGTCAACACCGTTGGCTACGAAAACATCCAGGCACGCGAGCGGGCACTCGTCCACTACCTTATGGGCGAGCTCATGCAGCTAGACTTTGTCCAGATCATCGGCTCCATCTACTGGGATAACCACCACGGGGTCGTGAGCTTTAACGTCAAAGGCATCCACCCGCACGACGTCGCGAGCATCATGGACATGGACGGCGTGTGCATCCGCGCCGGCCACCACTGCGCGCAGCCGCTGCTTACCTGGCTGGGCGTCGAGAACCTCGCCTGCTGCCGCGCCAGCGTGGCCTTCTACAACGACAAGGCCGACATCGACAAGTTCATCGCCGGCCTGCATCACGTTTGGAGCACGTTCAATGGGTAATCTGTACACCTCCACCACGTTTATGGAGCACAACTCGCACCCCGACTATAAGTACGAGATGGACGCTCCCACGCACGAGCACGAAGGCATCAACCCCAGCTGCGGCGACGAGCTCACCTTGCAGCTGCGTGTCGAGAACAACGTGATCGAGGAGGCCTCGTTTACCGGTCACGGCTGCGCCATCAGCCAGGCCAGCGCCGACATCATGGCCGACCTCATCACTGGCGAGACGGTCGAGGAGGCACGCCGCCTGGCCGGGCTTTTCCTCGCCATGATTCGCGGCGAGCAGCTCTCCGATGAGGACCTGGAAGACCTGGACGAGGCCGCCCAGCTCCAGGACATCTCGCACATGCCCGCCCGCGTCAAGTGCGCCGAGCTCGCCTGGCGCACCCTCAACGGCATGCTCGAGGGGCAAGCTAACCAATAGCGGATGCCCCGAATCCAAGGATTTTGATTGCCGGGCCGCCCGATACGGGCGGCCCGGTTTTTTCATAACGAGCGCACACAGCCCACGCGTCCGGCGCCCCATCTGTCATTTATCGCACGGCCAACCGCAAACACGAGCGTTTTCCACCGTACCAAAGGCTTGCGACATGACCACAGGCACGCCAGGCAATGTCCCAAGCCTCGTCTTGCCGGGCTCCGGCTCGACTCGCGCCTGCCGCGGACGGGTCCCATAGGGTGCGGCGTGCATTTTTTCGAGTATTCTGCACGCCAAGTCGTGTGCATACGCATCGGAAGCGTTAATCAACATCTCCAGGCGCCTTTATATTGCGTTTTAGAACAAACATCGTGGTCTCGGGGGCCCAAACATGGGCTTCAGGGGCGCATCGGCAGGCATAAATAGCTTCAGGGTCCGTATGTTGCAAAATTGCGGCGGTGCCGACAGCACCACGATGCAGAAAACTCCGCTTTTTGCACGGCGCAGACGGGGGTAGGTACGGGCAAAACCGAGCGGAGCCATACTTTTATGCATGACGCCAATCGTTTTATGCAAATTAAGAAGTGCAGCTACCTTACCGAGCTTTTAGAACAATGGTTGTGGCGTATGGGCGACCCCAGCTGCGGCGCCCGGGCGGCCCTACACCACGTTTCCGCCAGTCCTCACCGCCGTTCACGCACGGGCGCGCACAATACGAGAAACGGTGCTTTTGCCAATCCCCGTATACCGCTCAATCTGACGCACCGTAAAGCCGGCATCGTGCAATCCAAGGATAACGATATTGCGCTGCGCCGGCGGTGCGGCTTTAACCCCGCAGAGCGGAACCCCGAGCCCCTTCGCCAACTTTTCGGCAAAGGCGTGCCGCTCCCACTCCGTCTCTTCCATATCGGGCATCGCTGGCTCGCCGCCGTCGGACGTCGAGAGCGAATAGGCAATAAAGCCCTCGGTAGAACCAAAAAGCTCAAGCACGCAAGAAGGATCAGAAAATCCCCTCGTCATATCGTTGTCATAAGCCCGTAGATACTCGGCAATGCTGCTCCACGGATAGCGCTCGATCAGAGCAATACCCGCCTCCTGCGGACCAGCGTGTACAGAGCGAATAGCCTCCATCACCTGCCAGTCGGTATCGAGCGAGCGGCGCTCAAAACGCTCACGAAACAAGCAGCCCGCGCGCCCAGTGCGCTTATTGAACCGACGGGCATACGTCAACAGCAGCCGCTGCATGGCCGCGCTCATTTCGTCCTCATAATCCAAAAGCACCAGATCCACGTGGTCGTCCATAAGGCACCACGCCACGATTGTCACCCCTGCCTCCCGGCAGCAGTCGCGCATCAGTTCCAGGAACTCCCAGCGGTCTTCGTCGTCCTCAAAGATGAGCTGCTTGCCCGTACCGCGGGCACAGACATGGTAAAAGCCGGTAACCGTTCTCCAAACGCGCTGCATGGCGCTCCCTTCGCCGGGATCTGCTTGCCATCCAATACAGCACGATTGAAGCGTGCCATCAAAACATTCACGCAAAACAATACACTCGCGCGGCCAAAGGCAGTAAACAGGCGGCGAACGGCACCGTTGCAACAGGTCAACCCCTGCAACGCTTACAAGAGCTGACTAGAAGCTTGCCCAAGACGGACCCCCTCAACGGAAGCTCCCAGCCACAAAACGCAAAGTTAAATCGTTTCAATAAAAAGTTCCGCGCTTCTCGCTACGAAAACTGAGCCGTTCGCCGAATATTCCGTGCATTTCGCGGTATTATAGGGGCTGCATGTCATGTCCCTTTCGAAGGGTCGCCCGGCAATCGCCAGCCACGACCCCCAGACGGGACGCCAACACGATAGAGAGGAGAGGCATGCAGTACTCACAGGAAGTGGAGAACATGTGCCCCGTTGCCAAGGGTGCATACCACGGCCCCGCACCCATCCCCGAGGAGGGCAAGTGGGTCCAGGCTAAGGAGATTTCCGACATCTCCGGTCTTACGCACGGTGTGGGTTGGTGCGCACCTCAGCAGGGCGCCTGCAAGCTCACGCTGAACGTCAAGGACGGCATCATCGAGGAGGCCCTCGTTGAGACCATCGGCTGCTCGGGCATGACCCACTCTGCCGCCATGGCTTCCGAGATCCTTCCCGGTAAGACCATCCTCGAGGCCCTCAACACCGACCTCGTCTGCGACGCCATCAACGTTGCTATGCGCGAGATCTTCCTGCAGATCGTTTACGGCCGCAGCCAGACCGCGTTCTCCGAGGGCGGCCTGCCCGTGGGCGCCTCCCTCGACGACCTCGGCAAGGGCCTTCGCTCTCAGGTCGGCACCATGTTCGGCACCAAGGCCAAGGGCGCTCGTTACCTCGAGCTCGCCCAGGGCTACGTCACCCGCATGGCTCTCAACGACAAGAACGAGATCATCGCATTCGAGTTCCTGAACCTCGGTAAGTTCACCGACGCCGTCAAGGCCGGCAAGACCCCCGAGGAGGCCATCGCTGGCGCTATGGGCCACTATGGTCAGTGGGAGAACGCTGCCAAGTACATCGACCCGCGCACCGACGAGGAGACCCACTCCGTCGCCAGCGTGTTCCCGGTTCACGAGTAGAAAGGGAGGGAAATAACTATGACTGTTACGTTCGAAGGTTACGAGCGCCGCGCTGACAAGATCAACAAGTGCCTCGCCGACAACGGCATCGCCTCCCTCGAGGAAGCTCTGCAGATCTGCACCGACAAGGGCTTCAACCCGCGTGAGATTGTCAACAACACCCAGTCCATCGCCTTCCAGAACGCTGAGTGGGCCTACACCCTCGGCTGCGCTCTCGCCGTCAAGCGCGAGGCCAAGACCGCTTCTGAGGCTGCTGCCATCATCGGCGAGGGCATCCAGGCCTTCACCGTTCCCGGCTCCGTCGCCGAGGACCGCAAGGTCGGTCTGGGCCACGGCAACCTCGGTGCGATGCTGCTGTCCGACGAGTCGAAGTGCTTTGCCTTCCTCGCCGGTCACGAGTCCTTTGCCGCCGCTGAGGGCGCGATCGGCATCGTCCGCAACGCCAACAAGGCCCGCAAGGAGCCCCTGCGCGTCATTCTGAACGGTCTCGGCAAGGACGCCGCTCAGATCATCTCCCGCATCAACGGCTTCACCTATGTTCAGACCCAGTTCGACTACTTCACCGGCAAGCTGAACATCGTGCGCGAGATCCGCTACAGCGAGACCGAGCGCGCCGACGTTCGCTGCTACGGCGCTGACGACGTCCGCGAGGGCGTTGCCATCATGCATTCCGAGGGCGTGGACGTCTCCATCACCGGTAACTCCACCAACCCGACCCGCTTCCAGCACCCCGTCGCCGGCACCTACAAGAAAGAGTGCATTGAGCAGGGCAAGAAGTATTTCTCCGTCGCCTCCGGCGGCGGCACGGGCCGTACCCTGCACCCGGACAACATGGCCGCCGGCCCTGCCTCCTACGGCATGACCGATACCATGGGCCGCATGCATTCCGACGCACAGTTCGCCGGCTCATCCTCCGTGCCCGCGCACGTGGAAATGATGGGCTTCCTGGGCATGGGCAACAACCCCATGGTCGGCGCGACTGTGGCTGTGGCCGTTGCTGTTGTTTGTGTCTATGTTTTTTGCCGGAGGGTGTGACTCAAATGAAGATTTTGAAACTTTTGACGGGTATGAAACGTTTAAACTGTCGGAATGGAATGACGAGTGGAATCAATATTTGAAAGATCCGTGGGTTCATTGGGAAACTTATAAGAATCAGGAAGGAGTGTGGCAGATGGATGCTCTGGTCAATGAACTGATGAAAGAGTTGAATTGCGACACTGTCTTTACGATTCCGGTACTCGGAGGAATCCCGGTTAAAGAATCTGTAGTAGTAACATGGATCATCATGGCGGTCATTCTGGTACTTTGTATAGCGTTAACCAGAAATTTAAGCGTAGAAAATCCAAGTCGTGGACAGATCATACTGGAAACAATCGTAAGCGGCGGACACAATTTCTTCAAGGACACACTGGGAGAACATGGAGCGGAATATATACCGTATCTTATGACAGTGACCCTCTACATCGGTATTGCCAATCTTATCGGACTGCTTGGTTTTAAACCACCGACAAAAGACATGAACGTGACGGCGGCATTAGCATTTATGAGTATTGTCTTAATTGAGGTAGCCGGCATCAGACAAAAAGGAGCAAAAGGATGGGTAAAGAGTTTTGCGGAACCAATTCCAATTATCTTACCGATCAATATTATGGAGATTTTTATTAAACCATTATCTCTGTGCATGCGACTTTTTGGTAACGTACTTGGTTCTTTCGTTATCATGGAATTATTAAAGTTAATTGTTCCGGCAGTATTACCGGCAGTGTTTAGCTGTTACTTTGATATTTTTGATGGTTTGATTCAGGCCTACGTATTTGTATTCCTTACATCGTTGTTTATTAAGGAAGCGACAGAATAAGAAAACAACAAAAAATTTAAAGAGAAAAGAAAAGGAGTGTTGTAATTATGTCATCAGCATTATTTGTAGCAATTGGAGCAGGAGTTGCAGTATTAACAGGTATTGGAGCAGGTATCGGTATCGGTAAAGCTACCGCAGCCGCAACAGATGCAATCGCAAGACAGCCGGAAGCAGAAAGTAAGATCAGTAAAGCATTATTACTTGGTTGTGCGTTAGCAGAGGCAACAGCTATTTACGGTTTCGTTATCGCATTATTAATCATCCTTTTCCTTAAATAATAAAAGCTTAAAAGGCTATTTGGAAACTTACAGATTTTTAATGAAAAAGGAAGGCGGACGAAGAATATGCTTAATATAAATCCATGGAATATGGTAATGATTGTAATAAATCTTCTTGTATTATATGCGATTTTTCGTAAGTTCTTATATAAACCGGTTATGAATGTAATTCATCGGAGAGAAGAATTGATTCAGGGACAGTTTGATTCTGCTAAAAAAACGCAGGATGATGCCCTTCAGTTAAAGGCTGATTATGAAGAAAAATTACAGAAGGCAAATGTAAAGGCTGATGAGATTATTCTTGCAGCAAGAGATCAGGCAAAAGAAGAGCATGAGAAAGCAGTGCTTGAGACACAGGCGAAGACGGACAGAATGATCGAGAAAGCAAAAGCAGATATCGAAAAAGAACAGAAACAGGCACAGCAGGAAGTGCAGGGTGAGATTGCGAAACTTGCACTTATCGCCGCAAGAAAGATTATAGAGACAGGTGAGGCCCATGACGCAGAAGGCAGTAAATAATGCGAAAGTATTATACCGTCTGAATATTTCAAGAAGCGATGTAGAAGAAGCCCATAAAATTTTCACGAAGGCCCCTTTCCTTCTCGAGACTCTGACAAATCCAGTTGTTTCAGAGGAAGCGAAAGAGGTAGTGCTTGACAAAATTGCGAGACAGAGTGGAATGCCGGAACTTCTTGAGAATTTTATGAAGATGATGTGCCGGATTGGTGAAATCGGACAGATCACAGATATTTTTAACTGCTATTATGAATACTGGGATAAAATGAATCACATTCTTCACGCAAAAGTCATTTATGCAGATGACAAGGCAAAAGAAGAAAAAGAAGCAATTCAGAAGCAGTTAGAGAGCATTTATCCAGATGAAAAGGTTGTTCTTTCGGAAGAGACAGATGCTTCCCTTCTTGGTGGTTATGTTGTTCGTGTCGGTTATGAAGAGTATGACCACAGTTATGAAGGTAAACTCAGACGGTTAGAAAGAAAATTAACAGGGAGGTGAATCTTGTGGGCGCAATCAGTGCAGAAGATATAATCTCTATTATACAGAGTGAAATCGAAAATTTTGATGTGGACAACACAAGTGAAGAGACAGGTACGGTCATATATGTAGGTGACGGAATCGTTACTGTTTATGGTATTGACCATGCGATGTACGGTGAGGTTGTCGTTTTTGATAATGGAGTAAAAGGAATGGTTCAGGATATCCGTCAGAACGAGATTGGTGTAATCCTTTTCGGACGTGATACTGGAATCAAAGAAGGAACAAAAGTAGTTAGAACAAAGAAAAAAGCAGGTATTCCTGTTGGTAACGAATACATTGGACGAGTAATTAATGCGTTAGGTGAGCCAATTGACGGCGGCGCAGAGATTAAGGCAGATGGTTATCGTCCGATTGAGGAAGAAGCACCTGGTATCATTGAGAGAAAGTCAGTAGCTGTCTCTTATACACATCTCCGAGCCCACGAGA
>URXE01000070.1 GCA_900551815.1 uncultured Collinsella sp.
AGGACCCGCCAATTGAAGACGGGTCCTGCCGGGGATCTCGCTAATAATCGAGAATCTCATAGTTTGTGCCTGGGAGCGTTACTCGGCTGCCTCGTCAGCAGCGGCCTCGCTCTGGGTGATGTAGGCAGCCTCGGCAACCATGTCATCGACATTGGCCTTGGCCTGCTCGACCATGTCCTGGTAGCAGTTCTTGACGCGCATACCGCACGCGATGCCCTGCACGCAGGCATTCTTGACCGGAGCGCTGGTGAGCAGCTTGATGCCGGCCGTGCCAAGCAGAAAACCGCCACCGACAAGCAGAGTGTTGAACGTCGACTTCTTCATGATGTCTCTCCCTTTTCCGCAACAACTGCGGCACGGTGCCTCAGCACTCGAGTTCATTAGTTAGCTCGAGCGCACTTTTGGAAAATAGTTTAGTTTATCTAACTATTGAGGTCAATAAAGGTTAACTTTTTGGAAATCTTCAGGCACGGAACAGCCGGCTTCTGGCGATCCGCCCGTCGCGATGTACATCCGTGACGCCAAAGAGGAAGCCCTCCCCCCCCCTCTCCAGTAAATTGAAGGTGAATGGTTTTCCGCGAAGTGAACGAGCAGAATTGGACCCCCGAAGCATCCGCATTTTTTCGCAGCAAAACCGCAGGAAACAATCGACAAAACCGCAGGAAACCGAGCCAGAAAAGTGTTGATGTTTCAGGGGTCCAAAATAGGTCGTTCACTTCACGGAAAAGTATGCACCTTCGTTTTCAACATCCACAAAAAATGAGGGCGCCGTTGGCGCCCTCATTCACCAAATTCCATTCAGCCTACCTGACCCGAACGGCCGAGTCGTCTGGCCGGGGAAGCCCCGAGTCGCCGGGGTGCTTGCTCCAAATGAGTTCCGCATGCAAAGAAGGCCACTAAATGTGGCCTTCGTCTTGCGCAGGACTGTTCGAATTTTTGAGGAAGCACCCGCCCTGCCGGGGCTCCCGGGTTCCCGTTTACGAGAGCGACGTTCTCAGCAACTCGTTGAAGAGCTTCGGGTTGCCCTTGCCGCGGCTTGCCTTCATGCACTGGCCCACCAAAAAGCCGATGACCTTCTGGTTGCCGTCACGATACTGCTGCGCCTGATCGACACAGTTTGCCAGCACCTCGTCCACAATCGGCTGCAGCGCGCCGGCATCGCTCACCTGACGCATACCACGCTCGTCAACGATCTTGTTGGGGTCGTCGCCAGTTTGGGCCATGGCCTCAAAGACCTCGTGCGCCTGGTTGGAGCTGATGGCATCGATCGCTAGCAGCTTGGCAAGCGCCGCCACCTGAGCCGGCGCGATGCCGGACTCGGCCAGCGAGACGCCGGCGCCCTTAAGGTAGGCGATCATCTCGTTGACCAGCAGGTTTGCGACCGTCTGGGCCTCCTTGCCGGCCATACCGGCAGCGGCGGCCTCAAAGAAGTCGGCAAACTCGGGGTCGCCGGCAATCTGCTCGGCGTCGGCCGCCTTAATGCCAAAGTCGGCCTCAAAACGGACGCGCTTGGCATCGGGCAGCTCGGGGATCTCGCCACGGCAGCGGTCGATAAACTCGTCGTCCAGATCGAACGGCGCCAGGTCGGGATCGGGGAACAGGCGATAGTCGTCGGCCGTCTCCTTGACGCGCATAACCACGGTGCGCTTACGGCTGGGCTCCCAGTGACGGGTCTCCTGATAGATGATGCCGCCCTCCTCGAGCACCTCGGCCTGACGGCAGATCTCGTAGGCAAGGCCGTCATGCAGGCTCTTAAACGAGTTGAGGTTCTTAAGCTCGGTCTTAGTACCCAGCTTGGTCTCGCCGCGGCGGCGCAGCGACACATTGCCGTCGCAACGCATGGAGCCCTTCTCCATGGAGCAGTCGGAAATGCCCAGTGTCACAAAGATGCGACGGAGCTTTTCCATAAACAGGCGAGCCTCCTCGGGCGTGCGCAGATCGGGCTCGGTGACGAGCTCAATGAGCGGCGTGCCGCAGCGGTTGTAGTCGACGAGCGACTCGGCCGCGGCGGTAATGCGGCCCTCGGCGCCGCCCACATGGACCATCTTGGCAGCGTCCTCCTCCATGTGAATGCGCAGGATGCGGATGGGCACCGTGTAGGAACCGTCCTCGCGACGCTCGGGCATCTGCAGGTTGGACGCGTCGTAGCTGGCCAGGTGACCGGCGCGCTGGTTACCCTCGCGCATGGTCGACGTCATGGACGTGGACAGGCCCTCGGCGTTGGCCGAGGCGCTCGCCAGGCTCTGGGCCTCGGCCTCGCCAAACGCGCAGTCAGGGCGCTCGGCGGCACCGCGACCGGTCACGTCCAGGTCCAGGTGACCGTACATGGCAAAGGCAACCGGACCCTGCGTGGTCTGGAAGTTCTTGGCCATATCGGGATAGAAATAGTGCTTGCGGTAGAACATCGAGTGGCGCTGGATCTCGCAGTTGGTGGCGAGACCGGCCTTGACGATGCTCTCGATGGCGCGCTTGTTGGGCACCGGCAGGGCGCCGGGCAGGCCCAGGCACACCGGGCACACGTTGGCGTTGGGCTCGTCATCGTGGCTGAGCTTGCAGTTGCAGAACATCTTGGTATCGAGTGCGGTGAGCTCGGTATGGATCTCTAGGCCGATCACGGCCTCCCAATCCTGCAGGACCTCGGAAAGCTCCTTCATTACAGCTCGCCCCCCTTCCCGGCAAAATCGGGCGCGACGGAAAGCGCGGGCGCACCCGTGGCGGCATCGGCAAAGCCGCGCTCCAGGGCGCGGGCAAACGTGAGCAGCTGACGGTCCTTAAAGGCCGGACCCACCAGCTGGGCAGAAACGGGCAGCTGAGTATCCTCGCCCAGGCCCAGCGGCACCGAGATACCGCCGTTGCCGCAAATGTTGAGCGAGATGGTGTACAGGTCGGAGAGGTACATCTGCGTGGGGTCGCTGATCTCGCCAAACTTAAAGGCCGTGCGCGGCGAGGCAGGCATGAGGATGGTGTCCACCTTGGCATACGCGGCGTCGTAGTCCTGCGTGATGAGCGTGCGAGCCTTTTGCGCAGCGTAGTAGTACTTGTCGTACACGCCCGAGCTCAGCAGGTAGGCGCCGAGCATCTGACGGCGCTTGGCCTCGGCGCCAAAGCCATGGGCGCGCGAAAGCGAGCTCTGGTCAGACAGGTTGGCGCAGCCCTCCTCCTGATAGCCGTAGCGAATGCCGTCGAAACGGGCCAAGTTGGAGAACGCCTCGGCCGGGCCGATGACGTAGTAGGCGGCGATGGCGGCGTCCAGGTGCGGCAGGTCGACCTCGACCAGCTCGGCGCCTTGGTTCTGCAGCTCCTGAGCGGCGCGCTGAACAGCGGCCTTGACCTCGGGCGTCAGGCCCTCGGCCTCCATAAACGCAGGAATGATGCCCACGCGCTTGCCCTCGATGCTGTCGTTGAGATGCTCGGCAAAGTCGACGGCGCAATCCTGGCTAGTGCAGTCGTACGGATCGTGGCCCGCGCCGGTAAGCGCGTTCATGGCCAGCGCGACATCCTCGACCGTGCGGCCAAAGGGGCCCACCTGGTCGAGCGACGAGCCAAAGGCAACCACGCCGTAACGGCTCACGGCGCCATACGTGGGCTTAAAGCCCACCACACCGCACAGCGACGCCGGCTGGCGAATGGAGCCGCCAGTGTCCGAGCCCAGCGAGAGCGCGACCTCGCCCGCGGCGACGGCGGCAGCGGAGCCACCCGAAGAGCCGCCGGGCACGCGCTCGGTATCCCAGGGGTTGTTGGTGCGGTGGAACGCCGAGCTCTCGGTAGAGCTGCCAAAGGCGAACTCGTCCATGTTGGCCTTGCCCATGGGCAGACAGCCGGCATCGAGCATGCGCTGGACGCAGGTGGCGGTGTAGACACTCTGGTAGTTCTCGAGCATGCGGGAAGCGCAGGTGGTGCGCGTGCCCACGAGGTTCATGTTGTCCTTAATGGCCAGCGGCACGCCCGCAAGCGGGGGCAGCGGCTTGCCTGCGGCACGGTCGGCATCCACGCGCGCGGCGGCCTCGAGCGCAAGCTCGGGCGCCACCTGCAGGAATGCCTGGACCCCGCCCTCGCGCGCCTCGATGGCAGCAAGGGAGGCCTGGGCCACCTCGGTAGCGGTAAAGTCGCCGGCGGCAACGCCCGCGGCGATCTGAGCGGCGGTAAGGGAATCGAAGCTCTGCGCCATTACTCGCTCTCCCCCTCTCCCAAAATGGACGGCACGCGGAAGTAGCGGTCGCGCACGCTGCCGGCGTTTTCGAGCGCAACGTCGAGCGGCAGATCGCGCTCGGGCTCGCGCAGGTCATCGCCCATCACGTTGGACAGGCTTCCGATGGGATGGAACGTGGGCTCCACGTCGGGTAAGTCATATTGCAGGACGGGCTCGAGCATCTGGACGGCGTCGTTCATGTAGGACGTCATCTGGGTGAGCTCGTCATCGGTCAGTGCGATCTTTGCGTACTCGGCGATGCCGCGCACGTCTTTCTCGCTGAGTGCCATAGGCGCTCCCTTCCGCATAACAGTTAAACCGCTCTAGTATACAGGGCAGCGCCGGCTTGGAGCAGGCGCTTTACCCAAATGCAGCGAAAACGTAACGAGGGTGGCGAGCCGGCGGTTCTACAGCGAAACCGCACCGTCCACAATGAAAACCGTCCCGCCCGCAACGAAAACCATCACAACATTCGACGCTTTTCGCCAAAATCTCAATTTTCATCGAATGTTGTGATGGTTTGGAAGTCCCGACCACCACAAAGGTGTCTGTCCCCATTGTGGTGGTTCTGGAGAATGTCTTATGCCGAGGCCTTGGCCTTGCGGCGCTTGCGGACCGCGTGGATCACGATGTCCAGCAGCAACAGCACAATGGCCACGACCACGATGAGCACGGCAAACTCGCGCTTGCCCCAGTGGCGGCCGGCCAGCGACTTTTGCTTGTCGACGTCCTTCTTGTTGTACTTGGTGCGCACGCAATGCACCAGCAGGCGATGGTCGTTCACGCCGTAGGGCGTGCAGGTGACGAGCGTCACCTTGTCGGCGCCGGGCTCGATAGTCAGCGACTCCATCTCCTCGGGCAGCACCACCTCGGAGTCCACCATCTTGTAGGCGAGCGTCTTGTTCATGGTGTGCAGCAACACCAGGTCGCCGGGCTCCAGCGAGTGGATGTCGTCGAACATGCTCAGGTTGCGCATGCCCGAGTGCGCGGTGAGCACGCAATGAGTCGAGGTGCCGCCCACCGGCAGGCTCGTGCCCTCCAGGTGGCCGACGCCCGCCATAAGGACCTCCTCGCTCGTACCGTGGTAGATGGGCATACTCACGTCGATGGAGGGGATCTCGACCCAACTCATCATGGGGTCACGGTCAAAGATGAGCTGCTGAGCGTAGGACTCGATCTGCTCGGCGGGAAGCTCGGTGGCCTCGCCGGCAAGTTGCTCGTTATAGGAGCGCGCCTGAAGCAGAATGCGCTCGCGTTCCTCTTCGGAGAGCGCGTCCACAGTGCTGGACACGGTGCTGATCTGGTTGAACACGCCCGAGGCCTCGAGCCGGTCCAAGATCCACGGCCAGGTCATAAGGCCCACGCCAATAAGGATGATTACGATGGTGATGAGCCGGTCGGCCCAGCGCGGCAGTCGCTTGCGGCAGCGCTTGCCGCCCGCGGGCTTGGAGTGTTTGTTTGCACGTGACATCGGCCACACCACTTTCGTCAGGTTGCGCTAGAGAGCTGTACCAAGCAGGATAGCGCAGCGCGAGCTCGCAGATACAAAACGGGGCAAACTCCAGTGCGGAGTCTGCCCCGAAAAGAGAATGGCAAAGCAAGAACGTGGATGGACGAGAAAAGTGTCCGCAAGTCTCATGGCCATCACATCCCACCTGCCAAAGGGATGGGTGAGCGAGCGTTAGTCCTGCTCGGACTCCTCAGCCTGCTTACGGCTGCGGATGAGGTGCGCCACGCCGATGCACAACACCGCGCCACCAGCGATCCAGGTGAAGGTCACGCCGTTAAGGCCGGTCAGCGGGAGACCAGAGCCCTTCTTGTTCTGGATGGTGACGGGGATCTCGGTCGAATCAACTTTTTTATCGAGATCAGTGGTAACCATATCAGAGGTGTCAGTTACCTTGAGATTCGTCAGTTTACCGGTTGTCGGATCGTACGTAGGCGTCACCGTAATTTCGAAGTCTGCGATGGTGTTGTAGCCTGCAGGCGTCTTGCTCTCAGAAATCAGATATGTGCCTGCAACAAGGCCAGGAATAGAGACCGTATTATTCGTTCCTGTGGTTTCAAACGTATAAGCTTTGTTCTCGTCATCGGTGAAGCTGCCGTCTTGCTTCAGCCATTTAGCGACTTCTTTAGTTGCCCCTTCCTTGATCATTATGACCTTAAAGCCAGCAACGAGATTTGCACTCGAATCATTCGGATCGGTCTTGGTGATATTGAAGCCGAAGACATAGTCGGTGACTTCCTTTGATTCGGAAGTGCCGGTACCCTTAGGCGACATAGGATCGTTGGAATAGACGAGTTTGACCTTGTTGGTGTTACCGGCAGCCGTGTATTCGGCATCGCTGGTGAGCTGAGCCCGATAGGTCACAACGACCTTGGAGGTTCCATCAAGAGTCTCACCCACGGAATTTGCAGCAGCCTTGAGATCCTCGAAGGAGACCTTCAAATCTTGACCCGTCTTATTGTTTGAGTCGTCCGTAGTATCCGTAACCGTCACAGTGTAATTGCCAGATGCGTCAATCTTTTTGCCGTTGATAGCAACAACAATAGAGCTCTGATCTGCCTTCAGTCCAACAGAGAGATGGTCCTGGAACTCATACTGGTACTTAGTATACGTGGCAATATTGGCCGCAACAGTACCAGTCAACTTGTAGTCGATTACCTGCCCAATCCAGGCGTCGCCCACGTTCTTCCAGTCATCCGTTGTAGCGTTATCGGCCGTCTTGCCCTTAGTGTCATCGAGAATCTGCTTATCGACGGTAGGAATGCTGGTCTTTTCGGTGACAGCCACGCCCTTACCACCAACAACAGCGAAAATCGGCGAAGTGCCGGTATTCGCCTTAGCATTCTGGGGAGTACCCAGCGAGCTTTTATCAGTCACGAAAAGATAGTAGCCATTGCTCGTAGCATTAAAAGTCTCGCCCGCCTTGAATGAGGTGCCGGTTTGAGTAATGTTATTGTCGATGATAGCTTTAGCTATCTTGTTAAGGACGTGATCCTTGTCAAGACGCGTGCTAGCAGAAGTGTTCACGTTATTTCTATCGCTCAACCAGTCGGCAATGTTCTGAGCGGAAGGATTTGCAGGAAGGCTATCGCCATTCGTTGCGCCCTGGATAGCAGTGATGATTGCATTCTTCGCCGGCTCATTATTCTTAAGATTTGCGGCCCAGTCGACATTGGAAACGACTTTATCGGAGTTGCCTTCCCCATCCACGACATCAGCCTCGAAAATTTGGTAGGCCTTGTACGTCACATCGCCATTCTCAGCATTCTTATTGATCTTGATGCTATTAGCCGTAGCCGTGGCACCCTCAGTTGCAAACGCCATCGTGACCGGCGCCATGACTCCGCCGAAGCTCAACGCCGCCGTGAGGCCGGCGGTTACTGCCAGGCGTGCGATGTTCTTGCTCATGCTCATCTTCTTTTCCTCCGTTTTCCGGTTGGTTCTCATTCGATCGATCATCATCTGTCTATGCCTTAGCATCTGCTTCGTTACGTCTCGCCCCGCTCTCTGTGGGGCTGCCAGCTACTCTTTATGGCTGCCACCTCCCCGCTTGACCAGGAGCGCGACCACGATGAGCGCGGCTCCGGCGACCGCTGCGGCGGCCGCGGCGTACATTGCCATATCGCCAGTCGAGGGCATAAAGCCTCCGGTGATAATGCTAGGGGGTGTGCCGGTGGGCGTGTTGATGAGCGACGCCTCCAGACTGCCCGTCGACCCGTCCGCGCTGTCGGCGCGCAGGGGCGACTCAGCCGTGATGGTGAGTTTGGGCTTGGCGGCGGCCACCTGGTCGACGTCCAGGCCCTCAGCCTTGACCGTCACGGAGCGCGTGCCCTCAAAGGCGGTGTAG
Source organism: uncultured Collinsella sp. (assembly GCA_900551815.1). Taxonomy (GTDB): domain Bacteria; phylum Actinomycetota; class Coriobacteriia; order Coriobacteriales; family Coriobacteriaceae; genus Collinsella. The sequence goes on from URXE01000070.1 coordinate 8,044, forward strand.
CCCTTGGGCGCCTTGAGCTCGCGGACCTCCAGCTTGCCTGAGTCCACGCCCGAGACGGTCACGCGACCGTCCTCGCCCGTGGTGACGGTGGCCTTGCCCTCTGCATCCCACGTGCCGTCAGCCGCTAGCGTGCGGCCGCGGTCGTCGGCGATGCTCAGGACCGCCCCGGGCAGCGGCTTGTCGCCATCGCTGCCGCGCTTGGTGAGCGCGAGATCCCAGGTGTAGGCGCACGCATCGTCGCTCGGCGTGCGGGTGAAGCCGGCGTCGCCGGACTGGTCGGCAAAGGGAGAGCGCGGGTAGCGCAGGTAGACCTCGTTGGGGTTGCCCTTGGCAATGCCGTGGTTGCATGCGCTGTTGAGCGGCGCATTGTACACGGCGACCACGCGGACGCCCGCGGTGAAGGCGTCGGCCCCGTCAAGCGCGGCGATGAGGTCGCCGGTGCGCACGGTGAAGGTCTTACCGTCGACCGAGACCTTGCACTGGGCCGTGATGTCGGTCCAACCCTTCGCGGGCTCGGTGCCGGCGCGCCCGTCCTTACTGGTCGAGACGGCGTCAAAGCCGCCGTCCGCACCCGCCGCCACGTACACGCGCATGCCCGCGGCCACCTTGGAGGGGTCGAGTCCCGCGCTCATGGTGTCGACGAGCTGCACCGTATAGGTGTCGTAGGCCGTGAGGCCCGCCGGGACCGTGGCCGAGAGGCGCCAGTACAGGTCGTCGGCGACCGTGGCGTCGGCGGCCTTCTGCCAGGCGGCGGTGCTGTCCTCCAGCACGTGCTTGGCAACCTTGGGGGTCGCGGCCTTGGGCTTGACGGTGACGGCGTTGCCGCCGACCAGGGCCATGATCGGCGCGGTGCCGGCCTCGCCCTGGGCGATGGCGTCGTCGTCGGCGACGATGAGCCAGTAGCCACAGGGCAGCTCTGACGCCGTGCCCGCGTTAAGGGCCACGGACGCGGCGTCAGGGCTCTGGAGGGAACGAGCGAGCTGTGCGCTCAGCGCGCTCGTAAGGTGGGAATCGGCGTTGAGCCATTCGGCAGCTTCCTGCGCGGTGGTCTGGGAGTTGGGCATGCCGGCGCTGTGCAGCACAGGCAGCGCGGCGTCGCGCACGGCGCCGCTTGCCCAGGCGAGGTCGGTGGCGATCTTGGCGTCGCTGTCGCCGTCGACGACGTTGGCGCTAAAGATCTGGTAGGCGTCGTAGCTGCGCGCCACGGTGCCGCTCACCGTGATGGAACCGGTCGAGGTCGGCACGGCCTGCGCGGATGCGGGGAACACAACCGCGCAGGTGCCGATCAGGAGGGCAAGCAGCGCAAACAAGATCGGGAAGGAGCAAACTTTCTTATTCACGGCGCTCACCTCCCTTCGCATTCGCCTTGCGACGAATGTGCATCCAGGCTGCAGCAGCGCAAAGCACCGCCGCGCCGGCAAGGTACGTCAGAGTGACGCCCGACATACCAGAAAGGGGCAATGTGGTGGAGTAGGTGTTGGTGAAGGTGGGGGTGGACTCGGGCTTGCTGACGTCGAAGGCGACGGGAACCTGCTTGTTGGGATCGATATCAATACCGTCAGCGTCCTTGATTTTGGTAAAGGTCACTTTCTCGGCCTCGATTGAACCGTTCTCCTTGTCCTTCATCGTGACATCAAATCGATAGACCGACTTGTCGTACGTATAGTGCGAGAACAGCGAAAACTCTGTACTCTCGCGCACGTAGTACTTGAAGTCTTTTTTAGCGCCACGACCCGAATCATCAGAGTCTCCCTGCTTCAAGCTGGCAAGGTCATACTCAATATTTGGGAAATCAAGCTTCTGGGATTTTTTGCCGTTGGCCTTAGTCGTAACCCTCTCAGCGTTCTCGAACCCTTCGTTATCCGCAAACTCGAGCGTGAACTCCTTCATCTCGCCACCCTCAACGACCTTAGTCGCCGCTGGCGTCCAGGAGCCGACAGAGGCATAGGGCTCAATTTTGTTGATAAAGGTCGGGTTATTCTCGCCACCGATAACAACCGTAGTCTTCGTGTCATCCGAGGTGTTAACGGAATAGCTTCCGGAGGCAAGTGCCACGAAGTTGCTACCATCCTCGTTCTTTTTATAAACTGTTACTTCTTTTACCTTGTAATACTTAATTGGAATCGACATGAGATGGTCGATATTGTATGGATTGTTAGCGTCGGATTATTTTAGCCAAATATAGTCGGCCGAGATTGACCAATCCCG
>URXE01000071.1 GCA_900551815.1 uncultured Collinsella sp.
GTAGATTCCGCACGCAAAGAAAGCCACTTAATGTGGCTTTCGTCTTGCGCAGGACCTGACCGAGCGAAAAGTTATCCCGTGCCGCCCGGCCAGGCCCGATGGGACGGCTACCGAGCCGCCAAGATGGCGTCGATGAGCGTCAGTACGCCCCCGTCGTTGTTGCTCGGAATGCGCCACTTAGCATGCGCGTTCATATGCTCCTCGGCGTTGTCCACGATAAAGCTGTGACCGACGCGCTCCAGCATGGGGATGTCATTGTACGTATCGCCCGCGGCAGCGGCGTCAGCGATATCGATGCCCAGGTGCTCGCACAGATGCGCGACGCCGGCGCCCTTGTCGACACCCAGGTTCATAAAGTCGATCCACTCGCGGCCGGCATTGGTGACATAGAGCTTGTCCGAGAACTCGGGGCTATAGGTCTCGCGGAAAGCGGGCTCGGCGTCGTAGCCGGGGAAGAAGACCGAAATCTTGTTGGACTCGAAATCAATGCCCTCAAAGCTGTCGACGTAGTTGATTGTGTTGTAGTAGACGCTGATCTCGTCGTGGTACTGATGGTCGCGGGCAAGCACGTAGAACTCGTCGAAGCAGCACAGGACGGGAACGGCGCGCGGGTCCTCCGAGGCACGGCTCAAGACCTGCTGATACAGCGCCACATCGATGTTGCTCTTATAGATATAGTTGCCGCGATAGATGACGCAGGCTCCGTTGTCGGGACAAAAGGCGAGGCGGTTCTTGATGCCCTCGAACATCTCCTCGAGCTTGGGGGCCGGACGTCCGCTAGCGGGGCAGAACACGATGCCAGCCTCGGCGAGCTTGTCCAGGCGCTCATCAAGACCCTGAGGTAGCACGCGCTCGTCGGTGAGAAGCGTCTTGTCCATATCAACGGCGAGAATCTTAATGTTTCCAATATTGGCGTCCGATTCGTAAGTTTGCATAAAAGCGAGCCTTTCGTTTCGAAATTGTTTCAGATGTTATAACCATCAACTCGTAGTCAGGCGTATTTTCGCAGGAACGCAGCGTATTTGCACTGCATTTCACAAACTAATGAAAAAACTTTTCAGAAATTTGAATTTGTCGCTTGTGCAGCAGGCATTTTAGCGTAATATAGCGACCATCGAAAACGGAGACGGAAAAACAACCGCTTACCGATGAAAAGGTACCGTTTACGATATTAGAATTGCGCCCGGCGATACGTGAAAGGAGAGGCAGATGCAGTTCGTAAAGATCATCACCACTGCAGACAATGCCATCCGACGCCAGCGCGCAATTTCCCGACGACGATAACAATCGTCTCTGTCCGCATGGGGCGAATTGCCTCAACAGAGTCATTTTGAGGTCGTTGGGTTTTAGCACGACATTGCTGCATGTTTCTAGGGCATGTATGTGCTGATTTTTGCTATTTAACCTGATATTGCACGGTATATGACCTTGAAATGACTTGCAACTGACCGATGTTCTAACTAGCTACCAAGGGCGAAAGGAAACAGCCATGAGCAAGGAAAAAGTCGTTCTCGCATATTCCGGTGGTCTTGATACATCCGTATGTGTCAAGTGGCTCCAGGACGAGAAGAATCTCGATGTCGTTTGCGTCTGCGGCAACGTGGGCCAGGAGGAGACCGGCCTGGATGCTAAGAAGCAGAAGGCGCTCAACCTGGGCGTTCTTGATTGCCAGGTGCTCGACCTGCGCGACGAGTTCTCCGATGAGTTCCTGACTAAGGCCATCGCCGCCAACTCCATGTACGAGAACAAGTACCCGCTGCTCTCCGCCCTGTCTCGTCCGCTGCTTGCCAAGAAGCTCGTCGAGGTCGCTCACGAGTTTGGCGCGACCTACGTCGCCCACGGCTGCACCGGCAAGGGTAACGACCAGGTTCGTTTTGAGGCTGCCGTCAAGGCCCTCGACCCCGAGCTCAAGGTTATCGCCCCGGTTCGCGAGTGGGATTTGAAGTGCCGTCCCGACGAGGTCGCCTATGCCCACGCCCACAACGTGCCGGTTCCCGAGGGCGCCAACGACAACCCCTATTCCATCGACGACAACCTGTGGGGTCGTGCCATTGAGTGCGGCCACCTGGAGGATCCCTGGAACGAGCCGCTCGACGACGCCTGGGTTATGACCAAGAATCCCGAGGACACGCCCGATACCCCGACGTATACCGAGATTGAGTTTGAGGCCGGCAAGCCCGTCGCCGTCGACGGTAAGAAGATGAAGCTCTCCGAGATCGTCATCGCGCTCAACAAGATCTCCGGCGACAACGGCTTTGGCCGTCTCGACCTGGTCGAGGATCGTCTGGTGGGCCTCAAGAGCCGCGAGTGCTACGAGGTTCCCGGCGCCCTGACGCTCATTACCGCCCACAAGGCGCTCGAGGACATCTGCGTCGAGGGTGACCTGCTCAAGACCAAGATCAAGCTCGAGCAGGATTGGGCCACCGCCGTGTATAACGGCCAGTGGTACAGCCCGCTCAAGAACGCGCTCGACGCCTTTATGGCCGATACCCAGAAGTTCGTGACCGGCACCGTCCGTCTGAAGTTCTTTAAGGGCAACTGCCATGTCGTCGGCCGCAAGAGCCCCTTCAGCCTCTACGACTACGGTCTGGCTACCTACGACCGCGACACCACGTTTGACGAGAAGGCCAGCGCCGGCTTTATCGAGATCGATACGCTGTCGCTCAAGACGTGGGCCAAGGTCCAGGGTCCCAGCTCTGCTGCCGCTCAGGCTTAAGTCTTCCTTCCCTTGGTATCCGCGCGGCCCATCCGCGTGATACATAACGGGCGCATGGGGTCCCTACCTTTCGTTATGCTTGCTGACACTTCTTAACATCGGTGGCCCCTACGTTCCGCCCGCATATATGATGCCGCGACTGCGGCTGAGTCCGAGCCCCGCCGGGGTTGTCCGGCGGGGCTCCTTCTATCAATTTGGCGGCTCTGCACCTATATATATGAGGAGTATCCATTATGTTCAATGCTATCGCGCATGCTTTACTTGCTCTCGCGCCCGAGCTCGATGCTGCAAAGGTCGAGGACGTCCCTATGGGCCTGAAGGCCTGGATCGACGGTTCGCAGGGCAACATCCGGAGGGAGACGTTGGGCGCCAAGTGCATGGTGCGTCACTTCTTTGCAAATTAGCTACATGGCCCCGCATGCAGTGGGGAATGTGCAAAACTAGCGGTTGGTAAATCGCTTTAGCGACATGGCGCATTGCTTTGGGCGCTTCGTTTGGTATTTGATGAAAGGGGACGATCCCATGGCTCTTTGGGGCGGTCGTTTTGAGGCGGGCGTGGCCGAGGTCACGCAGGAGTTTGGCGCGTCGCTGCCGGTCGACAAACATCTCTATAAGCAGGATATCGCCGGCTCTAAGGCACATGCCAAGATGCTGGCCGCCCAAGGCATCATCAGTGCCGAGGACGAGCAGGCGATTGCCGAGGGCCTGACCGGAATCGAGCAGGATATCGATGCCGGCAACTTTACCTTCGATATCAACGACGAGGACATTCATATGTCTATCGAGAGCGAGCTGACGCGTCGCATCGGTGAGGCCGGTAAGCGCTTGCATACCGGGCGTTCGCGCAACGACCAGGTGGCGACCGACACGCGCCTGGGCGTCAAGGCTCTGGCCAAGGAGCTCATGGAGGCCAATCTTGAGCTGCGCCATGTGCTGGTGGATGCGGCCAAGAAGTACGACAAGGTGATTCTGCCGGGTTACACGCATATGCAGCACGCTCAGCCCGTGCTGCTGTCGCATCATCTGCTGGCGTATTCCTGGATGTTCGCGCGCGACTTTACACGCCTGAAGGCCGCCTTTGATGCCGCCGACAACTGCCCGCTGGGTGCTGCCGCGCTTGCCGGTACGAGCTATCCGCTCGATCGCCAGATGACGGCTGCTGAACTTGGCTTTGCGGGCGTGATTCCCAACTCGCTCGATGCGGTTTCCGACCGTGATTTCCTGCTCGATCTGCATTACGCCGGCTCCGTCATGGCCATGCACCTGTCGCGTCTTTCCGAGGAGATCGTGCTGTGGTCGAGCTCTGAATTTGGCTTTATCGCGCTTTCCGACTCGTACTCCACCGGCTCGTCCATCATGCCGCAGAAGAAGAATCCCGACTTTGCCGAGCTTATTCGCGGCAAGAGCGGCCGTGTCTATGGCAACCTGGTGCAGCTGCTCGTGACCATGAAGGGCCTGCCGCTTGCTTATAACAAGGACTTGCAGGAGGACAAGGAGGGCGCGCTCGATACCGCTCACACGCTCATGCAGTGTCTGTCGCTTATGGCCGGAATGATTTCGACTTGGACCGTCAACGAGGATGCCATGGCGCGCGAGTGCGGCGTGGGGCACCTTGCCGCTACCGATGTTGCCGATTACCTGGCCAAGCGTGGTCTGCCGTTCCGCGAGGCACATGCCGTGGTGGGCCATCTGGTCCTGATGTGCGAGAAGCGCGGCTGCAATCTTGAGGACCTGCCGTTTGAGGTGTTCCAGGAGGCAAGCCCGCTCTTTGAGCGCGACATTACCGAGGCGCTTGACATCCCGTCGATTGTCGCCGCGCGCACGACCGAGGGAGGCACCGCTCCTGCCGCCGTTTCCGTGCAGCTGCAGCGTGCCGAGGCACAGCTCGTGGCCGACGAGGGCGTGTTTGGATCGCTGACCAAGGTCGTCGAGATGGGTCACGGGGCAAAGTAGAGGTTTGGCTGAAGCCGCATTGTCCATTTATTGATAAATCGTTTTGCTTTTACGGGCGCCTGCTGATGTGGGTGTCCGTATTTTGTTGCTATGGGGGAGGGGCTTGTCGAGAACTTCTGTAGGACCTTTGGGCAGGTTGTGAAGGGGGTGCGTTCACGGGCGACAACCGACCGTCCGCTCGGTTCGATGCGGTTGATGGGCGGTCGGATGGTACTCTAATCGGGCTTCGAAACAGAAGTGACACATATGGAGCGTTTTAATAAATTGCAGCGTTTCAATAAACAGCTTTTTGTTTAACTGCAGCTAAAACTCTGTTACGATGCAGTCCAGGCGGGTGCCGGAATGGGACTTGGGCACGCGCGAACCTACTTGAAAGGCTACCTTATGGCTATCGAGAAGACTTTCATCATGATTAAGCCCGACGCCGTGCGCGACCGCAAGATCGGCGAGATCGTTGCTCGCATTGAGCGCAGCGGCCTTGTCATCGAGCGCATGGAGATGACCACGCTCGAGCGCGCTACCGTCGAGGAGCACTACGCCCATCTGGCCGACAAGCCCTTCTTTGGCAGTCTCTGCGACTTTATGACGAGCGGTCCGGTCGTCAAGATGGTCGTTTCTGGTCTCTCCGCTGTCTCCAAGATGCGCACCCTTATGGGCGCTACTAACCCGCTTGATGCTGCCCCCGGCACCATTCGCGGCGACTTTGCTGTCGATGTCAACGCCAACGTGATCCACGGCTCCGACTGCCTGGAGAACGCCGAGATCGAGATCAAGCGCTTTTTTGGCTAAACCAGCTTTGACTCCTTAAAGCTGTTAGCGTGTGGCTTGGGCGCTGCGGAATTCCATCCGCGGCGCCCTTTTTATTCCAAAATCTATGAAGGGGCCCGCTCGGACATGTGTTCCGAGCGGGCCCCTGCTGTTAGCTTGTGGCACTGAGTAGTTTAGGCCTCGTCGACGACCTTGAGGCCGCGCGTGTGGTCGATCTCGTTGAGGAGGTTAACGCGACGCTCGTGACGACCGCCCTCAAACTCGGCGTCGAGCCACTCGTCGACAATCATCTTGGCGAGCTCGGAGCCCACGACGCGGGCGCCAAAGGCGAGCACGTTGGTGTTGTTGTGCATGCGCGAGAGCTTGGCGCTGAAGGGCTCGGAGCACACGACGGCGCGAACGCCCTCGACCTTATTGGCGGCCAGGCTGATCCCGACGCCGGTGCCGCAGATCAGGATGCCCAGGTCAACATCGCCGTTGGCAACGGCCTTACCCACCTTGTAGCCGGCGATGGGGTAATCAAAGCTCTCGGAGGTGTCGGTGCCAAAGTTCACGACCTCGCAGCTGCGCTCCTTCAGGTGCTCGGAGATGATGTTCTTGAGCTCGACGGCGGCATGGTCGTTGCCGATACCAATCTTCATGAGTGGTTCCTCTCTGGTCCGTGCGGTGGAATTGCTAAAGGTTTTACCGCGTTCGACTGCATGATAGCGCGACTTTTGTGTAAACGCTCGGGCGTTTTTTGGTCAAACGCTTTAGCATGCAACAAGACTTACTTCTCATGAATTAATGCCGTCAGTTTGCGCTTGAACGCCGTCCGCCGGAACTTGGGTTGCGGTTTTTGATGCATTGTTATCAAATAAAAGAGCTAACTATTATCGAGAGACCAGCCCTTTATACAAGTAGGAGATACCTATGCCTGCCGATTCCCTTCGTGATACCGCGTTTTGCGATGTTTTGAACCGCGAGCTTGTCTGTGCGCTCGGCTGCACCGAGCCCATTGCCGTTGCCTATGCAGCGGCGCTGGCGAGCCAGACGCTCGGTTGCGAACCCGATCATATGGACGTTGCCTGCTCGGGCAACATCATCAAGAACGTTAAGAGCGTGACCGTGCCCAACTCGGGCGGCATGCACGGTATTGAAGCGGCGGCCGTGCTGGGTGCCGTGGGCGGTGACGCCAAGAGCGCACTCGAGGTGCTCGAGAGCGTTAACGACGAAGACCGTGCTCGCGTGTCCGAGCTTCTCGCCGATGCCGGTTACTGCGATGTGTCGCTTGTCGAGGGTGTGCCCAACCTCTACATCAAGGTGACCGCAACGGCCGAGGGCCATGCCGCGGTCGTCGAGATTACCGACCACCACACCAATGTCACGTGCCATACGCTCGACGGTATTCCGGTATGCGGCAAGTCGGCGGGGGAGTGTGCCGCCTGCGCCGAGCGCGTTGTGGCCGAGCGTGCGGCAGATAACGCCGATACCCCTATGAGCATTGAGTCCATCATCGACTTTATCGAGGACGGTGACATTGAGGACGCCCGCGCTGCCGTTGAGCGTCAGATTGAGCTGAACGGTGCGATCAGTGCCGAGGGCCTGGCGCACGCTTGGGGCGCCGAGGTGGGCCGTACGCTGCTGGGCGCTCGTGCCGATGACGTCGCCTGCCGTGCCCGTGCCCGTGCGGCCGCCGGGTCCGATGCCCGCATGAACGGCTGCGCGCTGCCGGTCGCCATCGTGTGCGGCTCGGGCAATCAGGGCATTACCTGTGCCTTGCCCGTTATGGAGTATGCCGAGTATTTGCGCTGCGACCATGATCGCCTGGTGCGCGCTGTGATGCTTTCTGATCTGATCGCCGTGCATATCAAGAGCTATATTGGTGCGCTCTCGGCGTTTTGCGGTGCTATTTGCGCCGCATGCGGTGCCGGTGCCGCGATTACCTGGCTGTGTGGTGGCACGCGCGAGCAGATTGGCGCGACGGTTTCGAACACGCTCGGTAACGTGGGCGGCATCGTGTGCGATGGCGCCAAGGCAAGCTGTGCCGCCAAGATTTCCGCTGCCGTTGATGCGGCGATTCTGGGCCACGATATGGCCATGCAGGGCCGCGGCTTCCGTGCCGGTGAGGGCCTGATCCAGGATACCGTCGAGCAGACAATCGCCAGCATGGGCTACGTGGGCCGTGTGGGTATGAAAGATACCGACGTCGAGATCCTCAACATCATGATCGGCAAGACTCGAGTCTGTTAGTTACGCGGTTTTACCAAACCGCGTAACCAGTCGACGCTGCGCCCGAGGTTCCGCCGTTCTGCCGAACGGCGGACCGGCCGACGCTGCAAGCCCGCCAGAGCGGCAATCTGCCTTTCAACTTCGGTGACATGATCAAAAGATCAATGTCACCTTGTTTCAAGGCACCTTGCTAGCTCTGGCGGGCTTTCGCTGTCGTTGCCAAAACATCGGCGTTATCTTTGTTTGTTGTTCTATTGGCTATGACAGTTCGTCGGCTACTTGGTGTTCGTAGAAGGCTTCGATTACGGCGTTAAAGTCGCGGGCGAAGTCTTCCATGGTTCCGCGCCAGGTGGCTCGGCTGGGCTTGCCTTGGCCCACATAGGCAGTCTGAATGCCGCAGGCGGGGCTGGGGAAGTCGCGCTTGGGATCGTTGCCCACCATGAGGACCTCGTGCGGCTCGAGCCCCATCACCTGAAGCTGCTCTAGATAGTAGGTGGCATCGGGCTTGCAGCGGGTGGTGTTTCCCATGTGCGTGACGAGCTCAAAGGGGGCGTCGGTCAGGTCGCCCCAACCCATGCGGCACTCGATGGCCCCCTGCGGAAAGCTGGGGTTGGTGAAGAGCGCGCAGCGCAGTCCTGCGTCCTGTACGGCCTGAAGCGCGGCGTGTGCGCCCGGCATGGCGTGGGCGTTGATGACATCGTCGTTCTTGTACGGAAGAACTTCGCGGTCGTAGTAGGTAAACGCCTCGTAGATAAGTGGGTCCGAGAGGCAAATGCCGCACCGGCGCTCAACCTCTTCTTGGTAGAACTCCAGATTGGTGCGATTATCCGTGCCGCTTCGACGATTGGCGTTGAGGTCGACCAGGATCGTACCCAGGCGTGCCATCGTGCCACCTCGGCTGCGTCGCCCGATGTCCGCGAGCATCGACGAGACATCCTTAAAATATCGAAGGATGAATGCATTGAGGTTGATGCTAAGAAGCGTTTCGTCCATATCGAAAACGACTGCTTTGAGCACGCGGGCACCTTTCTCGAAAAATCGTTCCAGAATCGTTGGCTCCGGATACTTTACCCTAAAGGTGTATGGGCAAACTGCTTATCGTCAAGTTGTGGAGACGGTCGTCCATAAGATTACGAAAAAGTCTCCACACGAGTAAAAAAACGCAGTTCACGCTTGAAATCGAACTCATTTCCCCGTAACCTATACGAACGTGATTGCATAAGCGTCACATTAGTATCTGTCGGCTCCCGAGTGTTCCTAAACGTTGTGTGCTTGTCGCACCCTTCTGTAGGTCCTAGCAATCGGGGCCCCGTAGTTCGAAAGGGGTCCACCTTTGAGTGAGATTCAGAACTCGTCCATTTTCTCTCTTGACGATGTCAATGAGGAGGAGATGAACAACCTCATCGACGGTACGATTACCGACTTTGATGAGGGCGATCTCGTTAACGGCACTGTCGTTAAGATCGAGCATGACGAGGTGCTCGTTGACATCGGATTCAAGTCCGAGGGCGTTATCCCGGTCCGCGAGCTGTCCATCCGCAAGGACGCTAACCCTGCAGACATCGTTGCACTCGGTGATCCCATCGAGGCCCTGGTTCTCCAGAAGGAGGACAAGGACGGTCGTCTGGTCCTGTCCAAGAAGCGTGCCGAGTACGAGCGTGCTTGGAACCGCATCGAGGAGAAGTTCAACTCCGGCGAGAACGTCGAGGGCGAGGT
>URXE01000072.1 GCA_900551815.1 uncultured Collinsella sp.
ATGCCCGATCATAATTCCCAGGAGAAGGGCAAGGGCTCATCAAGGCTGCCGTGCTGAGCGGCAGTTGATAGTGGAGCTATGGTACCCCAAAGCGACGCGTCTAGCCAAAACATTCCATCTGGAAACACGGCACAGGCGCAACGGTGCAGACAGTGTGATGCTCAAGATTGATAAAACGTTTTTTCTTCGGCGCATCATCGAACTAAAATATCGCCCAGATAGCAGCGGTTAGAACGGTTGGTAAAATTTTTGCATATACCGTTTTTCCGCAAAAAATGAACTTCTAATTCGGCATACGGTCGATTTTTTGGGGTATTCGGTCGGCATTTCGTTATAATCATCTCAGTTTTATTTCTTATGGTTTATCTATCAGCGCAAGACGATGTCAGATGGAGGTCTGAATGTACAAGCGCACTAAGATTGTATGCACCATGGGTCCCGCCTGCGATAGCGACGAGACCATCCGCGAGATGATCAAGGCGGGCATGAACGTCGCCCGTTTTAACTTCTCGCACGGATCCTACGACGAGCACCACGGTCGCATCGAGCGCGTCCGTCGTATTTCCAAGGAGCTCGGCATGCCCGTCGGCATCCTGCTCGACACCAAGGGCCCCGAGGTCCGTACCGGCCTTTTGGTCGACGGCAAGAAGGTTGCCGTCAAGACCGGCGACAAGATCGTCGTCACCGCTCAGCCCACGTCCGAGGATTTCCACGGCACCGCTGAGCACATCTCCCTCGACTACCTGGCTCTGCCCTCCGAGGTCGAGAAGGGCTCCCTCATCCTGATCGATGACGGTCTGGTTGCCCTCGAGGTCGAGTCCGTCGACGGCCAGGACATGACCTGCGTCGTCAAGAACGACGGCCTGATTGGCGAGCGCAAGGGCGTCAACATGCCCAACGTCAACATCTCGCTGCCCGCCATCACCGAGCGCGATCGTCAGGACATCCTCTTTGGCCTGACCGAGAACATCGACTACATCGCCGCTTCCTTCATCCGTGACGGCGAGTCCGTCCGCGGCATCCGCGAGCTTTGCCGCGAGAACGGTGGCGAGCACGTGACGATCTTCCCGAAGATCGAGTGCGCCCTGGGCGTCGAGAACTTCGACGAGATCCTCGAGGCTTCCGACGGTATCATGGTCGCCCGTGGCGACCTGGGCATCGAGATCAAGCCCGAGCTCGTTCCCCACATCCAGAAGGAGATCATCGCTAAGTGCAACGCGGCCTACAAGCCCGTTATCACCGCTACGCAGATGCTCGACTCCATGCAGCAGAACCCGCGCCCGACGCGCGCCGAGGTTGCCGACGTTGCTAACGCCATTTACGACGGCACCGACGCCGTCATGCTGTCCGGCGAGTCCGCTGCCGGCAAGTACCCGGTCGAGGCCGTCAAGATGCAGGCCAGCATTGCTCTCGAGACCGAGAAATACCTCCCGGCTCACGCTCCGCTCGAGGTTCCGGCTGACGCTCACGGCACCCGCGTCGTCAACAACGTTGTGGGTATGTCCGCCGTGAACATGGCCACCACCGTTGGCGCCAAGTGCATCACCGTGCCGACGACCACCGGTCGTACCGCTCGCCTGATTTCGCACTTCCGTCCCAACATGCCGATCTGCGCGTTCTCCCGCCACGAGTGGGCCGTCCAGCAGATGATCATGTACTGGGGCGTTATCCCGCACCAGGCCGAGATTACCCAGGGCACCGTCAACGGCACGATCGTCAAGGCGATCGAGACTGCTAAGGAGCTCGGCTACGTCGAGGCCGGAGACCTGACCGTCGCTACCGCCGGCGATCCCCGCATGAGCGTCCAGCTCGAGGACAAGGTCTCCTCGACCAACGTTGCTTACGTCGCTCAGGTGCGCTAAAACGCACTTGCAAGCACACTTGCATTGCAAAGGGCCCGGAAGGCATTGCCTTCCGGGCCCTTTTTCTGTGCCAATGCCGGCGCACGGCAAAACACGCACTCATTTCTTTACCAAAAGCGCGAAATCCACCCTTCGAGGCCCAAAAATAAAGTCGCAAGCGCTAAAAGTGTTCGCCCGGTGGCAAACCCACACCTTAACCGACACTGCTAAATCGTTTTAGCAAGAGTCAGATCGACCTGGTTTTCGGAAGTATGCGGCAAATTCTGAGACCTCCGAGCACACCTCGTTTTTTCGCAACAAAATGCCTGATAAACTAGCCTCAAAAGCCAGGTCTGCTCACAGGGTTTAGATTTTGCCGCATACTTCCGAATTGACACTGGCATCGCACGGTCCAAAAGCATATTTCGACCAGGAGGACGTCATGGACCTGACGCTATGCGGTCAATCCGCCTTTAACTATTACCGTATCCCGCCGCAGGTATTAGGACTTTACCCCGCTGTCAGTCTAGACAACATGGATCGCAGGTGTTGCGCCCTTGGGAACCATGCGCTTGTTGAAGACCTTCTTCATATGCCGCTTCATCGATTTGTGTTCAGTCGCGAGCAAGTCGGATCACGGAGTTTGTTCAAGTCACACCTCCTGACCCAAGAGCCACCTCCCGGGTCGTTTAGGCAGACTGAGCATGGATTTGATGTCACGTCCCCGGAGTTCACGCTGCTCACCCTTGCCACGCAGGTCTCACGCAGCCAGTTACTCATGGCTTGCTACGAGATGTGCGGCTCCTTTGCAGTGTTTAAGCCCTGCGAGCGAACGCAACAACAACTCGATGAAGCTATTTCGCTTAAGCTCATTCCGCCCAGCTGCGGCTGGGAGCGAGTTAACGACACCAAGGGCAATGACACCAACTTGTGGAAGCGCACGCCGCTTCTTACCGCAGCGGATATCGCCGCGTTCGCCAAGCAGGCCGCAGGCCTGCGCGGCGTTAAGCAGCTCCGCTGGGCCGCCGAACGCATGACAGGACAGACCGCCTCGCCCTTTGAAGTCCAGACGTCAATTCTCATCTCGCTCCCCCGCGATGAGGGCGGTCTGGGCATCGACATCACCAATAACGCGCGCATCCCGCTCAGCGAAGCCGCGCGTTCGCTGTATGACAAAACCTGCTGCTACGCCGATATCCTCATCGAAAGCGCCACCGACAGCATGGGCGTCATCCTTGAATGCCAAGGCCGCTCCGCCCACGATGGCGAAGCGGCAAGTCTCTCCGATGCCGAGCGCACCACCGCCCTCACCAGCATGGGCTATGACGTTATCCAGATAACCTATGAGCAAATCAAGGACACAAAGAGCTTTAACAACATCGCCGAGCTCATTCATAAAAAGACGGGACTCCCCTACATCCCAAAGACCGATCAGGAACGCACCACCGAAGATGCCCTGCGACGGGAGCTGTTGGTCAATTGGGATGAACTGTTCTCCGTTAAGCCGGCCGGCTAGCAGCTAGCGATCAGGGGGACTGCAGGAACGTCAGGTGCAGCAACGCGAGCCGCAAAGCCTGCCTCGGTTAGCTCGACGACCTCGGTAAACGTTGCATCGAAAAACTCCTCGGTTAACAGGCGATACGGCGGATGATCGGGCTCGCCGGGGTTTTCGCGTACAATCTCGTGCATGACGCCGATGGTCTTGAGCACATACTCCTTATGGATGGGATACTGCCCAAAACGCGTCGCAGCGGTATACAGGCGATCGGTCGCGCGCGGGATGGAGACAATGCCCAGCGTCTTGCCAAACCAGTCAAAGTCGCCTTGCTTTTTAATGCGGAACTCCTCACACGGCTTGCCGCCGTGCGCCTCCAGGTACTGATTCACACGCGTGTTCCATACGGTATCGGCCACCAGATGCGACCAGACGCCCAGCGTCAAATCGAGCAACGACTGCGCCACATCTTCGGACGCAAGCGAGAACTCACAGGCGCCGGGACCGACAACCGGCTCGGCATCCTTGTAGCGCTGGGGATAGTGCACGCGGTTCAGCCGCTCGCGTTCCTCGATAATCGAGGTCGCCGCGGCCGGCGCACCGGTGGGCGAACTTTTAAGCAACGGTGCCACATAGGTATCCCAGAACTCGTGCTCGCGCGGCTTAGGGATAGGCTCGGGCTTTGCAAAGTGCGTAATGCGGTACGGGATGGGATCGGCGATGCCAGGGACCATATAGCCCACGAAGATATCCGGAACCACGCAGCCAAACAAAAAGGCATTGCGGTCGCGAACGCTCTTGGCAAGCGCACCAGTGCGCTCCAGCAAACGCTCCGTCTGAGCGATATGAATGTTCCAGCTTGGCATAGCCACCCCCATAAAAACCTGGATAACTATACCATCACGGCAAAGCCGCGCGAGCGGCTACGCACGCTCTACGCAGCATCTAGTCCGTAGCACCGCTTTCGGTTCCATACGACGGCGAAGGCGCCTCGACCACATGGTGATATCGATCGATATAGATGGCACGGGCCCCCAGGCGGCGCACCAAATCTTGGTGATGTGTGCTCATCAAGACCGTCTTACCGGCAGCAACATAGGCCAGTAGGAAGTTGACCACGATGTCGCAAGAGTCCTCGTCAAGTCCGTTAGTAGGCTCGTCGAGCACCAGGATATCGGGGTTCATCGACACGACGGCAGCCAGTGCCACACGCTTCTTTTGCCCGCCCGAGAGCTGATAGGGAGAGGCGTCGGCAAGGTCGGCAACCTGGAACAGCCCCATGGCATCGCGCACGCGGTGCTCGAGCTCGTCTGCCGGCAGCCCCATCTGCGCGGGACCAAAAGCAACTTCCTCGCCCACCGTAGCGCAGAACAGCTGGGCGTCGGCATTCTGGAACACAAAGCCCACGCGCTGATGAAAACGCTGAGCGACAGCGGAATCCTTTAGAAACGCCGCATCGATCACATGCCCGTCAAACAGGTATGCCCCTGCGTCCGCGAGTTCAAGGCCGTTAATAAGGCGCATGATCGTCGTCTTACCGCAGCCGTTGGGACCGAGCAGGGCAACGAGTTCGCCACGATCGACCTGCAGCGACACGCCATCGACAACCGTATGCCCCGCATAGGAGAACACCACGTTGCGCAGCTCGATGAGCGGCGCAACCTCGGCGCCGCCCGCACCGTTCGTGCCCGCCGCACTATCCATATCGATCGTCAAAACGTCGCCCTTCCCTATTTGCATCCCCAGCCGGAACCAGCAGCGCCTACAGCACGGCGCACAACACTGCCAGCAGCGCCACGCCGGCCGCATAGACCGCATCGCGCCAGCCAAACCCGGCGCGCGCGGGCGCCGGATACGTACCGGCAAAGCCGCGGCACAGCATAGCCTCGTCCATCGCGCGGCTGCATTCCATCGCCTTGATAAAGGTCATGCCCATGATACCCGCGATCGAATCGGTACGCGAAAATCCCTCAGGCGCACGGCCAACGCTGCGCAGCATGACCGATTCGCACAGATCGTGCGCCGTGCGTCCCAGCACCTCGATGTGCTTGAGCGCCATATCAAACGTAAAGATAACTTCGTCGGGTAGATGCAGCATCTTGAGCGCCGCCGACATGCGACTCCACGTGAGGGTCCACGAAACGCCCAGCACCAGCGACACATTAATGAAGGTCTTGAGTGCAATCTTGAGCATGGCGCCCGCGGCAGAAGCGTCCAGCAGCAAGGCGGGCAGCGCCAGAACCACCGCGAGCCCCGCGGCAGCCAACGCCGGCACAAAAGTCGCGCGCAGTCCGCGTACGGGGCGCACGGCAACGAGCACCAGCGCAATGGCCGCCATCAACATGAGGTACAGCGGGCTTTGCGTCAGACACACGCACAGGACGCAAACGAACATCCCCACCAGACGCACCGGAGCCGAAACGCAAGAAAGGGCGCGGTCGACCATCGACCCGCCCTCGTGCGCACCTCCACCCAGGCGAACCCGCTCAAGCAGGCTCGCCAGGTGCAGGACATTCTTTTGCATCACACGATGCCGAGCCCCCGCGGGCTCGTAACGCTGCTCGACCGCAAGCCAGCTAGGCAGCTCGGCTCTTGCCATGAGCACCGCTTTCCTTGACCGTCAGCGAGACCAGGCGGAATACGATGGTGAGCACCGCCACGCCAATCACACCCGAAAGAATATACATCGCAGCCTGGCCGGCAAAGCCAAGACCTTGTTCCTCGGAATAGGCCTGCAGATAATCGCCCGTGGGCAGCGCATCGGCAAAGGTCGGGGTATCGAGGCCGACTGAAGCCTGCAGGCTGTCGTCGCCAGCCTCCTGGACGGCGGTCGCGGCGCCCTCAGCGTCCCACTCGCCCCAGGCGTCACCCGTGGCCAGCAGGCCCAGCGGCGTGGCCACGACAAGCACGGCGACCAGAATGAGCGTGGGGACCAGCGAGGTCTTCTTGGCAGCAGCGCCCTCGGCAGCAAGCTGGCCATCGACGGCCTCGGGCCCGACGATAACGCTCGGCGCCGTCTTCTTAATGAAACCGTAGATGGCGGCCGTCGCCACGCCCTCGACCACGCCGGCAACCAGCATATGCGGGATCAGCATGGCAGGAATGGAAACAGACAGCGGGAAGGGGCAGTACAGCGGCGCGCCCGAAGCGTTGGTAAAGAGCATCGGCTGAATACCAAACTCGATTGCCGCGCACAGGGCCGCCAGGCACAGGCCGACCCAGCCGCTTACGATGGCCGAAACCGAGGTGCCCCAGCTCTTGTCGTGCAAACGGCTGTTGAGTGCACGGAACACGATAGCAGCGGCAAACGGCAGCACAAAGGCCATGTTAAAGCAGTTGGCGCCAAAGGACAGGATGCCACCGTCGCCAAACAGCAGCGCCTGCAGCGCCAGCGCGACCGAGACAGCGATAGCCGCGGCCTCGGGACCCAGCAGCAGCGCGATGAGCGCGCCGCCGACGGCGTGACCCGTGGTGCCGCCGGGCAGCGGCACGTTAAACATCATGAGCAAGAAGGAGAACGCGGCGCAGATGCCCAGGAAAGCCATATGCTCGCGATCGAGCGTGGCGCGCACCTTCTTGATGCAGTGAACCCAAACGGGCACCATCGCCACTGCCATGACGGCATCGGTCTGCGGGGACAGATAATTATCTGGAATGTGCATGTACGCCTCCCGATT
This sequence comes from uncultured Collinsella sp., assembly GCA_900551815.1. Classification (GTDB taxonomy): domain Bacteria; phylum Actinomycetota; class Coriobacteriia; order Coriobacteriales; family Coriobacteriaceae; genus Collinsella. Next base: position 7,014 of record URXE01000072.1, read on the forward strand.
ATCGGCGCACAGAATTGCAACGCCGCTTAAATCACCTTGTCAGTGTTACGCATTGTCAGATTCGTAACACGCCGCGGGCTATCATAGCAAAACGGCGCGCTGCCGACAAAGCAGCACGCCGTTATGTAATGCGCGTGTCATATATGCAGGCTCAACGGTGCCTTATTCCGAACACCGCGGTCACGCAGGGCCCACAACAACCGCCATCAGGCCCTACGCCCCCAGCGCAAGCCCTAGCCGCGGACCTCGCCGTTTACGCCCTTGCACACCTTGGTGACAATCTTCTGGTGCGCCTTCTCGACCTCTTCGCTGGTGAGCGTGTGATCGTCGGAGCGATACGTAAGCGCAAAGGCCATGGACTTCTTGCCTGCTCCGATGCGGATGGGATCGCGGTAGACATCGAACAGGCGCACGCCCTCGAGCAGCTTGCCGCCGGCGCTGGTAATACGGCGCTCAAGATCCTCGCAGGTCACAGCGTTGTCGACCACGATAGCAAGGTCGTGTTCAACAGCCGGGTACTGCGAGAACTCGCGGTAGTTCTCCTGGTTGCGGGCACCCTTGATCAGCTTGTCCAGATCGAGCTCAAAGGCAACGACAACCTCATCGATGCCCATCGCCTCGCGCGCCTTGGGGTGAATCTCGCCGACCCAGCCCAGTACGGTGCCGCCGGACAGAACCTCGGCCGCACGACCCGGCTGCAGGAAGGCATAGCCCTCGCCCTCGACGGGACGGAAGCGAACCTTCTCGATGCGCAGCTGGGCGAGCAGTTCCTCGACAATGCCCTTGCCAAAGAAGAAGCGCAGCTTGCGGTACTTCATGTTCCAGGACCGCTCGCTCCACTGGCCCGAGAGCACACCCGCCACGGACTTGGTCTCCTTGGGCAGGCTGGCGTTCTCGCGACCGTGGAACAGGCTGCCGACCTCGTACAGGTGCACGTTGGGCGTACCGTGCGCCTCGTTGTAGGCCACGGACTGCAGCAGACCCGGCAGCAGCGAACGACGCATCTCGGTCTGCTCGGCTACCAGCGGGTTCATGAGCACCACAGGGCAACCGCGGCCCTCGGTGGACATACCGATCTTCTCCAGGTCGCCCGGGGCGGCAAAGCCAAAGGTCGTGGTCTCGTTGAGGCCGCAGGCGCGCAGGATCTCGCCGACCTTGCGGGTGAGCTTCTGCTCGCGGGTCAGGCCGCCAATATGGTTCTTGGCAGCCGGGATGGTCGCCGTCACGCGGCCCATGCCCCACAGGCGCAGGACCTCCTCGATCAGATCGATCTCGCGCGGCAGGTCGGGGCGGAAGCTCGGCGGAGTGACCATAAAGTCCTCGCCGTCGCGCTCGACGGTGCAGCCCAGACGGGTGAGCGAGCGCTCGATAAAGTCGGGCTCGATGTCGGCACCGCAGATGGCATGCACGCGGGCCAGACGCAGCTTAATGCTGTCGATGGTTTTGGGCGCGGGGAAAACGTCGACGTAGCCGGGAGCGACCTCGCCGCCGGCGATCTCCTCGATGAGCGCGCAGGTAACGTTGGCGACATCCACGCAACCGGTCTCATCGACCTGGCGTTCAAAGCGAATGGAGGCATCGGAGATCAGCGACAGGTCGCGGCTGGTGTGCGAAGTGCGACCGGCGTTGAAGCAGGCGCTCTCGACCATCACGTCGACGGTGTCGTCCTCGATCTCGGAATCCATGCCGCCCATAACGCCGGCCAGCGCCACGGGGCGCTCGCCGTCGGTGATGAGGCCCATGCCGGCGTCGAGCACGCGCTCCTCGCCGTCGAGGGTCGTAAACTTCTCGTCCTGTTGGGCGGCGCGAACCACCACGCGACGATGGCCATCGCGCTCGGCAAAGGTGTCCAGGTCAAAGGCGTGCAGCGGCTGACCGGTGAGCATCATCACATAGTTGGTGATGTCGACGATGTTGTTGTGCGGGCGCACTCCCAGGGCGTTGAGGCGCTTGACCATCCAGTCGGGCGAGGGGCCGACCTTCACGT
>URXE01000073.1 GCA_900551815.1 uncultured Collinsella sp.
CATCGGTCTCCAAAACCGAGTGTTGAGGGTTCGAGTCCTTCCTGGCGTGCCAGTCATTATTCCGTAAGCTCCCAATTGGGGGCTTACGGTTTACTCATGTATAAGCGCATTGCGCGGAGGTAACCCAAATGGCCAACAAGAAGAACAAGAAGAAGGCTCAGCAGCAGGCGCCTGCCAACAACGCTGCCGCCAACTCCAAGGTTGAGGCCAAGAAGGCCGTTGCCAAGAAGAACGAGAAGGCTGCGAAGTCCAAGAAGAACGAGAAGCCTGGTTTCTTCGCCCGCACCAAGAAGTATTTCACTTCGGTCAAATCCGAAATGAAGCGTGTCACGTGGCCCGATAAGAAGGAGCTCGTGAACTACTCGGTCGTCGTTTGCGCTTCTCTGATCGTCGTCGGCGTCGTCATCGCTCTGCTCGATGCTGGCTTTGGCGAGGCTCTTGCTCTGTTCTCTGGATTGAGGGGCTAAACCATGTCTAAGCGTTGGTACGTCGTTCACACTTACTCTGGATACGAGAACCGCGTTAAGTCCGATCTCGAGCATCGCATCGAGACTATGGGCATGCAGGACCGTATCTTTGATATCGAGATTCCTATGGAGCGCGTCACCGAGATTAAAGAGGGTGGCAAGCGCGAGACCAAGGATTCCAAGATCTTCCCGGGTTATGTCCTGGTTCGCATGGAGATGGATGACGATGCTTGGACGTGTGTTCGTAACACGCCCGGCGTCACCGGTTTCCTGGGCGGCAACGGCAAGCCCGCTCCGCTTTCCCGCGACGAGTACAACAAGATGACTCGTCGTCCCGGTAAGGGCGATTCGCCCAAGCGCACCTCGGTTGATATTGAGGTCGGCACGTCCGTCCGCGTCACCGATGGTCCGCTTACCGACTTTGATGGCAAGGTCTCCGAGGTTAACATCGAGGCTGGCAAGCTCAAGGTCACGCTGATGATCTTTGGCCGTGAGACGCCGGTCGAGCTCGACTTTAACCAGGTCGCTGTCATCGCTTAAGTTTTCGTCCGTTCGCGCGAGCGTGCTTCTTCTGTGACTGCTCATCTCAGGAGTGCTTCTAACACGTGCGTGCTTACGATATAGCAAGTACTTCACACTCGTGATTCGAAAGGAATGACCATGGCTGAGAAGAAGGTTGCCAACGTCATTAAGCTCCAGATTCCTGCTGGTGCAGCTAACCCCGCTCCTCCCGTCGGCCCCGCCCTGGGCGCTGCTGGCGTGAACATCATGCAGTTCTGCCAGGCCTTTAACGCCGAGACGCAGGACAAGAAGGGCGACATCATCCCCGTTGAGATCTCTGTCTACGAGGACAAGTCCTTCTCCTTCATCACCAAGACCCCGCCGGCGGCTCACCTCATCAAGAAGGAGCTGAACCTCAAGTCTGGTTCCGCTAAGCCGCAGGCCGACAAGGTTGGTCAGCTCTCCCAGGAGCAGCTCACCAAGATCGCCGAGATCAAGATGCCGGACCTCAATGCCAACGACATTGACGCCGCCAAGAAGATCATCGCCGGTACCGCCCGCTCCATGGGCGTCACCATCGCTGAGTAGCGATTTCTTTAGGTAATGACGGGTGCTCCGACCGGGGCGCCCGTTATATGTGTGCAATAGGGCACACGATACGATGTGGGAGGGCTCACGCCCGTTTAACCACAGGAGGTAATGCACATGGCTAAGCATGGTAAGAGCTATAACGCCGCTGCCGAGAAGATCGACCGCGCCACGCTCTACACCCCCCTTCAGGCTGCCAAGCTCATCAAGGAGCTCGACACCGCCAAGTTCGACGAGACCGTCGAGGCCCACTTCCGTCTGGGCATCGATACTCGTAAGGCTGACCAGAACATCCGTGGTTCCATCTCCCTGCCCCACGGCACCGGCAAGACCGTTCGTGTTGCCGTCTTCGCCGAGGGCGAGAAGGCCCGCGAGGCCGAGGCTGCCGGCGCCGACATCATCGGTTCCGACGAGCTCGTCGCCCAGATCCAGAAGGGCGAGATCAACTTCGACGCCGCTATCGCTACGCCGAACATGATGGCCAAGGTTGGCCGCATCGGTAAGATTCTTGGTCCCCGTGGCCTCATGCCGAACCCCAAGCTCGGCACCGTGACCATGGACGTCGCCAAGATGGTCTCCGAGCTCAAGGCCGGCCGCGTTGAGTACCGCGCCGACCGTTACGGCATCTGCCACGTGCCCCTGGGCAAGAAGTCTTTCTCTGAGCAGCAGCTCGTCGAGAACTACGCTGCCCTGTACACCGAGATCCTGCGCGTCAAGCCCTCTTCTGCTAAGGGCAAGTACGTCAAGTCCATCTCCGTGTCTTCCACCATGGGCCCTGGCGTCAAGGTCGATCCCGCTGTCCAGCGTGACTTCCTGGCTGAGTAACTAACAGTTACTGCCTGAGCAAAGCAAGCATTGCTAAAGAAACCCGGTTCTGCCTCGTGCAGGACCGGGTTTCTTGCTATCTCGGGCCCAAACCACCACAAAGGGGACAGGCACCTTTGTGGTGGTTTGGGCACTTAGACGTCAATGTTATGGCATCGCAGCGAGCCGGTTCCAAGTGCCCCAGGTCGCCCCGAAAGAGGAGCGACGCGTACTTTGGTACGCGAGCGACGGCTTGAGGGGCGAGATGGGGTGCTTGGGGCCGGCGCAGCGTCAAGCCTTAAAGGTGGTTACCAGGGCGTTCTGGCGGTTGATGACTCGATGGCCTCGTGGAGCTTGAGCTCGCGGCGCATGGTTTGGGAATTGAGCCAAGCTGCCTGCCAGCCACGGATAGGGTAGTGCGCTTCGTCAAGTTCAAACTGCGTATAGCCGCAGGCGTTGATGATTGTTGCCCCGCATGCATGCCGACGCTCACGCTGAAAGTCGTGGCCATAGCATTGGTGCACATGCCCGTGCACCATGTAGTCGGGATTCCAGGACTCGAGCGCTGTGTTAAAGCATTCGAATCCTCGATGTGGCAGATCATCCAGATCGCCCACGCCGGCGGCGGGTGCATGGGTGAGCAAGATGTCGCAGCCGCCGACCATCCTCACTTTGCGGGAGAGCTTGCGCATGCGCTTGGCCATCTCGCGCTCGGTGTACATGTTCGCGCCATCTCGGTAGCGCATGGAGCCGCCAAGCCCCGCAATGCGGACGCCGCGGTACACGTAGACGGCGTCTTCGATACAGATGCAGCCACCCGGTGCATGACGTGCATAGCGGTCATCGTGGTTGCCACGCACGTAGATGAGCGGTTTGTTGATGACGGTGACCAAAAACTCAAGATAGTCCGGGTCCAGGTCGCCAGCGGACAAAATCAGGTCGACACCCTCAAAGCGTTCCTTGTGAAAACACTCCCAAAGACATCGTTCTTCGGTATCGGCGACGGCAAGGATCTTCATAGGGCGCGGACTTTCGGCTCATCGTTGGGCTGCGGAATGGCGCCTACCACGTTGTCGGCCAGCCAGTTCATCTCGACGATTTGCGTGCTCGGCAACGGGGGAAAGCCCTCGATCTGCACCACGCCGTCTTGGCTATGAAGCTCGCCGCCAAATGGATTGATGGAACCCTCGACGATGCCATTGCGGAGCAGCTGAACGAGCTTGCGCGTCTGATAGGGCAGGCCCGGAGCGTAGCGAATGTCGATGACGCCCGAGCTCATGCCATACCAGTAATTGACGGCGCGAACCTGGCTGTCGTCACTGGTCTCATCCCAGGTGCCATGCAGTAGGCTTCGCACGATAAGCTCGTAGTAACGGCCCCAGTTCCATACCGGCATGGCGATGCCGGTGACTTTGCCATCGACCAGACGGTGGAGTCCGTAGGCCGTGGGGTCCTCTAGCGACTTGGACATGTCAGCGCCGGTCATAACACTCACGCCTTCGCGGCACATGGCCTCGGCAAGACCGCCGGCGGGCACATCGCCCCAGGTGAGGATTACCTGCGCGCGGGTGTCGAGCAGCGAGGCGCCAATCGCAAAGGCGTTGATTTCGCTGAGTGCGCCCGAGGCGAAGACCGATGCGTGGTAGCCGATACGATGGTTGTCCGCCATACTGGCCGCAAGTGCGCCCAGGAGGAACTTGGCCTCGTACATCTTGCCAAAGTATGAACGGACGCTTTGGTGGGGAAGGCCGATAGAGCAGTTGAGGAACCGAACCTGGGGATACTCAACGGCAGCCCTGAGCGTGTATTCCATCAGGCGGTGCGAGGTCGAGAAGATGACGTTAGCACCATGTTTGACAGCCGTTTCCACGGCGGCGTAGAACACGTCCGGATCGTGGCAGTCCTCGAATGCCTCGGTGCGCACGATGCCGCCAAAGTGCTCGTCGAGATACTGACGCCCTTGGTCGTGCAAGCTGTCCCAGCTCGACGATGCACAGGGGAATTCATGGATAAAGGCGATGCGCAGAGGGTTGGCCGCCGAATAAACGGTCTTGCCCATAAAGAAGTTGAACACGCCGGAGGTGGACTTGGCGGGCGCCTCTTCCTCATCGACGCTCGGTGCCTCGACAAGATCGACCTTGTCCTCGTCATTTTTGCCGGCAATGACCAACTCGCGCCACATCTTGCACAGGCGGTTTACGACGATATCCGTCGGCGTATCCAGCAGGCGGTCCTGGTTGTACACATTGAGGTAGACGAGCATGGCGTCGGCGGGCGTAATGTCCAGGTGGTCGCCGCCCGCGCGAAGGTAGGCACGCTTAAAGAGTAGGAAGGTGTGGCGCAGGTAGTCGACCTTTTTCTGTGGCCACTTTTCGATAAGGTTCTGACCGAGCATCTTGGCGAGCGTCTCGTAGCTTCCCTCACGCGAGAACTCGATCTCGTATAGGGGACAGACGCGCCAAAACGCGCAGAATTCACCGTACAGGCGGCTTTCGACGGAGTTCCATTTGCCGGGGTAGAGACGGGTGACCTTGGCCGAAACCGTCGGGGCGTCCAGGAATTTGAGGACGCTGACGCGCTTGTTGCCTTCCTGGACATAGAACCGATGCATGAACTCGGTGACGATGATGGGGTCGCGATAGCCCTCGGTCACCTGGATGTCGTAGAGGTTGGACCACTTGCGGGCGAACTCGGTGTTAAACGGCAGCAGGGGCATAAAGTTACACGAAAAGGCAGACTGACGGCCTTTGGTGACCGTGCCGACGACCATTTCGAGCGGAATGTCCCTCAGACCGACGCTCTCTCGCTGGCCTAAGGGGAGCTGGGAAACGAGGCCGTCGAGGTCCGTAAGGTACGGGTGCTCGCTTTGGCTGATGGCGCGACGGCGTCCCTGCTCGCCGCGCTTGCGTGCTTGACGATAGGCCTCTTCCATGGTGTCTACTCCCTTAGTCGTTTAAACAACGATATAACCATGGTACCACGATGCAAAACCACCACAAAGGTGCCTGTCCCCTTTGTGTTGGTTTTAGGCGATGATGGGGGCGATGGCGCGGATGCAGGCGTCGGCTGCCGTGAAGGTGGTGCTGTCGTCACTGACGATAAAGATGATCTTGCCCTTGATGCCAAAGTCGCCGATCTCGCTAAAGAGCACGTAGGGCTCCTTGTCAAAGCCCGAGATGGGAAGCACGGCGGCCTTGGTGGCGTCGGTGAGCTCATCTGCCAGTGCGTCGAGTGAGGCCCACTTGGACGTGTCCTTTACGGCAACGGGCACAGCCACACGCCCAAAGGGCATGAGGTGCACGAGCGTGTTCTTGGAGATATTTGAGTTGGGAACGATGATGGTCTGCCCGGAGGCGTCCTCGATGGTCGTATGGCGCCAGGTGATATCTTGAACCACGCCCGACACGCCGCCAACCTCGATATTGTCGCCGGGCTTGATGATGCCCATAAAGGTCACCTGCATGCCACCGATAAGGTTTGACAGCGTGTCCTGAAAGCCGAGCGAGATGGCGATGCCGCCGACGCCAAGAGCGGCGACGAGGGCGTTTGCGTTAATGCCAAAGCAGTTGTCGAGGATAAAGCTGCCGCCAATCATCCAGATGATGGCGCGCGCGATGTTGATGAAGATGCTCGATGAAGGGAGTGGGTTATCGTCGCGGTTAAGCAGGTGGCGCAGGGTCTTGGACGCGACCTTGGCGGCAACGGCGGTGCCGATAGCCAAGATACCTGCCCAGATGATGTTGTGGACCCATCGTTGTGCAAAGAAATGAAGAATTGGCTCAAACAATTCCATGTAGGGAAACCTCCTCATGATCGTTCAACCATGATACCCAACAAGAAGCCCGTCCGATCAAATTCGGACGGGCTTCTTGGTGGGTATAAGGTTTGCACGGCGGGGAAGAGATCTTCTCAAGGCAGTTTCCTTAGTTCTTGACCAGTGGTCCCTGCTGACGCTGGATTATCGACATGATATGCGAAAACCGCCGCAAGGGCGCCTGTCCCTTTGCGGCGGTTTTGACGTTTGTGCAGATAAAACCTGCCAAAATAAACCTGTCCCTCTTTGGCAGGTTTTAGCTCAGCAGCATGCGGTCGTTGGCGAGCTCGCCGCCCGAGACCTCCTCGAACTTCTGCAGCAGGTCGGCCACGGTGAGCGACTTTTTCTCGTCGCCGGCCACGTCGTAGATCACATGGCCCTCGTGCATCATAATCAGACGGTTGCCCAGACGGATGGCGTCGTTCATGTTATGCGTGACCATGAGCGTGGTCAGGTGGTTCTCGTCGACGATCTCCTCGGTCAGGTTGAGCACCTTAGAGGCCGTCTTGGGGTCGAGGGCCGCCGTGTGCTCGTCGAGCAGCAGCAGGCGCGGCTTGGTGAGCGTGGCCATCAGCAGGGTGAGTGCCTGGCGCTGGCCACCCGAGAGCAGGCCGACCTTGGCATTGAGGCGTGTGTCCAGGCCAAGGTCCAGGCGTTTGAGCAGCTCAACGTACTCGTCCTTCTCGGCCTTGGTGACGCCCCACGAAAGACCGCGACGCTGGCCGCGGCGCTTGGCGAGGGCTAGATTCTCGGCAATTTGCATGTCGGCTGCGGTGCCGCGCATGGGGTCCTGGAAGACACGGCCCAGGTACTTGGCGCGCTGCGACTCGCTCAGACGCGAGATATCGGTGCCGTCGAGCTCAATAACGCCCGAATCGAGCGGATACACGCCGGCGATCATGTTGAGCAGCGTGGACTTGCCGGCGCCGTTGCCGCCAATCACGGTTACAAAGTCGCCGTCGTTAAGGGTGAGGTCGACGCCGGTGAGCGCGCGCTTCTCGGTGACGGTGCCCTTGTTAAAGGTCTTTTTGACGTTCGAGAGCTTAAGCATCTGCCTTATCCCCCTTCGTGTAGGAGCTGCGGAGCTTATAGCGCTCCCAAACCACGGGCACGCACAGGGCCACGGCAACGATCACGGCGGAGAGTAGCTTCATGTCGTTGGCATCCATGCCCAGCTGTAGCACGATGGCGCGGATGAGGAAGTAGACCACGGAGCCAAAGACGGCAGAGGCCAGGCGGACGGAGAACTGCGTGAGACCGCCGGGCAGCAGGCGGCCGAGCACCTCGCCGATAACAATGGCGGCAAGACCGATAACGATGGCGCCGGTGCCCATGCCAATGTCAGCGTACTTCTGGCTCTGGCAGATGAGCGCACCCGAAAGGCCGATAAGGGCGTTAGAGAGCACGAGGGCGATCATCTTGGTGGAGTTGGTGTTGACGCCCAGGGCGCGGATCATGTACTCGTTGTTGCCGGTGGCGCGCAGTGCCGAGCCGATCTCGGTGCCAAAGAACCAGTACAGGATGGCGACGATGGCCACGGCCAGCACAATGCCAAGGATAATGGCAACAGTGGACTGCGGCAGGCCCGTCATGTGGCTGACGGATGAGAAGATGGTGCCCTTGGCAAGGATGGGCGTGTTGGATTTGCCCATGATGCGCAGGTTGATGGACCACAGACTGATCTGCGTAAGGATTCCGGCGAGGATTGCGGGAATCTCAAAGACGGTGGTCAAGATGCCCGTGACAGCGCCCGCGATGGCACCGGCGCACATGCCGGCTAGCACGGCGAGCAAGGGGTCGACGTTATTGTTGACGATGAGCACGGCGCAAACACAGCCGCCGAGGGCAAAGCTGCCGTCGCAGGTCATATCGGGGATGTCGAGCAGGCGGAACGTGATAAACACGCCGAGCACCATGATGCCCCAGAGGACGCCCTGCGAAACGGCGCCCTGCAATGCAATGAGCATGCTTCATACCTCCTAGGATAGGGTGGACACGTGATTTTCCATAATAGCGGTAACACTGCATAAAAGAGCTGCGGCCGGATGTTTTGTCTCATCCGTAACAAGCAGGGCGAACGTCGGTCTTTGACGTCCGCCCCTGTGGCTCAGATATTGAATAGCACGGCAACGGCGCGAGTATGGGCCCTAGGCACATCGCCGCGCATGCCGCTACGCGTCCAGAGCGGAAAGGTCGATACCCAGAGCCTCGGCCATCTCGTCGTTCTTGACGACGACCAGGTCCTTGCTCGAGAGATGCTTGATCGGCATATCCTCGGGCTTGGCCTCGCCCTTCAGGATCTTGACGGCCATCTCGCCCGCGGCGTAGCCCAGGTCCTCATAGTTGATGGAGAGGGTGAACAGACCGCCGGCCTTGCACATGCCCTCCTCGCCGGTCACGAAGGGGAGCTTGTTCTCCTTGCAGATCTGGCCGACCTGCGAGGCACCCGCGGCGATGGTGTTGTCGGTGGGGGAGTACAGCGCGTCGACCTTGCCCACGGCAGACTCGACGACGGACTGAATCTCGTTGGAGCTCGAGACGGTGAAGTCAGTGTACTCGAGGCCCAGCTTGTTGAGCTCCTTCTTGGCGGCCTTGATCTGGACGTCGGAGTTGGATTCGGCGGTGCAGTAGAGCAGACCGACCTTCTTAACGTCGGGCAGGACCTTCTGCATCATCTCGAGCTGCTCGGCGACCGGGGTGA
>URXE01000074.1 GCA_900551815.1 uncultured Collinsella sp.
TTTTGCTCACGTTTGCCAACACCTATGTGATGGCCCTCATCGTCGACCGCGTCCAAGCGGGTTCTGTGGCGGGCAATCAAGTATTCGAGGTCTTTGGCCCCTACATTCTGGCGCTCGTGCTCGTTAACCTAGTGGGCCAGATCCTCTCCAAGCTACAGGACTACACCGTCTACAAGCTCGAGATTGCGGGCAACTATCACTTGGCGCGCCTGTGCTTCGACACGCTCTCCAATCAATCCATTACATTCCACACCAGCCGTTTTGGCGGATCGCTTGTGAGCCAAACGAGCCGTTTTATGAGCGGCTACACGGGTCTGGTGGACGTAACCGTGTATTCGCTCATCCCCACCATCACCTCGGTTGTCTGCACGGTAGCGGCGCTCGCTCCGGTGGTGCCGACGTTTACCGTGATCCTGGTGGGCATTATGGTCGTCTACATCGCGTTTGTCTGGCTTATGTATAAGCGCATCATGCCGCTTTCGGCCGCGACGTCCGCCGCGCAGAACAAGCTGTCGGGCGTGCTGTCCGACGCGGTCACGAATATCCTGGCCGTCAAGACCTGTGGGCGCGAGGACTTTGAGCGCGACCTGTTCGATGCTGCCGACCGCGCCGCGCGCGACGCCGAGACGGTTTCGATGCACGCCATGATGCAGCGCAACTTTACGACCTCGGGCCTTATCGTCATCACCATGGCCGTGGTGAGTGTGTTCGTGGCGGGCGGCAACGCGTGGTTTGGCATCTCAGCCGGCGCGCTCGTCATGATCTTTACCTATACGTACAACCTCACCATGCGTCTGAACTACGTGAGCTCCATGATGCAGCGCATCAACCGCGCGCTGGGCGATGCGGCCGAGATGACGCGCGTGCTGGACGAGCCGCGTCTGGTGGCAGACGACGAGAACGCTCCCGAGCTTAAAGTGGGCGAGGGTGCGATTGATTTTGAGCACTTGAGCTTTGCATACCGTGACGCCGCGGCGGGCGAGAGCGTGTTCGACGACCTGACGCTCCATGTGGCGGCGGGCCAGCGCGTGGGCCTGGTGGGCAAATCGGGCTCGGGCAAGACGACGCTCACCAAGCTGTTGCTGCGCCTGGACGACGTACAGGGCGGCCGCGTGCTCGTGGACGGCCAGGACGTCTCGCGCTGCACGCAGCAGAGCCTGCGCCGCCAGGTTGCCTACGTGCCACAGGAGGCGCTGCTGTTCCATCGCTCCATTCGCGAGAATATCGCCTACGGCCGTCCCGACGCCACCGACGAGCAGATCCGCGAGGCGGCTCGCTTGGCTAATGCGACCGAGTTTATCGACCGCCTGCCCCGTGGCTTTGACACCATGGTGGGCGAGCGCGGCGTCAAGCTTTCGGGCGGCCAGCGCCAGCGCGTGGCCATCGCCCGCGCTATCCTGACCGACGCGCCGATTTTGGTGCTCGACGAGGCGACGTCTGCCTTGGACAGCGAGTCCGAGGCGCTGGTGCAGGAGGCGCTCGAGAACCTGATGCGCGGCCGCACCTCCATTGTGGTGGCACATCGCCTGTCCACTGTGGCGGCGCTCGACCGCATCGTGGTGCTGGCGGACGGCGAGATTGTCGAGGACGGTACGCATGCGCAGCTTGTCGAGGCGGGCGGCGAGTACGCAAGCCTGTGGGGCCGCCAGACCGGCGCATTTTTGGAGGCGTAAAGACCCCATACGTGGGACAATCGTGCCCAGAAGTTTGTTATGCCGCTGAGCCGAGGAGTCGTTATGCCACGCGAGACCAATGCCGCCAAACGCGAGCGCGCCGTTGAGGTGTGCGAGCGCCTCAACCGTCGCTATGGCCCGGTCGAGTGTTTTTTGGATCACGAGAATCCCTTTAGGCTGCTCATTGCGGTGCTGCTCTCGGCGCAGACGACCGACGCGCAGGTCAACAAGGTGACGCCGAAACTGTTTGCCCAGTGGCCCACGCCCGAGGCCATGGCACAGGCGAGCGTGGCCGATGTGGCGGACACCATTAAGTCACTCGGCTTTTATAAGAGTAAGGCCAAGCACGCCGTGGAGGCAGCGCAGATGATTGTCGCCGATTACGGCGGCGAGGTACCTGCCGACATGAAGGAGCTCGTCAAGCTGCCGGGCGTTGGCCGCAAAACGGCGAACATCGTGCTCAACGTGGGGTTTGGCATTGTCGAGGGCATCGCGGTCGATACGCACGTCAACCGCATCGCACACCGCCTGATGCTGAGCCCTAAGACGCATGCCAAAGAGCCGCTCAAGACCGAGCAAGATCTGCTCAAGATTTTGCCGCACGAGTATTGGGAGTCGGTCAACCACCAGTGGATTACCTTTGGCCGTGAGATCTGCGACGCCCGCAAACCCAAGTGCGACGAGTGCCCTCTGGCAGACCTTTGCCCCAGCGTACGGGTGGTGCAATAGCTTTTTGCAAATTTTTTGCAAAAAAGTCTCAAACCTTAGATATAGCTTGGTTGCGCAACCTTTTTAGGATTTTCTCGGCTAAAATAAATCATGCAATTCAAATGTCTTCTTTCGCGAAGTGGTCGCGGAGAAGCAAGTCGGGAAAGGACGACCACATGAATAGGAAGCTTAACGCTGCTATCACAGCCGGTCTGAGCTTGAGTATGGTGCTCAGCTCCACGCCGGTTGCTGCTATCGCGGCGGAGACTACCCAGGGCGCAAGCGAGGGGGCTACTGCTGCGGCCTCCACTGGCGAAAAGCAGGTTACCTTCTTTGCTAACGGGGGCACTTTTACTAAAACTAACTCCCCTGTCTTCGATTATCACACGAATGAAAACGGCGAGATTAGTCAGCCCGATTCTCCGGTGCGCGATGGATACGTCTTTGACGGCTGGTATTATGACAGCACGTTTACCCAGGCTGTCGATTTTTCCCAGCCCCTTCAGGGCGGTGCAGCTCACTTCACGCTGTTCGCCAAGTGGACTGAGGCTCCCTCGAAGGTGCTCGATGTGACCTACGCTGCCAATGGCGGTCAGTTCGCCGACGGCAACGAGGTCATGCTGGGCCAGACTGACAGCAATGGCATTGCCCTTCAGGCGCTTGCTCCTACGCGCGACGGCTATGTGTTTGCCGGTTGGTATTATCACAGCGACGGTACCGACCAGGTTGACTTCAACCAGCCGATCGTCGGTGGCAGCAAGCATGTGATCCTTTTCGCCGCTTGGACGCCTGCGAAGCAGGACAAGACTATCGATATCCTCTACGTCGCCAACGGTGGCAAGTTCTTCGACGGCAACGAGACCATGCAGGGCGTAACCGATACCGACGGTTTCGCACGCCTGCCGCTTCAGCCGACCCGCGAGGGCTATGACTTCCTTGGTTGGTCGTACGATCGCGACGGAAATGACCCCGTCGACTTCACGCAGGCCATCGTTGCGGGCAGCGGCCACGCGACCGTTTATGCCCAGTGGAAGCAGAATAACGAGAAGGCTGTTCTCTATGTTGCCAATGGTGGCGTCTTCGCCGATGGCAATGTGGCCATGGAGGGTGTCACTGACAGCAACGGCGTCGCCCGCCAGCCCCTGGCCCCGACCCGCGAGGGCTACACCTTTACCGGTTGGACTTACGATGCTGCTGGCACCGAGCCTGTCGACTTCACCAAGCCCGTCCAGGGTGGCGGTCAGCACGTTACGTTCTACGCACAGTGGGCAGAGCTTGCTAACAATGAGAAGGATGTTCTCTACGTCGCCAACGGTGGTGTTTTCGCTGATGGCAACGAAGTTCTCCAGGGTGTGACCGACGGCGACGGCGTCGCCCGCCAGCCCCTGGCCCCGACCCGCGAGGGCTACACCTTCGCCGGCTGGACCTATGACTCCAAGGGTGCCGACCCGGTCGACTTCAGCAAGCCCGTCCAGGGCGGTGGCGACCACGTGACGTTCTACGCCCAGTGGACCAAGAACGAGACGCCTGCTGTCCAGACCCACAAGGTCAATTTCTATGTTGATGGGTCCACCACCACTGTTGAGGTCGAGGACGGCAAGACTGTTGCTCAGCCCAGCGATCCTTCCGTTGATGGCTTCAACTTTGTCGGCTGGTCTTCTTCCAAGGAGTCCTTCAAGAAGTTTGACTTCTCTACTCCTATCACCGAGGACACCACTGTCTACGCCTTCTTCACCGCTAAGACCCCCAAGTCCGAGGCTTTGAAGAAGGGTGGCAAGAAGCAGGTTGCTGCTGACAAGAAGGACGAGGCTAAGGCCAAGAAGAACGCCGCTGCCCTTCCTACCACTGGTGACCCGACCTTTGTTGTGACCTCCGCTGCTGCCCTTACCGGCGCCGTGGCTGTCGCTGTGGGCATGTACATGACCAAGCGTCGCGAGCACTAATCACTTCTAGTGTTTACCTCCGGGCTTAATTAGCCCAAACCTGATAGCCGCGTGGGGACCCGACCCCCACGCGGCTTTTATGTTTTAGTTATCTTGCGTGAGTATTGTCGGCTCTTGCATCCGTGTATAGATGTCCGCGGCAAATAAAAGAGCGTCGCTGCGATATGTGCAGCGGCGCTCTTTTGCGTTGATTCTTATTGGGCGAGCTCGGCCCTAGGCCAATGCTCGTACGTTCGAGGAGATCTTCAGCACCAAAAAATCGGTCGAGGAGCCCAGCTTGAGCAGGTCGCCGTCGTGGATAGGAATCTGCTTGTCCTCGGCATCGGCGGTGCGCAGCGAGCGTGGCTTTTCGATAACGGTGGTCGCGCCGCTGCGTGTCATCAGCACCGTTCCATTGGTGGAGTGAAGGCCGCTTGCGAGCCATGTGCCGTTGGAAAACGCCACGCGCAGGTGCCGGCGGGATACATCGGGACCCACGTTGGTGATGCTGTTTCGGTCGTGTGCGAACGAGCCTAAAACCGTGCCCTCGGGATCGAGGCTCAAGGGATAGATCGGCGGCAAAGCCGAGCCGTCTTTCGCAAGTCTGAGCAGCCCCAGTTTTGCAGGAGGCTCGTTGACCTTGTGGTTGGTATCCTGCACCTGGGCGGCCTCGGCGGTCTCGAGTGTGCCAAAGGTCTGGGATAGTCGCGTTATGGCAAAGTCCTTGACCTCGGAGGCGGCGGCATTGGGATCGGCCAGGCATCCGCAGACCGTTATCGCAAGGAGTTCCAAAAGCCTCCGGTCGCTTTGCTTGAGGCCCGGCGTGACGGCGATGCGATCAAAGATATTGCGCAGGATGGAGGCATCGAGCCCCCAGTGATCGAGCGATTTTGCCATACGCTCAAGGGCGCGGGTCGCTATGGCTTGCTGGCGAGCGTTGGACGCCGCCACGCCGCTTTCGCTGCCGACTTTTGCAGCGGCGGCCAAGTTCTGGACGCTCTGCGAAAAATCGGCAAACATCTCGGGGTCGATCTTGTCGGTACCCGGAATGACGTGCACCACGCGTCGCGATAGAAACGTCTTTTCGGCAATGCGAAACCGTGGGGCCGGTTTGGAGCCCATCGGCTTGTCCGAAATCAAGATGCGCGCCGCTTCGCGATTATTGATCTGCAGGTCGCACTTAAGGAAATCAAAGAGCACTTCGGAAGGTGTTTCCGCACGCATGATGCGAGGCTCCTTTCTGGTATCCGGTGAAGGTGTTAGATGCAAAAGCCGGGCAGGACATAGGTCATTTGGTCCGGTTTGTTTCCGGGCGTTGCCCAGCTAAACACGTCGCCGTCTTTTCCAACGCGGTTAAAGTACGTCGAGTCGGCGCCCTCGCTGCAGTCGGCGCTGGGGGTGCGCTCCCAGTAGCAGATCTTTTGGCCGGCGACGGTGCGGATCATCGCATCATTGGTGGTCAGACCGCTCACACTCTGCTCGCGATAGAGCTGGTACTGCTCGCCTTCTCCGCTGTAGAGGCCAGAAAGGTACTCGCAGCCTTCTGCGAACGTTTCGGGCGCTTGGTAGCCGCACAGCTCGCTCATGGACGGCAGCCAGAGCATGTCGTCGGTGGCGGTGATGCTGGAGACGTCTTTAGTGGCGCCGGTGTTGTTGGTAAGCTTTCGCACCGGGCGGATCTGATTACGGAGATTGTCGGGCAGCGTAGCCATGCCCTTGTCCGCCAACCATTCGCGAAGCGACGATTGTTCCCAACCGCCCGTAGCGGCGCTGTCATTTACGGCGCGCATGGCGATGGGGGTACGGAACATAAAGGTGATGCCCGCGGGGAGGCCGTCATCGGTGAGCGTGTCTGCCTTAAAGCCCACGATCTGGACTTGTGCCTTGGTGATCCCGTCGGAAAGCCTGACGGTTTTGGTGTTCTCGTTTTCGAGCGACTGCTTGCTGTTTACCAGGTGGTAGGTTTCGGCAATCTCGAGCGCCTTTTTGTTGGTAGATGTCTCTTGGATTTTGCGGGAGATCAGGGCGAGTTCTTCCCAGGTGTAATCGTCGAGTGACGGCTTGATGCCGTGCGCCAGATCGATAAGCCCCCAGCACCTCGTGGCAAGGGCAGAAGCTGCGATGCCGGCAACGCAGACGCCGCCGAGCGCGAGCGCAGCGCGACGCGAGATGACCGGGTGGCGCGTCTGAGCTTTGTCGGAGCCGGAAGCCTTTGGTTGCTGGCTAAAATCGACAGGTGCGGACAGCGGCGTGCGCGGCTCAAAATCGATGTCATTAATCCAGGCATCGAGCTTGCCGACAATCGTAGACAGCGGCGCGCGCTGGGACTGCTCGCTATGGATAACGCTCATGATGACATCGACAAGCTTTTGGTCGCCGGGTAAACGCGCCTCGAGCGGCTCGGGCTCGTGCTCGATCTTGTACAGGTAGGGCGACTGGTCCATATGTTCGTTTAGGCGATATGGCGTGTGGCCGGCATAGAGCGTGTAGAGCACGCTGCAGAGCTCGTATGTATCGATGCTGGGCGACGTGCGCAGCGGCGCCAGCTCGGGGATGTCGTTGGAGAGCATTTCGGGCGGGGCGAACTCGGGTGTGCCATTGCGCCAGATGCCGGTGGACATGGTAAACGAGGGGTCCGAGCGCTTGATGCTCGAGCTGCCCAGATCGACCAGGCAAAGGTCAAAACTGCAGCGTGCAATCTGCTGGGCAAGGGGCCGGCGCGTCGTGCGAATAATGATGTTGCGCAAGGAGATATCACGGTGCACAAAAGGTACATCGAGCTTTTGGGCACTCAGGAGGATCTCTCCCAGGCGTTTTCCGATTGCGGCGACGGTGTTTGCGGGAATGTGGCCGCCCTCGGCGGGGTCGGTTAGCTCTGCCGCGGCGTCGCAAAGGGGCAGGCCTTCAATCCACTCCATAAGGATGACCGGCGTGTTGCCGGTATAACCGTAGCCATAGGTTTTGGGAAAGCCGCCCAACAGTGAGACGGCTGCAAGATTGCGATATTCCTCGGTAAGCGTCTTGATGCCCGAGGGGCTGAAAGCGGAGCCGTTTTCATCACAGCCGCTGAGGGGCCACAGCGTCTTGAGCGCAAAGGTCTCGCCCTCGGTGTTGGCGACCTTGCGAAGATGGTGGGAACCGCCGCCGACTGCCCCGCAATCCAACAGGGTGGTAAAGCGGCGAATGGTATCGGGATCTTCGGTGGTCGCAAACATGGCGTTTGGTTCAAAGGGGGACAACGCGATGATATTCATGTCCGTGTCGTACGTCACGGGGCGATCCTTTCGAGAAAAAGTGCATAGCGATAATGTTAGTGAAAAGGTAGCGCAACCGTTGCCTTAATCGAAAAGGTGCCGTTATTTGCAGTGGTTGATGCAAATAACGGCACCTTGTGCGTCGAAGATGTGTGGGCGGGCTAGCCTGTGATGCGAATGACCAAAAAACGCGTCGTGGCGCCCAAGCAAAGC
Organism: uncultured Collinsella sp.; assembly: GCA_900551815.1. Classification (GTDB taxonomy): domain Bacteria; phylum Actinomycetota; class Coriobacteriia; order Coriobacteriales; family Coriobacteriaceae; genus Collinsella. The sequence continues at coordinate 7,771 of URXE01000074.1, forward strand.
GTGTCTCCGTTGTGAATCTCAACGGGCGTGTTGGCAAAGTTGGCGGAGCGCTCGCGACGGGGCGGTTCGATAGCCTGTCGGCAGCGGTCGACGCCCGAGATCAAAAACGATCCGTTGGTGGAGTCGAGGCCCTGCGCAAGCCAGCGTCCGTCTTGGAACCAAATGCGCAGGTGCTGACGCGAGACATCGGAATCGACGTCGGTGATGGCGTTCTCGTCGCCCGTCAGCGACCCGATAATGCTGCCCACCGGGTCCGTTGTAAGGGGGCGCAACGGCGGTCGTGCCGAGTTGCCCACGACGCGCAGCAGCCCCAGGCGAATGTCTCCCGTGGGACGCGCGGTTGTCGAGAAAAACGAGGTGACGGTCGTCTCGACCGTGCCGAGTGTTGAGAGCATCTGGTCGGAAACAAAGGACTCGGTGTATTCGATGGCGCGGGAGGGGTCGCCAAGGCAGCCGGTAACGATAAAAAAGACCAGATGGATGTAGAGGCGATCTTTGATGTCACTATCGTCAGCGGTCTCGATGCGCTCGACGCCGTTTCTAAAGAGCATGCCGTCGACGCCGCAATTGGTAAGGGCATCCTGCATGTCTGGGACGCACGACTCCATATAGCGTTTAGCGACCTTGCTCAGCGATTGGGGGTTGGAGCCTCGGTTTTGCATGATGAGGTTGAGTATCTGGCGCGCACTTTGTTCAAAGGGCTTAAACAGCGGCTCGGGAAGGTCACCGGGTTTGGCGTGAACGATTTCGCGCGAGATAAACGACGGGGCCGACAAGCGTTCGGAGATGAGGCGTCCACCGTAACGGGCGTTGCCGGCCATGAGAATTTGCGCGGCGTTACCGTTGTTGATGCGACCGAGTGACTTAAGCCCGGCGTACAGTGCACAAGATGGAGTGTCGGCCATTTGTTTTTACCCCCCTCCTCAAAAAGTGACATTGAATACGTAAGGGGGTGCGGACAGAAAGTTGGACCGCGGGGCGGTCCGGACTGGAGGTTCGC
>URXE01000075.1 GCA_900551815.1 uncultured Collinsella sp.
CTTTTTACTCTACTATCATTTTACCGAAACTTCGCGGGAATTTCAACCGCTTTTTACACATTCCGCCGAAAAGAAAAAGCGTGCGCCGCCCTGCAGTGAGCGGTACACGCTTTCTGTTTACTTTTTCCTGTGGCAGCGTCTGAGATGGTTGAGGAACAGGCAGTGGATGCGCATTCTCGTAGTGAGGTCCGGCATGGGCGCGAAGCGCACCCGTTCGAGCAGGCTGCGTATCGTGCGCTCCTCGTAGCTTTTCAGCTCGATGCCGCCGTAAATCGCCTTTTCAAGCAGCTGGCAGACGCGCCGGTACTCGCCGGGGTTTACCGAGTCGATCATCGAGGCGAGCTTGGCGTCGGTTTCGTCCGTGTGCCAGCCGAGCGAGGCGTCGATGCCCCGCGCCGCGAGCAGCTTTTCGCCCCACCACGCCGTCCAGCAGGAGCTCCGTCGCGTGCTGGAGAGTCTCTCCTAATCCGGCAGATGGGGACGTTTCTTTTCTGCCGGCAGTGGGGGACAGTTCTTGCAGCTTTTTCGCGAAGAGTGTCCCCAACGACCAGTCATTTAAGAACGTCCCCAATGACTAGTCGTTTAAGAACGTCCCCAATGACTAGGCGAGGGCGGCCATGATGGTGCGGGCGACGCCGTCGTGGTCGTTGTCGTATTCGGTGATGGCGTCGGCGGCCTCGCGGTCCTCGGGCTCGGCGTTGATCATGGCCATGCCGTGGCCCGCTGCCTGCAGCATGGGGATGTCGTTGATGTTGTCGCCGAACGCCCAGTCGTCGGCGAGACGCTCGCCCAGATGCTCGCACAGCCACGCGAGGGCCGTTCCCTTGGTGGCGCCTTCGCCCATGACCTCGATATTCATGGCGTACGAACGCGTGACCTCAATGCCTCCGAGCGTGTCGAGCGCCGCCGCGATGGCGTCGCGATCGGCGGGGTCGTGCCAGTACATGGCGATGCGCTCGAGCGTCTCGACATCGTCGATTTTGCTGTCGATATCCATGTCGATCGGCGTTCGCGTGCGCTTGAGCGAAGCCGCGATGTGGGGGTCGCCGCCGCAGAACTCATCCAGGCGCGTGTAGAGCGAGCGGGGGAGGAAGCACTGCCCGTCCGCGAAGATATCGAAGGTGACGTCATGGCCGGCGGCGATGCTGTGGATGCGGTGGGCGATGGCGCGGTCGAGCGGTCGGCTCAAGATGCGCGTAGCACGTGAGGAATCGGTGGGCACGTCGTCGTCGAGCTGCCAGACGCTGGCACCGTTGGCACAGACCGCGTAGTGTACGGCGGGGTGGGCGAGGATGGGCTCAAAGATGCCCGACAGCGGACGTCCGGTGCAGGGCATAAATTCAATCCCGCGTCGAGCGAGTTCGTCGAGCATCGCCCAGGTGGCAGCGCTCATCTGCTTATCGCTCGTCAACAGCGTTCCATCCATATCGGAAAAAACAATCATTCGATGCAGCCCTTTCTGCTGGCATAAAAAGCGTGGCCGAGGGTGGTGATACCCTGGCCACGCTCGAGGTCTATAGCTGTTTGCGCGCTAGCGGTCGGCAAGCGGCTTGTACTCACACGGTTCGATTACCGGACGATAGGCCGGGCGAATAATGCGGTGTGCGCAGAAGAGCTCTTCCATGCGGTGTGCCGACCAGCCTGCCATGCGGGCGACGGCAAACATTGGCGTAAAGAGCGTCTCGGGTACGCCGAGCATCTTGTAGATAAAGCCCGTGTACAGGTCAATATTGGCGCAGATGGGCTTGGTCATGCCGTGATCGCGCATCACTTGCGGGGCTAGGCGCTCGATGCGCTCGATGAGCGCGAACTCCTCGCCCAAGTCCTTCTTGGCAGCGAGCGAACGTGCATAGTGGCGGCAGACCTCGGCGCGTGGGTCGCTGAGCGTGTAGACGGCGTGGCCCATGCCGTAGATGAGGCCCGTGCCGTCGAAGGCCTGCTTGTCGAGGATCTTGCCCAGGTAAGCCGCGACCTCGTCTTCATTTTCCCAGTTGGAAACATGCGCGCGGATGTCCTCGTGCATAGACACGACCTTGGCATTGGCACCGCCGTGGCGCGGGCCCTTGAGCGAGCCGATAGCCGCGGCGTAGGCGGAATACGGGTCGGTGGCCGAAGACGACAGCACGCGGCAAGCGAAGGTGGAGTTGTTGCCGCCGCCGTGCTCGGCATGCAGCATGAGCATAACGTCGAGCAGCATCGCCTCATCGCGGGTGAACGCCATGCCGCCGCGCAGGACCTGTAGGATGGTCTCGGCGGTGGAGAGACCGGGCGTGGGGTGCGGCACGTGAACCTCGGAGCCGCGAAGCTTGGCGATCGAGGCCATGTGTGCGAAGGCGGCGATGCGCGGGAGACGTGCGAGCATGGAAATGGCGACGTCGATTTCGTGCTCGGGCGTGATCACGTCTGGTTCGGCATCGAAGGCGTAAAGCAGCAGCACGGCGCGCTGGAGCACGTTCATGATGCTCGACGACACCGTGGTCATGGGGAACTCTTTGACGTACTCGTCGCTCAGATGTCTAAAGGCACCTAGGCGCTCGCAGAAGCCGTCGAGCTCTTCCTTGTTGGGTAGCGAACCCGTGATAAGCAGATAGGCGACTTCTTCGTAGCCGTAGCGATTCTCGGCCTGGGCATTGTTGACCAGATCCTCGATGCTGTAGCCGCGAAGCGTGAGCTTGCCCTGATCGGGCACGACCTTTCCGTCGACCTTGTTGTAGCCGTGCACATCCGAGATACGAGTGAGGCCCGCGACCACGCCCGAGCCGTCAGCATTGCGCAGGCCGCGCTTGACATTGTGCTCGACAAACAGGCCCTCGTCATAAGGGTCGGTCGGCAGGCCGTGGTAGAGGTTTTCGCTCTCAGACGAAATCTGGCGGCTTGCTTCGTAATCCAGAACCAGGCGGCTCAAGTGGTCATCGAAGCGGTAATAGATTTTCTTGGCGTCGTAGGCCATGCGCGCTCCTCTCCGGGCCGCATCGGGGTGACTTGCATGGGCATGCGCGCGTCAGGCTATCCCCAGCGGCTTGCTCGCTACAGGCGGTACATAAAGTTAAAGACGTCCTCGCGCTGGATGGACACGTTGACGCCCGAAAGCTCGCCGGCCTCGGCCAGGGCCTTCTGCAGCTCAGCGAAGTCGAGCTTGGACTCGGCGGTATCGGCCAGCATGGTCATGGTGAAGATGTCCTCGATAATGGACTGCGTGATGTCGCGGATGTCGACGTTGGCCTCGCCCAGGACACGGGTGACGCCGGCGACGATGCCGGGGCGGTTCTTGCCAAGGACGGTGATGACGATACGGGAGGACGAGATCTCGGCCATGGGAAACCCTTTCGCGTGGTTGCGGCGCGCGCGGGGCGCTCCGCTACGGTACAGTGTTCATCATTGTACCTGTCTGGCGCAAAAAAGGCGCGCTCGCTGCGGCGTTACATGCCTGCAACATGAGCGTAAGGGGGAAGGCCGTACGGGGAAGAGCCGTCTGGCGCGTGTCCGGCTCGTGTTGGGTTGATTTCCGATCTCAGCCGAACACATTGAGCGGACAGGCCGTTCCCGCAGTCAGCCGAACGCCTCCGACGGCTGATTCCGAACTGGAAGCGGAGGGCATCCCCGCCCTTCGGTAGGGGATACCGCTCCGCGGCGCATGCCGCGGGCGGCGCCCCTATCGGACCACCGTGACCTCAGTTGGGATGGGCCCAGCACTGCCGCGTACTCGGTGAGCTAGAGCCAACTGTTCGTCTTCACGTCGCGTATGGCGATATTTCGGTCGTCCGGCTCGGTGATGCCGTAGCCGAACGCCTGGAGCGTCTCGATGGACTCCTGGATCCTCTGTTGGAACATGGGACCCGGATCGACCCTCGGCCCGAGGTGCCCGCGCCAAAGGCACGGCGTGGCGCGCAGCATGTTATGGATTTTGGAGATGGGCTCGATGTCGGCGTAGACGTTGAGCGTCGCCATGGTGTCCTTGTGGCCGAGGATCGATTGGAGCGCCTTGATATCGCCGCCTTGGCGGATCCACTGCGTTGCGAACGTGTGGCGAAGGCCGTGGAACGTGATCAGCTCGTCGTTGGTGCCCATGAGGCCGTTGGTCTCCGAGAACGTCTTGAACGCCCTGCGGATATAGCTTGTCGTCGCGAAGGTCGCGCCCGGCTCCGACAGGATGTAGCAGTCCCCGATCTCGACCGCCCCGGTAAGGCCGCGCAAGCGCAGCTTTCCGCAGTCGATCTCGTGGGTCTCCTTCAGGAAGGGGAGTAGGCCGACCGGGTCGATGGGGATACCCCTGGCGTCATGGGTCTTGGTGTCCTTGATGAACGAACCCATTCCCTTCGCGTACGCCACCGAGTGTCTGATCGAGATCAGGCCCGTCTCGAAATCCACATCGCACCACCGAAGGCCGCAGACCTCGCCGATTCGCATCCCCGTGTGCAGGGCGAGTACGACCGCCCTCTAATCCTCGGCGGACCAATCGAGTCCGAACTCCTTTCGGGCATCCTCTTCGCTCATGACTTCGAGAAGGTCTCCGGGTTGGCAACGAAGGGCGAGGCATAGCTGCTCGAGTGTGTTGAAGCGAATGCCGCGAATATGCCCTTTTTTAATACGGGACAGGTTCACGGGCGTGGTTCCAATCCTTTCGGCAAGTTCGTTCGAGGAAATCTTTCGCTCGGCCATGATCTTGTCGAGGCGAACAATTACGGGCATGGCGTTTCCTTACGCAATCTCGTCGGAGTCGAGGTACAGCTCTCGGGCGTACAAGAAGAGCTGGGAAAGCATGAACAGGACGATGCCGAGAACCAGAGAGGTCCAATCGAATGATGAAGCGATCTCTTGGGCGCCGACGGCCCCCTCGCCGCCAAACATCGAAACGGAGGTTTTGAGTGAGCCGGCGTAGAGGCTGGTGGCAGCTTGAACAACGAAGAGAATGCCGAGCACCTTCAAGCATGTCGCAGACCCTTTCTTGAAGGGGTCTCCGCTCTTGATCGTCCACACGAGAACGGCGCTGAGGATGGTCGTAGCGATACCGATGACGGCAGGGACCAATGTCGAGATCGCAAGGGCTGGATACGCGGGGGAGTCTGCAATTACAGGGTTGTCGAGCACTTCGATTGCTGGCTTTAAGGAGAACGCCACTTGTGCGATGGCGGTGGCGCAAAGGGTCGCAGAGGCTATCGCACATGCGATGCGGAAGGAATGAAGCCGGGGAGTGCGATTGTCGGAACTCATAATAACCTCCGAAGAATTTAAAAAACTCAGGTTACTTTTTAACAGTTTATGTTAAATTGACTTTGCCGGCAAGTAATAAGGGCCGAGCATTTTGTTCGGCCCCTCTGTTCCGACTGGATGAGGTTAAGGTTGGCGATGAATATGCTCAAAATCTCGAAGGCGATCTTTAGGTCGCTTCTCTCCTCCAGGTCGCTCTGTGTTGTCGTTGTTGCGTTGATGGTTCTTTGTGCTCTGCCCGTCTTCAGGAGCGCGGCTGGCATCGACGGACGGGCCGAATACCTCGAGTCGGGAATAACCCGTGTTGGGCAGGAATTGTCAGCATCCTATGCGGATGCGCTTGTGAATGCGGGGGAGGACGGTGTCTATACCTCTTCATCAAGCATGCCCGCGCTTCTGTACCCTCTTGCCGCGGGACGTCTTATCTTGGCACCGCTCTCTCCCCTACTTCCGTTTCTGCAGATATCGGATGGAGAGTACACCTATTATGACGGATCGAAGGAGTACTTGCTATGGGTCGCAACGGCCGTTGCCGTCTCGTTCCTTGCCGCGCGTCTTAACAAACGTGAAAAGCTCATCATCCAGGCACCGATGGGCGAGCTGGGTAGACTTGTTGCATCGAGCGTATGGGCGAGTGTTTTTGCAATGCTTGCCGTCCTCGCCATCAATCTTCCAGGGATAATCGCCGCGCTTGTGAAGAATGGCCCGGGCTCGCCGTTCTATCCGATAGGCTACATTCAATATGCGACTCCGGTTATCAAACCGGCTTGGCTGGTGTTCGCGCAGACGGCCATCTTGCAATTCTTGGTGGCAGCGTTCATCTCGCTTGTCGTTCACCTTGCCGTGAAGATTGCCAATAACCCTACGCTTGGAATCGTGTTCGTATGTGCCCTGATGGGGGTGACGATGGTTCCCGGGTATTACGGAAGATCCATCGCTTTACATGAGTTCGCCCTGTTGAATCCCCTTACGTATGCGAACACTGAGTTGACCGTCGGCGCCTATAGCCCGTACCCGACAACGCAGATAGTGAATCTGCCTGGACTTTGCTTCGAGCGTGGCGCGATTGCCCTCGTATGCGCAATCGGGATCGAGGTGCTGGCAATTAGCCTGCTTTGCGTTGCTGGAAAGAGCGGCTGCGCGTGCCCGATATCCCCGATTTGTCTTGAGAGAGGTTCCTTCACTGCATCGAGAACGGCAACTCGTTCGAGCGCTTGTGCCTCCGCCGTTGCATACGTAAGAACGATGGGGAAACTGCTCCTGCGTTCTCCTACCCTCGCCGTATGCGCGATTGCAATGTCGACGACGATGCTGGCCCCGGCTCTGGTCGAGATGTTTCCTGACGCTGATAACGTTTCCGCTGTTCGGTATAGGGATGGGGAGCTCCGTTCAATAGATCGGTATCTAGAGCAGAACGCTGCGAATATGGACGTCGAGGGCAAAGCGGCCCTGGAAGACATGCGGGATGCTCTTTCGGGTTTCGTGTACGCGCCTATGCCTGCGGAGGGGTTTCGAAGCCTTGCGACGTACGAGCGCGCTCGAGGTGAGCTGGGCGCGGCAGATGCGACTCTCCTGCAATCGATCGGAATCGAGCCGGAGACTCCTTCTCGTGCGGAGGCGCGCGCCCTTCTGCTTGAGTCGATCGCGAGCTTGCCGGACCCCAAGGTTTACGAGTTAAGTACGAAGATGCCCCCATTAATCCTCCTTTCGTATCTCCAGGCAGCGCTTCCCTCCTTGTTTTGGCTGTTGCCCGTGGTTGTCACATCGCTTGCGTGCACCTACCTGCGGTGCCGTTCCCTTCTGGTTTTCCAAGTCCCCGCAACAGCGCATGTGCGTTTTCTGACGGCTGTTGCGCTGTCTCTCCTGCTTGGCTTGGCGCTGCTTTTGGTGTCGATGGTTCCCGCTGTCGTTGTGTCCGTGATTAAGAACGGTGCGGGTGGATCGGAGTATCCCGTCGCTCTCATTCGGGCGGGAGCTTCGACAACGTCCATGGTGGGGGAGGCGGTGTTGTGCAGTATTCCGTTGCTGGTCATGGCATACGGCGTGATTTCCGTCGTCGCTGCGTTGACAGCAGCGATTAGCCGCAACCCCGTTGTCACCGGAATGGTTTGCGCGGTTCTCTTGGTGTTGGGTTCGTTGAGCGCTCATGTTGAAAGCGTGGGCATGGGCGTCGCGCTGCTGGCTCCATTCGCCTCGTTTGATCCCGCTTCCCAGGTGGGGACGATTGGGTTCCTTGGGCGAGGGACGAACGCGATGCCTTTTGGAGAGGTCGTCGGCGCATCGGGCGCTCTGCTGGTGGTCTTGGGCGCCGTATCTCCGTTGATGGTGCGCCTGAGTGTTCCAAAGATCGAAAGGGGATGATCTCGATGATTGACCTTCAAACGCTGACGATCTCTTATGGAAAGAAGGTGCTCGTAGATTCGGTGAACGCTGAGTTTGCCCCGGGTACGGTCTACGGTCTCGTCGCTCCGAACGGGCATGGAAAGACGACGTTGCTGCGTGCGATGGCAGGTTTGCCGGGTCCTCGCGTGGACGGGAGCATCGTTCTGGATGAGGTGCAGGGTACGGGTGCGAGAGAGGTCCGTTCTATGATCTTCTATGCACCTGGTGAGGGGACGCTGCTGTATCCCGGATTGCGTGCGGAAGATCACCTCAAGATGGTTTGCGATATGTGGCCGCATGCTCGCGATATCGAAGAGATAGTGGAACAAACGCAGATAGGCGAGTTCGCGAAGATGAGGATCCGCACTCTGAGCCAGGGCATGAAGCAGCAGCTTACCCTGGCGATTGCGTATGCGACGGGCGCGCGGTACCTTCTATTAGATGAGCCCATGAACGCACTCGACCCCAGCAGGGTGGACTTGCATTCCGAGATTCTCAGGAAGCTGGCCGATTCTGGTACGTGCATCATCATGTCATCCCACATCTTGGATTCGGTCGATAGGCTGTGCGATGAGATTCTGTTTTTGAAGGATGGGAGGCTCATTAGAAGCATTCCGCAAGATGATGCTGCGCCGAAGTCTCCTGGATCCCATTTCGCAAAGCCTGCCGGACGCGCCGAGGGTGCGCTAAGCACGTATCGGCGACTCTACGAAAAGGGCGGGTAGAAATGCAAGTTAAAAATCTATGTGGTCAATATGATGCCGTTGAACCCGCATATCGATACCGCCCAGCCATTCGCCTCGCCCCCGTCGCGCGCATCTT
>URXE01000076.1 GCA_900551815.1 uncultured Collinsella sp.
CGAGATTCGCCTTAGTCTCGTGGGCTCGGAGATGTGTATAAGAGACAGCCTGCGGCCCCGCCGCTTTATGCCGATGCGTAACGAGCGCTAGCGCTCCATGTTGGGAACGATGCTGCCCTCGGTCACCGCATGCACGGCAAGGCGCATGATGTTGTCGTAGCCGGTCTTGCTTAGGATCTCCGAGATGCGGCGCTTGATGGTGCCCTCGCTCATAAACAGCTCGGCCGCGATCTCGCGGCGGCTCTTGCCCTCGCAGGCAAGGCGCAAAATCGACAGCTCAACATCGTCGAGTGCCGCCGTGCCCGAAAAAATGCTCTCGGGCGGCTTGGGAAACGTGCAATAGCCCGCCAGCGTGGAGCGCATCACGGCGAACAGCTCGTCGATACCGACGTTCTTGTACACAAAGCTATCGACGCCCGCCTCGCGGGCCTGATCGACAAAGGTGATCTCGGGCATGCCGGTCATGATAATGATGCGACACTCGGGCAGCTGCTCCTTGATGCGCGCCGCCGCCACGATGCCGTTGGAATCATGTTCGGTGCATACGTCCATCAGTATCATGTCCGGGCGCTCCCTGAGCGCGACACCCAAGGCCTCGGAGGCATCGGCGATGGCGGAAACAACGGTCATATCGGGCTGGTCGCCAACGGAGCGCGCCAGGCTCTCGCGCAGGATGGCCTGGTCTTCGACAATTAACACGCGGATCATGAGCTTCTCCTTTGGACCGTGGCGCTGGAGGCGAGCGGAATGGATACCGTAAGCGTAAAGGGTGGGGCGGCATGGACCTCAAGGCTGCCGCCCAGATTCTGTGCGACATGCCTCATGCCAGGGATACCCGTTCCCTCGCGATACGATACGGGGGCCGGGGAGCCGTCGTTAGAGATGGTCATGCGCGCGATGTCGCATCCGTTCGACTCCTCCTGCCACAGGTGCACATGGACCTGGTGGGCCTGCGCGTGCTTGGTGGCGTTGGTCGAGGCCTCGCGGATAATCTGCAAAAAGGTCGCCGCGACACGCGCGTCCTCGGGCAGCGCGCCCTCAACATCGATCTGCACACTCACCAGGCCAAAAGCATGGACGATATCACCCAGCTGCTCTGCAGGCTCGCTGGCACCGCCACTGCGCAAATCGGCGGCAATTGAGCGTAGCAACGGGTCAATCTGCTCGAGCGACTCATCGTCCAGACGCCCCTCCTCCAAATAGCGATGAAGAATGGACAGGCGCTGCCCGATCACATCGTGAACGCGGGCGCGCATACGTAGGTAGGCCGCATTGTCGGCAACTTTTTTGACTTCTTCGATCTGGGCTTGGAGCTCTTGGCCCGCAAGCTCAAGCAGGTGGTTGGCTTGCGCCAAGCGGTCATGAGCATGCGCGTACTCTGTCACATCAAGACCGATAATGCGCTCAAAGAGGCGGCCCGAAACCATAACCTCGTCGTGCACAAATAGGCGAATCTCGGCGGGAGAAATCTCGATCACCGCGCGAGCCTCACCAAAACGGTCCAAGTTAATCCGCACACGGTTCCTACTGCTTTCGGGCATTTGCATGCTAAGTTTGCGCAGGTCGTTCCATGTGCTGCTCATGTCGCCCAGGTCGGTGGGCATATGGAGCTCTACGAGGTTTTTGCGCATGCAGCGGTTCATGAGCAGCGGACGGCCCCTCGGGTCCAGATACAGGATGCCCACGGGAATCACGTTGATGGTCTCGATCGTCGAGAACGCGGTGACATCCTCCTGGCGGTTACGGACGTCCATCAAGAGCGCCGCGATGGAACGGAACAGGAAGAACGCTCCCTCTGCGATAAGGACAACGGTCCACACCGAGCCCATGGCAAAAACCATCGGCAGTGTAACGGCGACAACAAGCAGCAGCTCGACCAGCATGACGGGGCGACGATAGTGCACCATAAGTACCACGCCATAGGCAAAGATCGCGGCATTGAGCCACAACGCTCCGCCCATTGCCCTGGCGCAAACGTCAAGCGGCGCCACCAAATACGAGCCAGACGACGCGAATAAGATGAGCGCCGAAATCATCAGGTGAAGCACAAGACTCGCCTCGTAGGCGCAAATCACCTTACGGTTATAGGACGAGCGGCGCGATGCGATGAGCGGAACGTGGATCGTCTGCAGACACGCAGCCAGGGCAAAAACAACATCGAGCGCAACGATTTGGGGAAGAATGAGCGAAATCTGCATCGTCACTCACCCGCCCTCGGCATCAAGACGATCATGCGCAGCTGGCCGGGCTCGCCCTCAAGACGGTATGCCACGTTGCGCCCTTGCAGAGCGCTTTCGAGCTCTTGCGCAGCGGGCGCCTGCGAAAGATCTTCATCATCGTTGGAAAAAAGCGTGGCGCGCAGCTCGACACTGCATCGGTCATGGTCGCCCAAGTGATACATAAGCGCCGGATGGTCGGCGGTGTAGGCAAAAAACGCAAAGTCATACACGCAGTCGTACAGGGCGCTTACCGTGCTGGCGTGCATCGGGCGCCGTATGGCGATAATCGAGGCGCAATCGATATCGATGGTGCGCAGGTCGCTTGCGAGCTCGTTGGCAATGAGCTGAATGCGGTCGCGATCAAAACCGCTCTCCCCGTGCTGTGCCAACGTGAGCGACCCCTTGCGCTTGCAATAGGCGACGAGCATCTTGGCGCGCTGCAGCATGCGGTAACGCTCGTGCGAAGACGCTTCGTCGGTCAACGGCGGCAGTGAGCTCAGCAGGTCGTACATCCCTTCGAGCGCGCGGGCAAGCGCCTGGTCCACGTCTTGGACCAGCAAGGTCTCGGCCTCTTGATCTGCCAAATGCGTCTTAAGGTCGTAGTCGGCGGCGAGCAGCTCGTTTTGACGCTGCAGCTCCATGCGACGATGTGCCAGTTCACGGTTAAGCTCGTTGAGCTCCGACACGTCTTGGGCAAGCAGGGCTGATCCGCCCAGCAGCGGAAAGGCACGGTACATTACATCGGGATCGGACGCCACGGCAAAGGCATGGGCGTGGCCGTGCTCCTGGACCCGCAACTCCTCGCGCACGCCTACCGGCATTGGCTTTGACGCCGGCGTGGCATAGACCTCCTGCAGGTCGCGCGTTAGAACTTTGAGGTCAAGCGGCAAGGTGTCGAAGATGCCGGCGATGTCGTGATACGACGGAATGACACCGCAATCGAGACAGATTTCCATCGCCACCACGCACAGGACGCAATAGACGAGCGAAAAGTTGAGCCTCCATGCCCAGGGCACGCGCAGAGCATACGAGATGGCAAAGAATGCGCCACCCAGCAGTACGAGCGCCGCCGTGCCCGAGAAACGCTGGATGCGAAAGGACGAGGACCGACCGACCAGGATAAAAAAGGCCACGAAGTCAAAGGCCGTCCACGCGAGGACGGCGAAATAACCCCAGCCGTACGTGTAATCGTTGCTCCAGGTGTCGCTTGTACGGTCAAAGTGGAAGACCTGCTGGTGAAAATCGTTGGTGAGCACAAATCCGATAAGCAGGATGGCCGCAATCCACAGCGCAGCGCAGTAGCGGCGACCCAGGCGGTGTTGCTCCAGGCCCGCAAGGCGCAGGCCGCAGAGCTGATAGAGCAGCGGAATGAGCGTCATGGGCACGTAGTACAGGTACCACAGCACGGTGGCATAGAACGGCGTGAACGACTTGTACTTGAGAATGACTTCGATCATCCACAGGGCGCAGATGGTGGCGACGGCAACAAGGCGGCGGCGCAGCACATAGTCCAAACAGCGCAGATAGACCGATACGCCCCAGATCGAAAATGCAATTGCGGCGACAAGCAGCGGAAGAGAGCTCGAATGGGCGAGCGCATCCACGACCTCTTCGGACACCTCGCTATAGGCGGGCACGGCGTTAGATAGTTTGGGGTCGAAGGCGAACAGCGCCGGCAAGACTGCCAAAAGCATGAGGAACAGCGCGGTGATGGCGCCGGCGATAGCAAAGACGCGGTGACGGTATACCTGATGTGTTATGCCAACAAGGAATCGCGGCATGGCGAAGAGCCTGCCACCCCTGGGATCCGCAACCGGCGCGGTCCGGGCGGCCGCGTGGCCGATATGTCGCTCGCGGGTACCCATAGTGCTTTTAGTGTACCGACAGATGGGTCGAAAAAGCGGGCCGCATGTCCCAAAATCCGCAGACGGCAAGGCGCCCGGCGAGCACATACTCGCCGGGCGCCTTGGTCAGGAGGCTATGAAGTTGAGTGTCTCAGCTTCCTTAGGACAGGTCCTCACCATTCGTCTCGATGACGTGCTTGTACCAGTCGAAGCTCTTCTTCTTGGAGCGCTTGAGGGTGCCGTTGCCTGCATCGTCGCGATCGACGTAGATAAAGCCGTAGCGCTTGGACATCTCGCCCGTGCCGGCAGACACCAGGTCGATCGGGCCCCAGGTGGTGTAGCCCAGCAGGTCAACGCCGTCCTCGGTCACCGCGTCGCGCATCGCGGCAATATGCTGGCGCAGGTAGTCGATACGGTAGTCGTCGTTGATGGAACCATCCTCCTCAACAACATCCTTGGCGCCCAGACCGTTCTCGACCACAAACAGCGGCTTCTGATAACGGTCGTACAGGTCGTTAAGGGTGATGCGAAAGCCCAGCGGATCGATGGCCCAGCCCCACTGGCTCTCCTGCAGGTAGGGGTTCTTGGCGCCGGCGAAGGCGTTGCCCTGGGTGCGCTCGACATCGGGGTTATCGGCACCGGCGGAGCAACGGGTGCTGTAATAGCTAAAGCTGATGAAATCGACGGTGTTGGCGGCCAGGATCTCGCGGTCCTCGTCCGTCATACCCACATCGATGCCTAGACGCTCGAGCTTCTTGACGGCATAGGCCGGGTAGTAGCCACGGCTCTGGACGTCAACGAAGAAGTAATTGTCCTGGTTGTCGAGCTGCGCCTGGCGCACATCGCCCGGACGGCAGCTGTAGGGATAGTAGCTACCTGCAGCGAGCATGCAGCCGATCTTGATCTCGGGGTCGATCTCGTGGGCGATCTTGGTTGCCCAAGCGCTGGCGACGAGCTCGTTGTGGGCGGCCAGGTACTCGACGGCTTCCTTGCTCTCATCCTCCTCAAAGACCAGACCGGCACCCATAAACGGCAGGTGCAAGATCATATTGATCTCGTTGAAGGTGAGCCAGTACTTCACCAGGCCCTTGTAGCGGGTGAAGATCGTGGTCGCGAGGTTCTTGTAGAAGTCGATGAGCTTGCGGTTGCGCCAGCCGCCATACTCCTTGATGAGGTGAATCGGGCAGTCGAAGTGCGTGATGGTCACGAGCGGCTCGATACCGTGCGCCTGGCACTCGCGGAATACGTCCTCGTAGAAGGCCAGGCCAGCCTCGTTGGGCTCGGTCTCGTCACCGTTGGGGAAGATGCGGGTCCACGCCAGGCTCATACGGAAGGTCTTAAAGCCCATCTCGGCAAAGAGAGCAATGTCCTCCTTGTAGTGGTGGTAGAAATCGATGCCGGTCTGCGCGGGATAGTAATAGCCGTCCTCGAAGTCGAGCATCTTGCGCTGGCCGGAGACCACCGCATAGCGCTCGGGGCCGTGCGGAGCCACGTCCACGTTGGCCAGACCGCGGCCGTCCACGTCGTAGGCGCCCTCGCACTGGTTGGCAGCCGTTGCGCCGCCCCACAGGAAGTCATTACGGAAAGCCATGCATCAATCCTTTCGCACGCTGCTTGTCCTGATTTCAGGATCCCCGCAAACGGGGTGCCACTCAACGACAACAGCGCGGGTCGACACTTCTTTTCGCGTGCAGGCGCCCGGCAGCCACCCCGCCTGACACTTTTTGATACCCGCCCAGCCAAGCCACCACAAAGGGGACAGGCACCTTTGTGGTGGCTTGGGCCCGGCTTGTCTCGATCTGTAACAGTTAGGCAGCCAAAACCGGGCCTGGTGTTACAGATCGAGATTTTCGGGCGGCCCTCTACGGTTTGTCTAAATCTGTAACTAGTAGAGACGATTTAGCCCGCTAGATGTTACAGATCGAGACAGAAGATTCTAGTCGCAGGCGATGTCGAGGTTCTTGCCGGTGAGGCCCACGCAGCCGCCCTCGCCGGCGGAATATTTGACTGAATAGGAAAAAAAGGAAAAAATAGGAAAAAAAGGAAAGGAGACTCATGACTGAAACCATCTTCTCCCCCTCATTTGGAAATCGCCCGTCCTATCTGGTGGGGCGCGGGAGCGTGATTTCGACATTCATCTCCGGCCTTGAGCAGGAGCCGGGCAATCGAGACCGAGCCATGCTCATGCTCGGCCAGCGAGGCAGCGGCAAAACGGTTCTCCTGTGGGAACTTGCCGATCGCGCCCGCAAGCTCGGCTTCGTTGTCGCCACACCCACCGTAGCCTCCGAGGATATGCTCGAGCGCATTGTTGAGAAGATCCAAGAAGCAGGCGAGCCTTACGTCAATAAACGACATCTTCCTAAACTCACGAGCGGCAGCCTAAGTGTTTTTGGGTTCTCGGCAGGCCTCGAGTTCACACGAGACGTGCAGGAGACCAAGAGCTTTCAGTTCAAACTCACACAGCTCGCGCGCAAACTGACCGAGCAAGGACATGGCATCCTCATCCTCATCGATGAGCTCCAGGCCAATTCATCCGAGATCAGACAGCTCGTCACCGCCTATCAAGAGCTGGTCGGTGAGGGACTCAACGTCGCGCTTGTTATGGCAGGGCTCCCGGGAGCAGTCTCCGCGACGCTCAACGACCGCGTACTGACATTTCTCAACCGCGCGCGCAAGGTCACGCTCGAACCGCTTTCAGTCGGAGATGTGGATGCCTATTATCAGCGGGCTTTCGAAGAGCTCGGCCTTGATATCCCAAGAGACCTTCGCCTCCATGCCGCTCGCGCAACCCAAGGCTCGCCCTATATGCTGCAACTCATCGGCTATAACATCGCCAATCGCTGCCAGGCAGGAGAACACGTAACGCCAGAGCAAGTCGACGGAGCAATCGAAGCGTCAAAGGCCGATTTCGAAAACGATGTGTGTGAAACGACGCTCGCCGCGTTATCGGACCAAGACGTCGCGTTTCTCTCCGCAATGACTGATGACGAAGACGCCGTGTCTCGCATTTCTGATGTTGCGAAGCGCATGTCAGTCGCACCCGACTATGCGCAAAAGTATCGCCGGCGCCTCATCGACGCCGGCGTTATCGAGCAGGCGCGCCGCGGTTACGTGCGTTTCGCCGTACCATATATGGCTGACTACCTGCGCAGCCAGCTCTAGCCAACCACCACAATGGGGACAGGCACCTTTGTGGTGGTTTGGGACCGGCTTGTCTCGATCTGTAACAGTTAGGCCGTCAAAATCGGGCCTGGTGTTACAGATCGAGATTTTCGGGCGGGCCCCTGCAGTTTGTCTAAATCTGTAACAGGAAGAGACGATTTAGCCCGCTAGGTGTTACAGATCGAGACAGAATATTCTAGTCGCAGGCGATGTCGAGGTTCTTGCCGATGAGGCCTACGTAGCCGCCCTCGGCAGCTTTGGGGCTGTCAGCATGGCAGAGAACCCACTTGTCGGTCTTCCAGTAGCAGTAGCTGTCACCGGCGGCAGGCATGTCGGCTGCGGCCTCGGGGCGCGGCCCGTTGGTGCCAGCGGGAAGCGCGACCATCACCTGGAAGCCACCGTCGTCAACCATGCATGGCGTGTAGTGAAGCGTGGTGTTGAAAACCTCGACGACCTTGCCGGCCGGCACGCGGAACGCCTTGACGCACGCGGTGTCGAGCTTGCCGTCCTCGATCTCCCAGCGATGCGCCACGAGCAGGATAAAGTCGCGCGCGCCCAGGTTGAACTCACTCGCGCGGTGATACTCCAGGCAGTTGAGACGCGTATTGTGGCCGTTGCACCAGCCCAGCTGGAAGGGGCGGCCACCAAACATGAGAAAGCCCAGTTTATCGGCATCCTTGACGCCCTCGAGCTCCGGCGCGCTTGCTACGTACTTGCTGCCCTCGGGAATGGGCGTGGCAGAAAGCGCCTCGAGCACGGGCGACGTGAGCTCGGACGGAACGTTATCCCAGACGTTGCCATAGGATTTGAACTCGGGATCGTTGACAGAGTAGATATGCATGTTCACTCCTGTTCGTAAATGTGACTATACAAACATTCTAGAACAAACATGAGCGATTTTGAACGCTCGTCCCGACCACTCAACAA
>URXE01000077.1 GCA_900551815.1 uncultured Collinsella sp.
CGTTATCGACGATGACGAGTACGTGGAGCGGAAGGCGCGAAAGCTCGCCTACACCGCGGCCGTCGCCGCCTACGGAAAGGGTGAGGCCCCGGACGTGGACAAGCTGCTTGAGCAGATGCGCGAGAAGGTCGCCGAGCCCAGCCAAACCGAGACCAACACGGCAAACATCGACTACCTGATGATGACGGTCGGGGGTGAACAGTAATGGCGGGACGCGTCAAGGCTGCAACCACGGCGGCGCACTCGAAGAACTATGACAAGGTGAGGCGCTACTACGAGCGCGGCCTCTGGACCAAGGCCATGGTGCATCGAGCCGTGGCCTGCAAGTGGATCACATGCGACGAATATGAGGAGATCGTCGGAGAAGAGTACGCGGAGGAGGCTTAGGGTGCCGGCGCTGAGCATCGGGGAGGCAACGTCGGTCCTCTCGGCCGCCGTTGTGATTGTCACGTTCTTCATCGGGCGCGTCTCCGTATCCAAAACATCGTCTGCCAAGGAGCAGCGGACCGAAGACAAGCTCGACAGCCTTTGCGGCGACACGAGCGAGATCAAGGACGGCGTCAAGGAGATCAACCGCAAGCTCGACGACCACGGCGAGCGCCTCACGAAAGTCGAGCAACAGGTCATCACCTTGTTCAACCGGCTCGACCGCGTCGAGAAGAATTACGACCTGCATCACGGTATCGGCGGGTCAGATTAGGAGCTGAAAAATGAAAATCAACTGGGCCCTTCGCTTCAAGAATAAGCAGACGCTCGCGGCATTGGCCGCCACCGTAATCAGCGCAGCCTATCAGGTGCTCGGAATCCTCGGAGTCGTGGCGCCTATCTCCCAGGGGTCGCTCATCCAGCTCGTCGGAATTATCCTGACCGTTCTCGCCGGCTTCGGCGTGATCGTCGATCCGACCACCAAGGGCGCGTCGGACTCGAAGCGTGCCATGTCGTACAGCGAGCCCCATGCCGCATATGACGCCAAGGCGGTTGAGTAGGCCATGGCCATCACACAGTGCGAGGCCTTCGCGCAGGTCATGGAACACCTCGTCTCCCATGATGGGGGCGGCGGTCACGGATACTCGCAGGCCAACCGCATGGGGGACGGAACGACCGAGACGATTTGTCTGTCCGACGGCACCACCGTCACTATTGCCGGTGGCGATCGCGACTGTTCCTCGGCCGTAGTGACCGCCCTCCGCGCGGTCGGCGTCAATACCTTCGGAGCCTCGTATACCGGAAACATGCGGGAGCAGCTGCTCAAGACGGGCCTATTCGGCTGGCGTAAGATGGGCGTCAAGTCCGCCCAGCGTGGAGACATCTACCTCAACGAGAAGTGCCACACCGCCGTGTGCGTCTCTCCCTATGGATCAGCTCGCGGCGACCTCTTGGCTCAATTCTCCATTTCTGAAAAGGGGACCGTCACCGGCACCAAGGGCGACCAGACCGGGCGCGAGTCCAACATCAAGGCGTACTACAGCTACCCATGGGACGGCACGCTCTACTGGCTTGGCGACGGAAAGACGCTAAACGGGTCCAATACCGAAGTCGCGGACAATACGGTCCCGAGCCTCGGAGACACGCGATATTTCGGCCCGAAGATGGCCAAGGAGCTGCAACGCCAGCTCGGCACGACTGCCGATGGCGTGATTTCCGGTCAATGGCCGGCGAATGAGCGATACCTTTGGGCATGCGACCGCGGCGTAATCGAGTACGTCAAGGGCGGGGTTGGCTCGAATGCCGTCCGCGCCCTGCAGGACAAGGTCGGATGCAAAGTCTATCCCGTGGTCGGCGGTGTTCAGGCGCGACAGATGGGTTCGGGAACGGTCTTCAAACACCAGCAGTGGCTCATCGCTCAAGGTATCTCGTGCGGATCATCGGGTGCGGACGGATACCAGGGCCGCGATACCAACGTCGCCATTGGCCAAGCGCTCGTCAAGCAACTCTATCGATAGGTGTGCATATGAATCCATTTGATATCTGTTTTATTGTCGGCGCTGCTGCAGGACTGCTGACCGGTCTTCTCGGATGGGCAATCGTGCGCGTCGGCAGCCAAAAAGACTCTAGAAATTGATAGATGCAGCCCCTCCCCGGCATGAACTGCCGGGGAGGGGCTTTATGCATTGCCGGATATCCGTCAATATCCGTTCTGCAATGCAGTTTCAGTGCGGTGAGAGCGTGTGGAAACATAACTACCTGCGATTTTGCTGCTACAAGGCACGCCATAACATCGCGTTCAAGACTCTTAATCCCAAGGTCCAGGGTTCGACCCCCTGACGGCCCACCAAAGCATGTTAAAGCGACTGGCTTCGGCTGGTCGCTTTTTTGTTGACCTCGCTTGGGGCCGAACCCGAAAGGGCACAGACGCTTTACAAGTCGAGCCTGCCCTGGGGTCGGTGAATCCGTCTGTGCCCTCTTTGAGCTTTTTCTCGTCTGCTTTCACGCGACGTTCGAGCTTCTTTGTATCCTCGGCAGGCGGTAGATTCTCGGGGACAATTCCACGGTCGATGAGGCTGCCACGTACGCTTGTGTTGTTCTCGACGTGCTCTTGCTTGATCTGGTCCAGACCGTACAGGTCGTGTTCCTCGGCGTTGAAGGCCGTCATCGAGTTCGTAAGGTCCTTTGCTTTGATGAGGACATCGGCTAACCTGTCCGCCAATGCCGCGCTCTTGGGTACGCCGAGCTGCTGCTTCATTTCCGCCGTGCTTCTGCCGCCGAATAACGCTTCATCGCCCTTCGACTTGATGATCGCGAATCCTTTGGAGTCCACGCCGCGTTTGAACGCAATACCCGAGAGCTGTTTCTCTGAATCGGATAGCGAGTGGCGCGCCTGCAAGCGCTGAATCTCTGCGAAGCGCTGCTCTATGAGCTCCTGACGGCGTGTCTGCACGGCGAAATACGCCTGTGCGAGCGCGATTTCGGGCTTGTTTGGGTCTCCGTTTTGGGCGATTAAATAGCATGCATAGCGTGTCAGCTTGTAGTCTTTTACGGCTCGTTTGGCGATGCCGGCATCTACCATTTTGCTGGCCTCAGCAAAATGGGCGGCAACAGGCATTTTATTGGTGTCACACGATGCCATGGATCTCTTAACCGCAGTCTCAAAATTACGCCATTGGGTGTATCCGAGGGGCTCCATTAAATCGCGTGCGAGCCAATACTCAACGCCGTCTTCTACATGGGCGTAGCTGTCAAGTTCGACACGCCATTTCTCGATATCCCTGCTGTCCATATCTCTTCCTTTCTGTTCATTTGTCTACGTGGACTATGTCGACTCTGTATTAAGAATAAGGATACGCTGCCGTGCGGACACGAATGGGCCCCGTGTCGCTTTGAGCTCACGGGGCCCATAGATATCGATTAGTTGTGTTCTGCTTTAGATGGGTGTCCAGTTTAGTCCGCTCGATAGTGCGATCCGAGGCTTTCGGTTCGCTTGCGCATGGCTTTGACCATTTCCTGTGCTAGTTGAATCTGCGATTGCAGGCGGGCGAGGGCCGCGACTTCGCTGTCCTGAGCTTTCTGTGTGCTCAAGGTCGTTGCCTCCGTCTTCAAGCCCTCAATCTCGTGTAGTGCCTCGGATAGGCCCGTCTCGGTGCGGTTGATCATGCAATAGGTACTCATCGTGTGCTTAAGGCTGCGTGTCAAGCGTTCGGCGACTGTTGTGGCAATGCCGTACTGGGGGAGGGCGATATCCGCCTTCGGGGCCTCCTCAGGTGTATTCTGTGCTGCCTGGGCTGCCGATGCGCCCGCGATGCGCCCAAATACGATGCCATTGGCGCTCGACAGCCCTCCGATGCGGTCGGCGCCGTGCATACCGCCTGTTGCCTCGCCACAGGCGTAGAGGCCCTCAACGCCCGTGTACGCGGTCTTGTCGATTTTGATGCCGCCATTGGCAGCGTGGGCGTACATCGCCACGCGCATCTCGTCGCTCGGCGCGATGCCGTGCTCCTCTTGTAGCCAAGTGGCAAAGGTCTGCACAAACTCGGGGACGTTCTCGCGGGGGAAGTCGTAGTGGAGCGCGAGGCCTTCGGCACCCGCTTGATCGATGGCAAGATCGATGGCGCGGGAGGCCAAGCGTGACGTGAAGGGACCATATCCGGAGCGCTGATCGAGCAGGTCGTCCAGCTTGCCGTCGGCAATATCGACCGGTTGGTCAAATGTGACGTAGCGCCAGGTCTTCTCGTTAAAGACAAGGTTGCGCTTAGGCTCAATGAAGCCGGGCATCATCTGCATGAACTCTATATTAGTAAGGGACGCTCCGTGCACCAGTGCGATGGCCTGCGAGGAGCTGAGCACATCGGCGGAAGTGAGGCTTCGCTCGAACAGGCCACCCGTGCCGCCGGCTGCGATGATGGTGGCCTTAGCTGCCATAGGCACGAGATGCTCGTTTGTGCGGTCGTAGAGCGTGGCGCCGACAATCTTTCCGGGCGTCTCCTCAATAAGGTCGATAAGCTCGTGGCGGGGGAGCAAGCGAATGCCAAGTGACTCGACCTGGGCCGACAGAGCGTTTTCAAGCGGCTTGCGGGTGAGGCCGCGCCACATACGCGTCTTATGGTCAAAGCAGGGGATAAACTGCTTCTGCTGGGCGCTTTCGGCACTTTGCGGACGCTTGAGCTCAACACCTAGATCCTGCTCGAGCCATTGGATGGCCTGAGGAATACCGTGGACAAACGTCTGGACGAGTTCGGGGTCGGCAACGCCGCTGCCGACGGTCTGGATGGTGTCGATGAGGTCCTGCTCGTCGCCTTCGTCGACGGGACCAATCAGGCCGAGGCCCCAGGTGCCCGGGAAGAAGCTCGATCCACTCATAGTCTTGCCGGCGCTTGACACAGTGACGGTTGCACCCTTGCGTGCTGCTTCGATGGCGGCGCAAAGGCCCGCAATGCCAGATCCAATTACCAGTACATCAGTCGATTCCATCGGATTCCTTTCTCGTCCGGCGCATTGTCGCATGGCTGATCGGCAAAGGTGTCGCAAAGATTGGATAAATCGGTAAAGGGCGAATATGGCGCGTGGGCGTCATGGGCGCTCTGACGCTCCATCTCATCACATCTCGTATTTCGCCTCAACTGATATATCGGCATTAGCTGCCCTGCGACAGCGCAAACAAAAAGAGCCGCCACCTCGAAAGGTAGCGGCTCCAAAGCTCAACTATATGAGCATCGCGCGGGCGCGATTAGGCCTTGAGGGCCTCCTCGACGGCGACGGCGCAGGCGACGGTGGCACCGACCATGGGGTTGTTGCCCATGCCGATGAGACCCATCATGTCAACGTGCGCAGGCACGGAGGAAGAACCGGCGAACTGGGCGTCGGAGTGCATACGGCCCATGGTGTCGGTCATGCCGTAAGAGGCAGGGCCGGCGCCCATGTTGTCCGGGTGCAGGGTACGGCCAGTGCCGCCACCAGAAGCGACGGAGAAGTACTTCTTGCCAGCCTCGATGCGCTCCTTCTTGTAGGTGCCAGCGACGGGGTGCTGGAAGCGCGTGGGGTTGGTGGAGTTACCGGTGATCGAGATGTCGACGTTCTCGTGCCACATGATGGCAACGCCCTCGCGGACGTCGTCGGAGCCGTAGCAGTTAACGGCAGCGCGGGGACCATCGGAGTAGGGGATGGTCTCGACGACCTTGAGCTCGCCCGTGTAGTAGTCGAACTGGGTCTTCACATAGGTGAAGCCGTTGATGCGGGCGATGATCTGAGCAGCGTCCTTGCCCAGACCGTTGAGGATGACGCGCAGCGGCTTCTTACGAGCCTTGTTGGCGTTCAGA
Organism: uncultured Collinsella sp.; assembly: GCA_900551815.1. Taxonomy (GTDB): domain Bacteria; phylum Actinomycetota; class Coriobacteriia; order Coriobacteriales; family Coriobacteriaceae; genus Collinsella. The sequence goes on from URXE01000077.1 coordinate 5,751, forward strand.
GCCAGGCCGATAGCGCCCTCAGCGGCAGCGAAGGACTCGTGGCCGGCCAGGAAGGCGAAGCACTCGGTGTCGTCGGAGAGCAGCATAGCGCCCAGGTTGCCGTGGCCCAGACCCACCTTGCGGTCGTCGGCCACGGAGCCGTCGATGCAGAAGGACTGCAGGCCCACGCCGATCATCTTGGCGGCCTCGGCGGCGGTCTTGACGCCGGACTTCAGGGCGATGGCTGCGCCAACGGTGTATGCCCAGCAGGCGTTTTCAAAGCAGATGGGCTGAATTTCCTTGACGATCTCATAGGGATCGAAGCCCCGGGCCTTGCAGAGCTCCCGGCACTCCTCCACGGAGCCGATGCCGTACTGAGCGAGGACGCCATTGATCTTGTCGATTCTTCTTTCGTAGCTTTCAAACAGTGCCATTTTTCCGTCCTCCTCTTATTCCTGCCGGGGGTCAATATACTTGGCGGCATTGTCGAACTGACCCTAGTGCCCCTTGGCCTTTTCCAGAGACGTGGCGGCGTCATCGCCCTTCTTGATGAAGTCCATCATCTTGCCCAGGCTGATGAACTCATAGCCCACGATCTCGTCCTCCTTGTTCAGGGCCACGCGGGTGACATAGCCCTCGGCCATCTCCAGATAGCGGGGGCCCTTGGCCTTGGTGGCGAACATGGTGCCCACCTGGCTGCGCAGGCCCTTGCCCAGGTCCTCCAGGGAAGCGCCCACGGACAGGCCGCCCTCGGAGAAGGCGGACTGGGACCGGCCATAGACGATCTGCAGGAACAGCTCCCGCATGGCGGTGTTGATGGCATCGCACACCAGGTCGGTGTTCAGAGCCTCCAGAATGGTCTTGCCGATGAGAATCTCGGAGGCCATGGCGGCGGAGTGGGTCATGCCGGAGCAGCCGATGGTCTCCACCAGCGCCTCCTCAATGATGCCGTTTTTGATGTTCAGCGTCAGCTTGCAGGCACCCTGCTGGGGAGCGCACCAGCCGATGCCGTGGGTAAACCCGGAAATATCGGAAATCTCCTTGGCCTGGACCCACTTGCCCTCCTCGGGAATGGGAGCCGGACCGTGATAAGCGCCCTTGGCAACGGGACACATATGCTGTACCTCGGTGGTATAGATCATAGCGAATTCCTTCCTTCTAAATAATGAGGGATGTCCTCTTGTACCCCATTATAGCAAGTCTTCCGTGAATTTGCAAGTAATATTCCGAACGTTCCATGCAGCGAAAAAGCGGGCATCCACGCTCCGGATGCCCGCTTTGGCCTAAAAGGGCGTTATTCCGTTGTGTGCTTCTCCTTGCCGAAGTGCAGCTCGCGCATACCCTCCACCTCGTCGCAGATGGGCTTGAGGTTGCAGGAGCCGCAGTCGGTGGGCATACCCTCCAGAATTTTGCTGAGGCTCATGGTGATATCCCGGACCGTTTTGGCTTCTTGCTCCAGAGCGGCATAGTCCGCGTCCGGGGCGGTGATGAAAATCAGCTTCACTGCCAGGATGTTGGGATTCTGCTTATACTGGCGGATGAAATCGTTGCCCACGGCCCGGAAGCTGATGCCCTTTTTCAGGGCGGCGCTGCTCAGGCGCACCTGCTCCCGGTTGGACTCGGAGGAGGTGCGGATCATGTATCCCTTGGGGAACACATGGTATTTCACGAAGTCCATGTCCTGGATGGCCCGGAAGGCCTGCTCCGTGTCGTCCTCGTCGTCGGACTCGATGTCCCCCACCCGCAGCAGGGCGATGCGGGCATAGGCGCTGTCACCCCGAAGCTCTGTGAGGTCGGGGCCGAAAACCAGAATCTCGTCCCGCTCCACCAACTGGGCGCTGGTGGTGACGCAGGTGAAATTCACGGCGGGCTTGCTGCTGCCGCCCAGCTCATAGGCGGCGTCCCGCAGCATCACCAGCTCAAAGGAGCCGGTGTCCTCCCAGGCCCCCTGGGATTCATAGGGGCAGCGCCGGGGGGTGGAGGAGCCGGTCAGCTCCTCCACCTTGCGGATGATCGAATTATACAGCTCCATCAGAACTTGATGTCCACTTTCTTCCGGTCAAAGATCTTGTTCACCTGCACATAGGCCCAGCCC
>URXE01000078.1 GCA_900551815.1 uncultured Collinsella sp.
GAGCGAGGGCATCGCTCACAACCTTCTCGTAACGAGGCTCATCGAAATTGAACATCCCTTACTCCTAACTCACTTAGATGAACCCTTCATTCATCCCATAACGTTATAATACTTTATATAACTAACTATGCAAGTACTATTTTGGTCCTGTTCTTTCATCAAGCCCCTTAAAACAACAATCGGCGTTGTTGGACACAGCGTGCAAGTTCATTGAACGATTCAATATGCATCGTCTCTAGTTAAATGACGTCTTATGCAAATACCTTTAATCCGCTTGGGGCCGACGAATCTTTTGACTGTCCGCAGAAGCTTTCCCGGAATTCCCTATGGATAGACGCGCCAGTAATCGCTTCGTTATCTGGCTTATTGCGCATTGCCGGGGCGTCTGGGAGAAAGCACAATCTACCGCGTGGTCAACTAGCGTTTCATCGGAATCGACCGCATCCGCGCCAAATACTAAATCGCAATCGTTGAAACTCGTCCGATCATATGGCGGCAATTTCTCGCCTTAAAAATGAGCACGAAATAAGGGGGCAGCTGTTTGCAACTTGCTTTATTCGTAAGTGTTTTTACTGAAAAAACAATCACCAACCAAACAGCACTATTAATTGTTTGGCTCTTTGCGACACAGTCATCTCTCGTATACGTCTCTTGCCTCTCTCTTGTCCCACTGCTTGGAAACGAGAACTGTGCGAGAGTGGATAATTGGACGGTTTTTGGGCTTTTGGCGGCCGATTTCGTCCGAAAATCCACGCTCATGCGGCGGGCGTCCGAATTTCCACGCTCGTGTGTCCGAAAATCCACGCTCATCCGGCAGATTGGTCGAGGGCTTCATATGGGTATACTCTCGAGGATTCGACTCGATTCGCCCCCGCTGGGGCGTCAAAGGAGACTACATATGTCCACTACCTCAACCGACCCGCGCGCCGCTGCTGCCGCGCTGCTGGTGCCCGGCACCACCTGCCACGGCTTTGCCGTCGAGCGCTGCGAGACCGTGCCCGAGCTCGACTCAGACGCCTACGTGCTGCGCCACACTGCCTCGGGCGCTCGCCTGCTGTACCTGGCGTGCGACGACGAAAACAAGGCCTTTGCCATTGGCTTTAAGACGCCGCCGGCCGATTCCACCGGCGTGTTCCATATTCTTGAGCACTCGGTGCTGTGCGGATCGGCCAAGTTCCCCGTCAAGGAGCCATTCGTCGATCTGATCAAGAGCTCCATGCAGACGTTCCTCAACGCCATGACCTACCCCGACAAAACCATCTACCCCGTTGCCACCACCAACGAGCAGGATCTGTACAACCTGATGGACGTGTACCTGGACGCGGTGTTCAACCCGGCCATCTATACCAAGCCCACCATTTTTGAGCAGGAGGGCTGGCACTACGAGCTGGACCTGCCGGAGGGCGCCGAGGGCGAAGGCAGCGCCGCCAGCCTGCGCGAGGGCACGCTGCGCTATAACGGCGTGGTGTTCAACGAAATGAAGGGCGCGCTGTCCGACCCCATGAGCGTGCTGGACGACGCCGTCAACGCCGCGCTCTATCCCGACACCGCCTATGCGCACGAGAGCGGCGGCGACCCGCGCGCAATTCCCGCGCTCACCTACGAGCAGTTCCTGGACACGCACGCGCGCCACTACAATCCTTCCAACTCCTACATCACGCTCTACGGCGACCTGGACGTGGACCGCGCGCTGGCCTTTTTGGACGAGCGCTATCTGTCGCAGCCGAGCGCCGCGAGCCGCCGCATGGACGCGGCCGTTGCCGCCGGCGAGGACCCGTCCGCGCTGGCGCCCAATCCGCTGGACGTGCAGGCGCCTGTGACCTGCGATTATAAGCGCGTCGAGATGGCCACCACGCCCGAAAACGCCCTGGTTGGCCTGGGCCTGGTGCTGGGCAGTGCGCTCGACCGCAAGCGCACGATCGCGGCGGACATCCTGTTCGAGGCGCTGCTGGGTTCCAACGAGGCACCAGTTAAGAAGGCCATTCTGGCCGCCGGCCTGGGCGGCAACGTGGTGAGCTACACCGCGGCCGAGAGCCTGCAGCCCTACGAGCTCATCATGCTGCAAAACGCGCAGCCCGGCGTAGCGCGCGAGCTGCGCCGCGTGTTCCAGGACGCCTGCCGCGACCTGTGCGAGCACGGCGTTCCGCGCGAGCGCCTGGAAGCCATCATCAGCAGCAACGAATACGACCTGCGCCAGCGCGACTACGGTATCGCCGACGGCGTGGCCATTGCGTGCGACGCGCTGAGCACCTGGCTCTACGATGACGACGCTGCGACGCTGGCGCTCAAGTATGGCCCGGTGTACGAGGAGCTGCGCGGCGAGCTGAACGGTAGCTACTTTGAGGACCTGCTGCGCGAGCTCGTGCTCCAGAACGACCATATGGCGCTGGTCGAGCTGGTGCCGGTGGACGCCGCCGAGGGCGCGGAGGGTGCCGAGGCCGCCGAGCTGGCTGCAAAGCGCGATGCCATGACCGATGTCGAGCTGGCGGACGTGGTCGAGCGCACAGCCGCGCTGCGTGCCGCGCAGGAAGCCGAGGACACGCCCGAGGCCAAGGCCACGCTGCCGCGCCTGCACGTTTCCGACATTGGCGAGGCGCGCTCCGAGCCGCCGCTGGTCGTGGATACGACTGCGCCTATCCCCTGCCTGCGCCACGGCATCCCCACCAACCGTCTGGCCTACGCCATGCAGTATTTCGACCTGAGCTGCGTCGCATTTGAGGACCTGCCCTACGTAACGCTGCTCTGCCGCCTACTCAAGCAGCTGCCTACGCGCGAGCATTCGGCCGAGGAACTCGACAACCTGCTCGCCGGCAAGCTGGGCTTCTTGAGCTTTACGACCGAGGTCATGACGCAGCCCGACGTGGACGGCGTGCGCCCCTACCTGCTGGTGAGCGCCGGCGCCCTGTCCGAAAAGATCGACGCGCTGGCGAGCCTGCCGCGCGAGGTGTGGTCGAGCACGCTGTTGCTCGATGCTGACGCCGACCGCGTGCGCGACGTGCTCACGCAGATTCGCATTGGGCTTGAGCAGGGCTTTATCAACAACGGCCACTCGGCGGCGCTGGGTCGCGCGATGAGCTACAGCTCGCCTTCGGCCGTGGTGCGCGAGCAGCTTTCGGGCGTGGACTTCTACCTGTTCCTGCGCGATCTGCTCGAGCACTTTGACGAGCGACTGGACGGCCTGCGCGCCAAGCTTGCCGAGCTGGCAGACCGCATCTTTGTGGCCGATGGCTGCATGGCGAGCTTTACCGGCAGCGACGAGGACTTTGACGCGTACTGGGATGCCGCGGGCGACCTGGGGCTTGACGCGGGTGACGGCGCCGATGCCGGCCGCAACGCGCTCGTGGTGCCGGAGCCGCGCGACCGTCACGAGGCTTTCGTCATCCCCAGCGACATCTGCTTTGCTGCGCGCGCGTGCGACCCGCGCCGTCTGGGCATTGACGTGACGGGCGCCTGGGCGGTTGCCGCCAACGCGCTCTCCTACGACTACCTGTGGAACGAGATCCGCGTGAAGGGCGGTGCGTACGGATGCGGATTCCGCGCGGCCGGCGAGCGCCAGGCGGCGTTCTACACCTACCGCGACCCGGCGGTCGATCCTTCGATTGAGCGCGTGGCGCGCGCAGGCGAATGGCTCGGCAGCTTTGAGCCCGACGAGGCCGCCTTTGAGGGCTTCATCGTAAGCTGCGTGAGCGGCATGGATGCACCGGTTAAGCCGTACGCGCTCACCAAGCGCCGCAATACGACCTACCTTGCCGGGCTCGATCCGCACGCGCGCGAGGAGCGTCGCGCCCAGATGCTCGCCGCCACCCCCGGTGAGCTGCGCTCGCTCGGCTCCGATGTGACGCGCATCGCAGCCGCGTCGCCCACCTGCGTCTTTGGCGGCCGAGACGTCATCGCCAAGAGCAACGCCGGCTTTAACGTCATCGACCTGCTGACCTAGCCACAGTCAAGCAAAACCACCACAAAGGGGACAGGCACCTTTGTGGTGGTTTGCGAGTGGGCTGCTACTTGATGAACGGGTTCAGCCTGGCCGCCAGCGGATCGAGCTTGTACATGGTTGCAAAGCACTCACGACCATAGTCGGAATCGTTGTTCCAGCTACCCTGGTCAACGTCGTACTCTGCATCCAGACGAATCCACTCCTCCGGCTTATTCTTCTCGTGCTTGCTGCAGAAGTAGCGCTGGTACTCGACCTCGTGCTCAAACTCAAACTCGGCATCCGAACCGCGTCCGGCATACTCGTCGACCGACGTCAGGTTGCCGTACTCGTCGTAATAGAACTCCGCATAGCCGCCGCGCTCGGAATCGATCCTGTCGAGCTTTCCGTCGCTGTACGAATAATCCACCGCTGCGTACGAGTTCAGCGAGCCGTAGTCGTTGCCGTGCGAGTCATATGCCACAGGCGAGATACGCGAAATGTTGCCGTCCTTGTCATACTCATAGCCCGCGGTGATCGTCCACGTAGTTCCCACCGTGTCGCCCTGGCAGTCCAGCGTAAAGGACGTCACGCGATCCTTGTCGTATCCGTACGAATACACGACCGTTCGAGGATTGGCCGGGCTGGTATCGGTGTTGGTCACCATGTTGCCGTCCTGGTAGACATACGTGCTCGCGCTCTCGCCGTAACCCGCATGGGTCGTCTTGTTGATCAGGTTTCCGTCCGCGTCGTAGGTAAACGTCGTGGTGCTCGACGAATCGCTCATGTCGGCATCGCAGTCGATGCGCGTGACGTTGCCGTCGGCGTCGTACGTAAACGTGTTGACGTTCTCGTAACCGCCCGCCAAATCTTCCTCAATCTCCGAGATGCGATGCGACCCATCGTGCTCGACGCTGTAGCTTACGCCGCCACCTTGCTTGACGGCAGACGTGAAGCCCGTGACATAACCGTTCTCGTCACGCTCGATCTCGTAGATATCGCCGTACTGGTCCGATTTATCGGTACCCTCGTAGGACACCGGCAGCCACAGCTCGTCAAGCTGTGTGTCCTTAATGCCGCTAACCTTCGTATCCTGCGGCAGTTCCAACGTGGCGAGCTTCTTTTTGCCCGAAAGATCGACGCTTTTGAGCTCCCCGGCATTTGAAAGGTCGAGCTTCTCGATGTTGTCGCAACCGTCCAGGTTAACGACGGTGACGTTGCTCGCCGAGTTAAGCTCGACGGTTTTAAGGTCTCCGCAGCCCGAGAGGTCCAGGTTGACGAGTTTGTCTCCGCCATATTCCACACTGGTAACGTTGGGGAACACCTTGCCCAGACCCTGCGTTGACGTAACGCCGTCCAGCTTGACCGACGTCACCGCCTTGGCCTCGTCGCGTGAAATGCGGCCGTCACCGTTAGTGTCGTACTTGGTCGAGACAAGCGCACGCATGCCGCTGTCCGGGAAGGTTTTCTCATCGATAGGCGTGGTCGCGATCTGCGTAAAGTAGAACAGCGCACCGCCGCCGATGCCCGCCGCCACGGCAAGCACCGCGGCAAGGGCAATGAGGGGTTTCTTGGAACGCTTGCGCCGCACGGGCTGCTGCACGGGCGCGTATTGTTGAGGAGCGGGCGTGGCAGGCTGGGGTTGCTGCGTGGCCGCGACCTGGTCGGGTGCTACGGGCGCGCCGCATACAGGGCAAAAGAGGGCGTCGTCGACAAGCGGCGTGCCACACGAGCGACAAAACATGGCGGGCTCCTTTCGGTTCATTCCTTCCACCATGAAGGTAAACCCAAAAATGCAGCCCTTGTTGCGCAACAAGGCCAAGCGGGAGCCAAACCACCACAAAGGGGACAGGCACCTTTGTGGTGGTTCGAACACTTGTTCTATACGTACACATGTTCTATAGTAAGGGTGCTTGCATCGGACTTAAATTGCAACTAGGATATAGTTGCAGAATGTGAGGCGGGGTGACGCGGACCGATAAACTCATCGCCCAACTACTTAGCTGCCCTTCGACGTATCGGTATACCGATTTTTTAAAAGTCATGGCTTCATATGGCTTTGAAATGGACAACAAAGGCAAGACACCCGGATCGCTCGTTCGCTTCTACAGGCCATCAGATGGCAGGATGTTCGTAATGCACGCGCCACATCCATCTGACGAATTGACAGCGGGGACCATTCGAAACATCGTTCGATTTCTGCAAGATGTCGGAGGTAGTCATGAGTAACGTTTTGGCATACAAGGGTTATTTCGCCCCAGTCGAGTTCGATGCCGAACAGCATGTGCTAACCGGAATGGTTGCCGGCATTAGGGACGCAATCGTATTTGAAGGCTCCACGGTTGAAGAAGTGGAACGGTGCTTTCACGACGCCGTCGACGATTACCTTGAGTTTTGCGCCGAGAAGGGCAAGGAACCCGAGCGGGCTTTTAAGGGCTCGTTCAACGTAAGAACGGGCTCTGAGCTCCACAAGCATGCAGCGCTGGCAGCGGCAAAGAAGGGTGAGTCACTCAATAAGTTTGTGACTGAAGCAATCGCTGCGGCGTTATAGCATTAACGCATAGGCTCAAACAACCACAAAGGGCGCAGTTCACAGGCATATTTGCGGTGGCTTTACTGCCCATATCGCGTTTGCCCAGATAAAAGCTGCCAAAATAAACCTGTCCCTTTTTGGCAGGTTTGCTAGAGGAGGTTGGGATGGACAAGGCTAAATTGCGGCGAGCGGTGATTGCCCGGCGCGATGCGATTGATTTGGATGTGCGGGCGGCGAAGTCTGCCGTTATCTGTGCGCGGCTTGTTGAGCGACTGGGTCGCTCGGATCCCGCGGCACCGCACACCGTTGCCGTCTATGCCGCGATGGGTTCCGAAGTCGACTCAGCCGCGTTTGCCGCGGCGGCCGCCAAACGCGACTGGCGCGTGGCCTATCCGTGTATGCTCTCGGCAGCCGAAGCCACAGCTTGTGGCCAGCGCATGTGCATGCGGGCAGTTGCTGTCGACGATGCGTCCGCGGCTCCGTTTATCGCCCACCCCACGCGGGCCTTCACGGCCATGGACATCGACAGCGATCGCTTCCCTATCGTGCCTGCCGATGTTCTCGACATGATTATCGTGCCGCTCGTGGCCTTCGACCAAACCGGCGCGCGCCTGGGCTACGGTGGCGGTTGCTACGACCGCTACCTACCCACGCTTTCGGCCACATGTCAGATCATCGGCATCGCCTTTGACGAACAGCGCGTCGGCCACGTTCCCACCGACGCCCACGACCTGCCGCTGCCCCGCATCGTCAGCGCCTGATCGCCGCTGTTTCGCACCCGCAAGATGAGCGTGGATAATCTCCCACTTTGGGCCCCCTTACGAGCCAAAAGGGGGGTGCGGACAGAAAGTTGGACCGCGGGGCGGTCCGGACTGGAGGT
>URXE01000079.1 GCA_900551815.1 uncultured Collinsella sp.
GGATGCGACACTCGAAGTGTCCATCCTCGCAGTATCCGGTTCTCAAGGTGCACGCCTGCGCCGGTTCCCGGTCCGACCGGGCCGCGCGGCAAGGAGATATATTGCCAGACCGGAGGGCCCCCGCGGGCGGGAATCGCGCACTCCATATTTTGTTCACAAATGAATAGGTCCCTCAGTCGCATCACTGAGGTTAAAACTGAAGCAGCAGCTTCTGATATTGGCGATGACCAGCTGGTTTATAGGTGTTAAGGCATCGGTCATCTCTGGAGCGCCACTTTACTCCAAAAGCATCAGCTATTTGTTTCCCGTCGGTAAAAGGCAGGTTTTGTTCGCCAAGCGTTCTTATATATAAAGAGAAACGGGTCGAACCCATGCCTTCGCAACAAAAAAGCGACCAACCGGAGTCGATCGCTTTTCTATTCTATGGTGGGCCGTCAGGGGTTCGAACCCTGGACCTTGGGATTAAAAGTCCCCTGCTCTGCCAGCTGAGCTAACGGCCCGCGGGTGGCATTGTACCACGGTCTGGGACTATTCCCAACTCCATTGGCCGTTCTGGAAAATCACAACTTCACGTCCATCAGGCGTAATGCCCGTAATATCGATGTCGTCCGTGCCGATCATAAAATCGACGTGCGCGCTCGAGACGTTAACGCCATGCTCCAGGAGCTCTTCCTTGGACATGTCGTACCCACCCTCGATGCATTCGGGGAAACCAACACCTAGCGCGAGATGGCAGCTAGCGTTCTCGTCATAGAGCGTGTCATAGAACAGAACGCCGCTTTCGCGGATCGGAGTGTTCTTGGAAATGAGCGCGACCTCGCCCAGATGAGCGGCACCTTCATCGGTGTCAATAATGCTCGCAAGCGTCGCCTTGCCCACACGGGCATCGTAGTCCACTACGCGGCCGGCCTTGAACTTAATCCAAAAATCGTCAACCTTGTTACCGTGGTGAATGAGCGGCATAACCGAATACACGATACCGTCGGCACGCATACGATCAGGCGAGGTGAAGACCTCCTCGGTGGGGATGTTGGGGAAGAAGGGGTGTCCATCGGGCGTCTTACCCTTGCCGCCGGCCCACTCGTGACCCTTCGTCATGCCAATCGTCAGATCGGTTCCATTTGCCGCGGTGTAATGCAGGCGGTCAAAACGATTGTCGTTCAGGAAGCGCAAGTTCTTTTCGAACGCCGCGTCATGAAGCTCCCAGTCGCTCTCCGGGTCCTGGCCATCGGCACGAGCGGTGTGCAGAATCGCATTCCACAGCTTATAGATTGCAACCTCGTCGGCGTCTCCCGGGAACACCTCGTGTGCCCAAGCCACGACCGGAGCGCCGGCGATGCACCACGGATTGATGTTGTAATCCAGTCCACGGCGGAAAACTTTGCACTGCGTATTCCTCGCCTTGGATGCCGCGGCCGGCTTGGCTGGATCGATGCCCTTGAGGGCCGCAGGATCCGCACCCTCGATAAAGATAAAGCAGGCACCGTCCTGGGCCAGGGAATCCAGTTGCAGGCGCTTCCACTCGGGCGTCTGCTCAAAATAGCTTTTATCGACATGCTCGTACGTGAGCCTCGTCACGGCATCGTCAGCCCAAACAACCGTCACGTGACCAGCGCCGGCGGCATAAGCCTCCGCGACCACCACGCGGGCAAAAGGCGCGCACTCGACCGGAGACTGAACGACGACCTCCTGGCCGGGTTTGACGTTTACGCCCTTGCGGACGACCAGGCGCGCGTAGTTTTTAATCTTGGGCTCCAGGGCCTTCATGCCCTCCAGAGCCTCTTCGACCGTCAGGGCAGCTCGAATCATGTGCCACTCCATCTATCTATAGAACAGTAAAAAGGCGCGCCGCAAAAACGACGCGCCTTATATCTTAGCGATAAGTATGAATGCAAACGCTACTTCTTCTTGGAGTCCTTCTTGTCCTCCTCGGCAGCCGAGCGCTCGATAAGGGCGTTGAGCTTGTTCTCGGACATGCCCTCGGCCTGCGCGCGGTACATGTTGCGCAAGGGACGAATACGAACGAAGTCGTAGATAAAGTCACCCAGGATGATGACATAGGACAAAACGATGCCGACCATCTGAACAGGACTGGACACCGTGCCGCCGGGAGCGAAGTAGAGCGAAGCCCAAATTGCCACGACGAGCACCATGCCGATAGCGAGCACAGCCCACCAAATACGGCGACGCTTGGTGTAGTCCTCATCCTGCTTGAGGAGAATATTCGACACCGTGTAGATACGATCCTCGCGAGCACGCTGCTTGGCCTTGCGGGCGCGCTTCTCCTCCTTGGAAAGACCTTCCAGGTTTTCGCCCTTCTCGAGCTCTTTGCGGCGTGCCTTGGATGATGCCGGCACGACGCGAACGGAGGTCGCTGCCTGGCGGGCGGGTTTAGCAGATGCGGCGGACTTGCGCGCAACCCCGGTAACTTCGTGGGATTGCGTGCGCTTGTTCGTGGCGCTACGGGTACTCACTTATGCGTTCTCCTTCATGCTTGTGAACTGGGAGCCCGTGATGATCTGGAAGGCCTCGCGATAGCGCTCGGACGTGCCATCGATGACCTCGGCGGGCAGATGCGGGGTCTCCCCCGTCATATCCCAGTTGGCTTTGAGCCAATTGCGGACGAATTGTTTGTCGTAGCTAGGCTGAATCTTGCCCTCCTCGTAGCTAGCGGCGGGCCAGAAACGGCTGGAGTCGGGCGTTAGGCACTCGTCGATCAGCGTAACCTTGCCATCGATGATACCGAACTCGAACTTGGTGTCGGCGATGATGATGCCTCGAGTCGCGGCATACTCGGCAGCGGCCTTGTAAATCTTGAGGGACAGGTCGCGAATCTGCGTGGCGATATCCTCACCCACGATCTCGCAGCAACGCTCGAACGAAATGTTCTCGTCGTGGTCGCCGATTTCGGCCTTCGTGGACGGCGTGAACAGCGGCTCGGGAAGCTTGGAGGCCTCGGTCAGACCCTCGGGCAGCTGAATGCCGCAGACGGTGCCGTTCTCGTCATAGGTCTTCTTGCCCGAACCGGTCAGATAGCCGCGGACGATGCACTCGATAGGAATCGTCTGGGCCTTCTTGACCAGCATGGCGCGACCAGCGAGATAGTCACGATACTCGGCAAACTCCTCGGGGAAATCCGCCGGGTCGATGGAGACGAGGTGGTTGGGAACGATGTCGGCAAACTTATCGAACCAGAATGCCGAGATGCGGTTGAGCACCTCTCCCTTAAACGGAATCTCGTCGGGAAGAATGAAGTCGAACGCAGAAATGCGGTCGGTGGCGACCATCAGCAGGTTTTCACCGGCATCATAGATATCACGAACCTTGCCACGGGAATCCGGACGACGCTCCATCGTTGTCACGTGAGTCACTCCTTACCTAAATACGACAGTAATGCGGGTTCTTCCCCGCACGTTTTCGCAAACTCGGAGCGGCAGGGACGAAACCCCTCCTTCACCGAATAGCGAAAAGCTAGTGCTCCATTGTAGTAGATGCCGCGTCCGCCGTGTGCTCGCGTGGCAGATGAATCGTAAAAGTCGTACCCTTTCCAAGCTCCGACTCCACGGATATGTAGCCATGATGACGCTCGACAATCTGCTTGGTCACGGCGAGGCCCACGCCCAGACCGCCCGCCTCGCGGGCGCGACTGGCGTCGGCACGCCAAAAACGACCGAAGATGCGCGACAGGTCTTCCTTGGCGATTCCAATGCCCGTGTCCGAGACCGCAATATCGACGTGTTTACGGTCACTGAGCACCGACACCACGACCCATCCGCCCTCGGGGGTATAGCGCATGGCATTACTCATGAGGTTGATGACGCATTGCGTGATCATGTCGGGATCGGCCTCGACAACGTCATCGTGACCCTGCGTCTCATCTGCAAAGCGCAAACGCAGGTCACGGTCGGCAAACAGGCGCTCCTGGCCATTCACAATCGAACGCACAAACGGCACCATATCCACCGGCTCCAGGTTGAGCGGCGCGGTACTGTTTTCCATGCGCGACAGGTCGAGCATCTGCTGCACCAAACGAGCCAGGCGACGCGTCTCGGAAGCGACCGTCTCCAGATGCTCGTCATCGGTGGGATACACACCGTCTTGCATAGCCTCGACCGTTGCAAGCATGGCCATGAGCGGCGTGCGCAGCTCATGGGCAACATCAGAGGTCAGGCGCTTCTCGTGCTTCATGTCCTTCTCGAGTGAGGTGGCCATCTCGTCGAAGGTCTCTCCCAGCTGATCGATCTCATCATCGCCGCGCAAGCCCGTACGAGCGGACAGATCGCCATCGCGAATCTGCTTGGCGGTGCTGGTAATACGATGAATCGGCTTGGTGAGCATGCGCGACACAAGCGCTCCGATAACGACCGAGATGCAGACGGCCACAACCGCGGCAAGGGCCATGGCGTTAAAGGTCTTCTCTCTGAATGCCGAGTCTGCCCTGGTGAGCAGGGCATCGGAGCCAACCGCCCACAATTTGACCTGACCCACGTGCTCGCCGGAGGACGTCACGATCTCAACGTTGGCAACACTATTGGAATCGGTGGGAGCAGACGAGACTGGGCTGTGCGATGCCCTCTTTCCGCTCGCATCGTCGGTCGTCGCCTGATTTTCGCGTACATCGGCAGTAGCGCTTGCCGAGGGCCACGAGTCGTCGTAGACGATGACGCCCTTTTTATTGACGACCTGCATACCAAGATCGTCGGACACCAAGCTCGATGTCGCGACCGTACGCAGCTCCCCCGCGGTCCAAGAACCGTTTTCCTCATATGACGTTGCCAACTTTTCGGCAGCGGAATTGGCGATTTCGACAATATTGGAGCGCGTGTAATCCGTAAAAACCGTGCCCCATACAACGGAGACTACGCCCACCAACACCAATACCGTCATGAGCGATGTCAGGGCAAAAGCCAGGGCCATGCGCGAGGGATAGCTCATCGTTGGCCGTGAATCGGAACGAGGCGTGTTCCAACTAGCCTTGGAACCCGCCTCGTTCTCCTGCTTATGCTTTTGCCCGATTTCAAAGCGCGCAGGTGTCATATGTGATTTCCTTTATTTCTCGTCCGACTTATCAGTCTTGGTCGGAGCCTCGAAGCGGTAGCCGACACCGTGGACGGTGTAGAGCCACTTGGGCTTCTTGGGGTCGTCGCCCAGCTTGGCGCGAAGGTTCTTCACGTGGCTGTCGATGGTGCGCTCGTAACCCTCAAAGTCGTAGCCGAGCACCTTCTCGACCAGCTCCATGCGGTTGTAGACGCGGCCGGGGTGACGGGCAAGCGTGGTGAGCAGCTTGAACTCGGAAGCCGTCAGGTCGACTTCCTTGCCCTCGACCAAAATCTTGTGGCCCGAGATGTCAATGACCAGATCGCCAAAGTCGAGCACCTCGACGGCCGGCTCATCGGCCTGGTGGGCACGGCGGAACAAGGCGCGCACGCGCGCGACAAGCTCGCGCGGCGAGAACGGCTTGATCAGATAGTCGTCGGCACCGAGCTCGAGGCCGATAATACGGTCCTCGATCTCGCCCTTGGCCGTCAGCATAATGATGGGAACATCCGAGGTGTCGCGAATGGTGCGGCAAACGCGCTCGCCGGGAATCTTGGGGAGCATGAGGTCGAGCACGACCAGGTCGAACTGATGCTTCTCGAACTCTTCGATAGCGGACTGGCCGTCGCCCACGCCCACAACCCAATAGCCCTCGCGCTCGAGATAGGCAGCGACAGCGTCACGGATTGCCTTCTCATCCTCGACCAGCAGAATCTTTTTTGCATCTGAAGCCATAACACGGCCCCCCTGTCTCAATTAGCTAAGAACAAGCTCATTTTAACGCACCTGAGCCCACCGGGTATCGCATGGGTGCGATAGCTCGGCGGGCGGTACTCATAGTCACAACGCGCTTATTCCCCTGTCGAGCCCTTTTTAACCCCTCGGAGACTAAAGAGAGAACAAGCGAGCGATAACCGTCTCGGGAATTCCCTGGCTGTTACGCACCGTTGCGTACGTTAAGAACGAGTTCGATTTACCCGCCGTAGCAGGATAATCGCCATACTCCAAAGCTCGGTCGGGTGACAGAAGCGAGCCGTAGGTCTTAGCCGAAGTGTCAATCAAAAAATGCGACGCCTGAACCTTAACCAGGTATTTGTTTTTCCTTCCCGCAGCGCACGCGAGCGGCTCACGCGAAAGGAAGAGATACGGCCCGCCCTCGTTACCGATATAGGTGCCCATATTGCCCAGGCTACCCACACCGCTATACGTCGCCTCGATGGAGAACACGAAGGTGTCGCCCATATACACGGCCTCGAAAGGCGAAACCGACGAAGGAAGCACCAGCTGAGCTCGCTTCGTGTTGTTGCCGTCAGTCAGGTCGATCGCCGTCATACCGTAATAGACGCCCTCATCATTGTGCACGCGGGGCGAGATGGTCAGGATGCCGTCGCTCACACGCGGGGCGGATGCGAAGCGGCCCGTCGACTTCCAAATAACCTCAGGCTTGGACTCGCTGGGCGACTGACGGTAGCAGTACGAATCGTTACTCGTCTTGGTGCCGCCGGACGAAGGCATCTTATACCAGATGACCGACGACCCATACGCTGTGAAGAGCGGCGGATCGTAGTTTTCGCCACCGCGGTCGAGCTCGACAGCGTTGCCGGTAAGGGAGGAGCCTGCAAGGTTTTGCGCATAGAGTTTCCAGGACGCATTGGCAAAGTTCATCTCGACCCACGCGAACACGCCATCACCCGCGCGAACGTCGTAAAACGCATAACCGGTTCCCTCAATGGGATCCTCGATAAGTGTGGTAAGCGAGCCATCGCCCAGGTTGAGCACACCAAGCGTATTGGCATGCAGGGCAGAAGCAGGCGCCATCATCGCGGCAGCGTAGTCGCCATCGCAGTAGTACAGCAGCGTGCCCAGCGGCAGCGTCCACGAGGCTGCGGGCTCAAGATCGATATCGACAGCCTCGTACTCATCAGTGATCGATACAATCTTCGAATCGTCCTTGATAACCTGCGGCTCGCCAGCGGCGTCATCACTCGTGCCCGTTTTTTTCGAGCAACCGGCCAGTACGGCAGCAGCACCGGTAGCGGCGCCACCCAGCACAAAACCTCGACGCGTTATTCCATTCTTAAAGCGATCAGCGATGCTCATTAGGCGATCTCTGCGCGAGCGGCCTCGATAGCGCGCGTAAGCTGATCGGCGCAAGAGGTCTTTTTCATACCGCAGGTATTACCGGCGAGAACCTCGATTACGCGATCGG
>URXE01000080.1 GCA_900551815.1 uncultured Collinsella sp.
CCCAGGGCGTTGAGGCGCTTGACCATCCAGTCGGGCGAGGGGCCGACCTTCACGTTGCGCACGATGCGGGCGACGTAGCGGTCGCACAGGCCCTCGTCGGCGATCTCGACAGAAAGCTCGTCGTCGGTCGCGCGGCCAGTCTCGGCCTTGATGGCGGGCAGCTCAACGTGGAAATCGCGGTCGAAGATGGCGCCGGTCTCGCGGGCCATGCCGATCATGGACAGGCAGTCGGGACGGTTGGGCGTGATCTCGCAGTCGAGCACGGTGTCGCTCGAGCCCACGTACTCGGCAAACGGCATGCCGCAGGGCGTATCCTCGGGCAGGATCATGATGCCGGAGTGGTCGCCGCCCAGGCCGAGCTCGCGCGCAGAGCAGTTCATGCCCATGGACACGACGCCGCGAAGCTTGCTCTTCTTGATCTTGACGTCGCCGGGAAGCACAGCGCCGATCATTGCCGTGACGATGTGGTCGCCAGCCTCGAAGTTCTGCGCGCCGCAGACGATCTGCAGCGGAGCGGGGTTGCCGTCGGCGTCGAGATTCTTGTCGCCCACATCGACCGAGCACACATACATGTGGTCGCTATCGGGGTGCGGGGTCTTGGTGAGCACCTTGGCGGTCACCACGTGGTCGAAGGACTCGCCCACGGTGTCGATTGCCTCGACCTCGGTGCCGGTACGGATATATTCGTCCGAAAGGGTCTTGGGATCCTCCGGAATATCGATCATGGTCTTGAGCCAGTCGTAAGAAACGCGCATGTAGCTCTCCTAGTTCTTAATCTCCGCATAGGGAGGAATATCAAATGAAGACGTTCGCCTTAGGGTTGTTCAGGTGCCCCAGGTTGGCGTGAAAGAGGAGCGACGCGTACTAAAGGTACGCGAGCGACGGTTTGAACGCCAAGATGGGGTGCCTGGGCAAGCCTAAAATTGGTTCAGGAAGCGCATATCGCCAGTCATCAGGGTTCTGAGGTCGGGCAGGTCGTAGCGCAGGGCCGCGACGCGCTCGGCGCCAATGCCAAAGGCGAAGCCGGTGTACTTCTCGGGGTCGATGCCGCAGTTGATAAGGACGTTGGGGTCGACCATGCCGCAGCCCAGGATCTCAATCCAGCCGCTGTGCTTGCAGAAGTTGCAGCCCTTGCCGCCGCACACATGGCAGCTCACGTCCACCTCGCAGCTCGGCTCGGTGAAGGGGAAGAAGTGCGGGCGGTAACGCGTCTTGCGGTCCTCGCCAAACATGCACTTAACAAAGTAGTCGAGCGTGCCCTTGAGGTCGCCAAAGGTAATACCCTCGTCGACGACCAGGCCCTCGATCTGGTTGAACTGCGGCAGGTGGCAGGCATCGGCCGTGTCGGGACGATAGACGGTACCCGGGCAGATCATGTAGATGGGCGGCTTCTGCGACTCCATGGTGTGGATCTGCACGCCCGAGGTCTGGGTGCGCAGCAGCACATCGGACTCGCCGTGGGCGTGAGCCTCGGGGTGCGCGACGCTGCCGGGGTTGTTGTCGACCACGTAGAAGGTATCGCGGGCCGAGCGGCTCGGGTGATCCATGGGAGCGTTGAGCGCGGTGAAGTTGTAGTAGGAGGTGTCGACCATGGGGCCGGACTCGACGGTGTAGCCGATGCCGCAGAAGATGTCCTCGGCCTCCTCGATGATCTGCTTGATCAGGTGCTGGTGACCGATTTGCGGACGGATGCCCGGCAGCG
Organism: uncultured Collinsella sp.; assembly: GCA_900551815.1. GTDB lineage: Bacteria > Actinomycetota > Coriobacteriia > Coriobacteriales > Coriobacteriaceae > Collinsella. Next base: position 1,703 of record URXE01000080.1, read on the forward strand.
TGATGTCGACGGTCTCGTGCTCGAGTGCGTGCTTGAGGGCGGCGGCCTTCATCTCGGTGGTGCGCTCGTCGAGCATGCCCTCGATCAGCTGGCGCATCTCGTTGGCGCGCTTGCCCATCATGGGACGATCCTCGGGGGCGAGCTTGCCCATCATGCGCATCAGGCCGGTGATGCGGCCCTTGCGGCCGAGCAGCTCAACGCGCGCGGCCTCGAGCTTTGCGGCGTCGTCGGCGCCTGCGACGAGCTCCTTGGCCTCTTCCTCGAGTTTGACCAGATCATCAATCAGACTCATGTCTTCCCTTTCGTCTCTCGCGCTCCCCGCTTGCCGAGGCGGCTGCCGCCGCCTGACATTGCGAAAACGCGGCCCGGTTCGGTAACAAAAAACCGCCCTCGGGCATGTGCATTGCCCAAGGACGGTTGAATTCCGCGGTACCACCTTGTTTGACCCGGCGGATGTCTGGCCCGCCGCGCCCACTCTTTGCCCCTTGTCGCGAGGCTCACGGCTTCCCTACTGGGGCTTCGCCGGTATTGGCCGCGCGCCCGTTGAGGTCGCTGCTCGGGAGTGAACGCTTGGCCCTTGCCGCCGCAGGAAGGCTTGCAGCCCATGACCTTCCCTCTCTTGCCGGCGACGCGGCGGGCAAAACCCTCTCCGTCAACGCATTGGGCTACAGGATACCACATTGTGTGGGCGTATCGCCGCGTTCCGTTTTGTTCGTGCTGGGTACAAGGCAAGTAGCTGTGCAAACTGGCCGTGCGCCTATCCGTGGTGCTCGGCTCGCGAGATCAAGGATATGGTATGGGAAAGAAACTCGATAAGAAAGCCAAGCCCGCAGCGGGCAAGACGCCCAAAGGCATGAAGGTCGATAAGGCCGTCAAAAAATTCCGCAAGCTCGAGGGCAAGCTGTGGACCCGCGAGTACCTGCTCAAGATTGCCGAGTTTGACGGCGCGACCATTGCTCCCGCCAACGGTGCCGCCGCCCGTGCCGACGCCATGGGCACCCTTGCCGGCGAGCACCATAAGCTCCTGACCAGCGAAAAGTCTGTCGAACTCGTGCGCTCGCTGGCACGCGAGACCGTCGCCGGCGGCAAGATCGACGACCCGCAGCTGCTCGACGAGATCCGCGTGCTCGGCCGCGACCAGCGCGAAGCGAGCGTCATTCCCACCGAGGAGGCCGAGGCCTGGACCAGGCTCACCTGCGAGGCCGACGCCGTGTGGCACAAGGCCAAGACGGCCAATGACTGGGCGAGCTTTGAGCCCTATGTAGATAGAATCGTCGCCCAGCTTAAGCATCAGGCCGAGCTCATGGACCCCAAGCGCGACCCATACGATGTTTGGCTCGACCAGTACGAGCGCGGCCTTTCCGCCAAGAGCTTCGATGCGTTTTGCGATGAGGTCAAGGCGACGGTCGTGCCGCTCGTGCACGCCATCGGCGAGCGCGGCCAGCAGCCCGCTGCCGACTTTTTGCACGCCCGCGTGCCCGAGGCCGCCCAGCGCGCCATGAGCTTCGACCTTATGAAGCTCGTCGGCCTTAACCTGGACGACACCACGCTTGCCTTTACCGAGCACCCGTTTAGCGAGGGCTTTGCCGTGGGCGACGCGCGCATCGCGACGCACATCTACGAGGACGACTGCATCTCCAACGTCTACAGCATCATCCACGAGGCGGGACACGCCATGTACGAGCTGGGCGTCAATCCTGCCTATGCGCGCACCTGTCTGGAGGGCGGCACCTCCATGGGCATCCACGAGAGCCAGAGCCGCTTTTTCGAAAACACCGTGGGTCGCAGCCGCGCCTTTATGGGCCCGCTGCTCGAGGTACTGCGCCGCCACGCGCCCGAGGTCTATGGCAGCGTGGACGAGGATACGCTCTACCACGCCGTGAATATCGCACAGCCGTCGCTGATCCGCACCGAGGCGGACGAGCTCACCTATCCGCTGCACGTTATGGTGCGCTACGAGATCGAGCGTATGCTGTTTGCCGGCGAGGCCACGGCCAAGGACATCCCCGCACTTTGGAACCGCTTTATGGACGAGTACCTGGGCATTCCCGTTCCCGACGACACGCACGGCTGCCTGCAGGATACGCACTGGAGCGGTGGCTCGTTTGGCTACTTCCCCACCTATGCGCTGGGCAGCGCCTACGACGCCATGTTTGTGCCGGCCATGTGCCGCGACGGCGTCGACCTTACCGGTGCCTGCGCGAGCGGTGATCTGGCGCCCGTCCGCGCCTGGCTGGGCGAGCACATTTGGCAGTGGGGTCGCGCCAAAGACGCGCCTGAACTCATCAAGGGCGCATGCGGCATGGCCTTTGACGCCCGCTACTACTGCAGCTACCTGCAGGACAAGTTCACCACGCTCTACGAGCTGTAAAGCTTAGGCGACACGCCAATGCAAAGGGGGCGCCGCGGAATTGGTTCCGCGGCGCCCCCTTTTCACCTAGTCATTGGGGACGTTCTTTAATGACTAGTCGTTTGGGACACTCTTTGCCAGCCAGAAGCACGGATGACGAAGAGTGTCCCCGATGGCTAGTCGTTTAAGAACGTCCCCAATGACTAGGTTGACGCCGATGTCTTGGCAGCGTCGAGCCGTTACGCGGTTTGGTAAAACCGCGTAACTACAGAGCCTCGAGCGCGGTGGCGATGCGCTTCATGACGGCGTCGGCGGCGGCTTGGTCGGGGGCTTCGGCCAGCACGCGAATTACCGACTCGGTTCCGCTCTTGCGCACGAGCACGCGGCCCTCGCCCGCCAGCGCGGCCTCGGCCTCGGCGATCGCATTCTGCACGCCCATGTTCTCAAGCGCGGCGTCCTTATCCGCCACGCGCACGGCAACCTGCGCTTGCGGCAGCAGCTTGCACGGAGCCGTGAGCTGCGAGAGTGTCTCGCGCTCGGCGCGAATCACTTCCATCACGCGCAGCGAGGTCATAATGCCGTCGCCCGTGCGCTCGATATCGCCAAAGATCGTATGACCCGTCTGCTCGCCGCCCAGGCTGAAGCCGCCCTCGCGCATCTTGGCGTACACGTGACGGTCACCCACGCCGCTGGTCACGGCGCTCAGACCGGCGAGCTCGAGCGACTTGATCAGGCCAAAGTTGCTGGCGATCGTCGGCACCACGGTACCGCCCGAAAGGCGACCGTGCTTGTTCAGGTACACACCGCACACGTACAGGATCTGGTCGCCGTCGACCACACGGCCGCGCTCGTCCACGGCCAGGCAGCGGTCGGCATCGCCGTCGTAGGCAAAGCCCACGTCCAGGCCCTGCTCCACCACGTGGCGCTGTAGGCGCTCCATATGCGTGGAGCCACAGTCCACATTGATGTTAAATCCGTCGGGCGCGGCGTTGATCACGCGCACATCGGCGCCCAGCGCGTCGAACACCGGCTTGGCCACCGAGGATGCCGAGCCGTTGGCGCAGTCGAGACCGATCTTGACGCCCTGCAGCGAAAAGTTCGCGCTCGCGATGAGCGAGGCAATATAGCGGTTGCGACCCTGCATGTAGTCCACCGTGGCACCGATGTGGTTGCCCGTTGCCAGCGGCACCTCGCTCTTGCCATCGATGTAGTCCTCGATGAGCTCCAGCACGTCCTCGTCCATCTTAAAGCCGTCGCTGTTGACGAGTTTAATGCCGTTGTCGCAAAACGGGTTGTGGCTCGCGCTGATCATGATGCCGCAATCGAAGCAGCCCTCCACGGTCTGATGCGCCACGCCCGGCGTCGGGATCACGTGCAGCATGTAGGCGTCCGCGCCGCTCGCGACCAGGCCACTCACCAGCGCCGCCTCGAACATGTAGCTCGAGCGACGCGTGTCCTTGCCCACGATCACGCGCGCCTTGGCCCCGCGGTTGGCGCCGTAATACCAGCCCACAAAGCGGCCGATCTTGTACGCATGCTCTACGGTCAGTCCGACGTTGGCCTCGCCGCGAAAGCCGTCGGTGCCAAAGTACTTCATAAGAGATCCTCTCTATAGACAAAGGCGCGCCGCCAAAGCAACGCGCCGCCGGCCTATTATCCTTTAAAGCAACCGCAGGGGCTACACCGTGAGGAACATCATCACGATGATCATGGCAAAGCCGATAAGGTCGGTCGGCAAAAACACCGTGCCCAGCATAACGGCACTCGTGATGGTCGCCGAGACCGGCTCCACGGTTCCGATCAAGCTCGCACGCACCGAGCCGATGTCCTTGACGCCCTGCATATAGAGCATGTACGCCAAAAACGAGCCCACGACCACAAACACCGCGAGCGCCTCGACGCCGGCGGCATCGAGCGCCGGCATATGGGCCCAAGGCTGCACGATGGTGCAGGTGATGATACCAGCCGTGAGCATGGCTGAACCCGTGACGATGGGACTGCCGTATTCGGGCAGGATCTTGGCGGGGATCACCGCCATGCAGGTGGCGCTCACCGCACACATAAGGCCCGCGACCAGGCCGAGCGGCGAGATGCTCAGGCTGGTGGGGTCACCGCCGGTGGCGATCAAAAACGTACCGCCCAGAGCCAAGCCAATGCCGATAACCTCGCGCGTGCGCGGCCTGCGGCGGTCGATAACGCAGGTGTATCCCATAACGATGACCAGCTGCAGGCACTGAAGCACCGTCGCGGTTCCGGCATTGGTCAGACGCACGGCCGAAAGATAGCAGAACTGGTTGAACAGCAGGCCAAAAGCGGTAAAAAGCAGCAGTTGCCTACGGTCGGCAGGCGTGGTCCAGAGCTTGACCAGACGCTCGCGATCGCGCGTGACCACCACGGCCATAAAGAGCAGGCCGGCGAGAATCTGGCGCACACTCATAAGCCACAGGGTATCAACGTGATAGGTATCGAACAGAAAGCTCGCGCTGGTGCCCGAAAAACCCCAAAACGAACCGCCCACCAGCGTGGCCAGAACGCCCGTAATCATCTTGTGCGTCGAGGCACTGTTCAGACGGTCGCGCCATGCACGGCGGGTGCTGCGGCTGAGCTCGTCGGTGCCCTCGGGCACATCAATGTTCGATATATCGGTCATCGGCACCGAAGCCCCCGCGCCTTCGACCTGCTCGACACACTCTTTGCTCATTCCACTCCCCCGAAACAGCCTGGAAACAATTCGGCTTACCTTACCACGGCGAAGGCACCAGCTGGAGGCTTGTCCGCTTATCGGTAGGACAATTCCGCAGGCGTCTTTCCGTAGCCCGATACCGCAATGGCCTTGCATTATGCGACAGCCAAATCGCGGCAGCAGGCTCTTTTGAAATGGATATGACAAAGCCCCCGAATTCCACAATGTAAGCGATTTTTAAAAATGTTCTTGCCACCGAGTTCAGGCTCCGTTATATTATCCCTTGCGCGCTTGCGCACCCTTGATCGGGCGTTTAGCTCAGGGGGAGAGCGCTTCCCTGACACGGAAGAGGTCAGAAGTTCAAATCTTCTAACGCCCACCAAATGTTCGCAG
>URXE01000081.1 GCA_900551815.1 uncultured Collinsella sp.
GATGGAATCAGCTAGGTCGCGGGGCGTCGCCTGTGTTTGGCGGCGTCCCGTTTTTTGTGTTGCAGGGAGGGAAGGCATGAACGCCACGGTTGTGATTCCAACATATTGGGCGGGCGATGATGCCCGTGCAAACGCTCCCGGCGTCTATGACCACTCGACGAAGCTCAACGCCACCAATCCCGAGCTCGACCGCTGCCTGGCCTCGCTCGAGCAGGTGCGCGACATTCCGAGGATTATCCTTTTGGTGGTCTGTCCCATCTCGGCCACGGCTGATGTGTCGAAGCGTGTCCACGAAATCGTCGACGCGCACCCTACGCTCAAGGTCACCGTGGTTACCAACACCCAGGCATCGCGTATCGCCGACCGTGTGGCGCAGATTGCTCCCAAGGGCTCGGGCGAGTGCGTGAGCCTGCGCGGATACGGCGCCATTCGCAATATGGGGCTTGCCTGCGCTGCGGTGCTCGGCCATGATGCCGTTGTCTTTTTGGATGACGACGAGACCGTTATCGATGCCGACTTTATGAAGCGCGCGACCTATGCGTTGGGCCAGCAGACGCGTCAGGGCCTGCCGATTTTGGTTAAGAGCGGTTACTTTTACGATCGCGACGGATCGCCGTTGGCGCCCACGGACAAGGTGGGCATCTGCCATCGTTGGTGGACCAAGCGCATCGAGTTTAATCGTTGGATGAAAAAGGCGCTCTCGGGCACTCGCATCTCGCGTTCAAACTACGCATGCGGCGGCCTTATGGCACTTCATGCCCGCGCCTTTACCCGTGTGGCGTTTGACCCGTTTATCACCCGAGGCGAGGACCTGGATTACCTCTTTAACATGCGCATGTTTGGCTACGACGTGTGGTTTGACAACGAGTGGACCGTCCGTCACCTGCCGCCCGAGTCCGAGAAGCGCTCCCCGCGCTTTATGCAGGATGTGTACCGTTGGTACTACGAGCGGGCCAAGCTGACATTTGCCGCGCACCAGCAGGAGCTCGTTTCCGTCACGGCCGCGTCGCTCATGCCCTATCCGGGCCCGTGGATTTCGCGCGAGCTCGACGAGCGCGTGCGCAAGACCGCCATGGTCCGCAGCATGTTTACCCGCGAGCACGAGGGGTATCTACGCATTTGGCGCCACGGTATTGACGAGGCCAAGACCTACGCGCGCCAAAACGCCGCAAGTTACCTGCGTTTCCAGAGCTTTTGGCCCAAGATCATGGACGGGCTCTGGCGCGACGCACAACTGACCAGCATCCTGGAGGGGACTGAATGATCGACCGCCGCGCCCAGCGCGATAACTCAATATCAATCTTTCGCGTGATCGCCGTTGTCTGCGCCATCTGCGTGCTGTTGTACTTTATTTTTGCCCTGGCGACTGGGATTGAGCCAATCGCGACCGTGGTCGCCTGCGCGCTGCTGTGCATCTTTCTGTGCATTTTTATCTATTTGACGCTCAATCCCGATTCGGTGCGTTCGCAGTACACCGAAGAGACGCTCTCGGTGGCCTCTGCCATGCTCGAGGACATCAAAGGCGGCCTGACGCAGGAGTCGGCGCGTCTGGTGTGCCAGCGCATTTTGCCCGAGACGCGTGCCATGACGGTTGCCATCACCGACGAGGGCAACGTGCTGGCCTGCGCGGGCGAGTTTGAGGAAAAGCTGCTGCCCGATTCGCCCATCCACACACTTGCCACGCGCTACGTCATCGAGCACGGTATCGTCCAGTCGTTCAACCGCGTGGTGGACGTGGTGGGTTCGGATGGCTCGCACAACCATGTTCCCGCCGGTATCATCGCTCCTATCAAGGTGGGCGACCGCACCGTCGGCACGCTCAAGTTCTACTACAAGACCCCGCGTGCCGTCGACCGCACTCAGTATGCGCTCGCCTCGGGTTTTGCCGAGATCCTGTCCACGCAGCTCGCCATCCACGAGCTCGAGGTGCAAAAGGAGCTCACGGCCCGTGCCGAGGTGCGCGCCCTGCAGGCGCAGATCAACCCGCATTTCCTGTTCAACACGCTCAACACCATCGCGTCGTTTACGCGTACCGACCCGCTGCGCGCCCGCGAGCTGCTGCGCGAGTTCTCCTCGTTCTATCGCGCCACGCTCGACAATTCGGGCTCGCTCATTCCCGTGTCGCGCGAGGTCGCACAGACCAAGCGCTACCTGACGTTTGAGAAGGCGCGCTTTGGCGAGGATCGCGTGCTGGCGACCTTCGACGTGTCCGAGGACATCGAGGACACGCTGGTGCCGGCATTTGTAATTCAGCCGATCGTCGAGAATGCCGTGCGCCACGGTATGGGTGATGGCGATGCGCTGAGGATCGACGTGTCGGTCCACAGGGATGGCGAAGATGCGATTTTGATTGCGGTCGCCGATAACGGCGTGGGCATGGACGAAGGCACCGCTGCCAGACTGTTTGACGAGCGCTCCGCCCGTCCCGACGCCAACTCCCCGCAGGGCGGCGGCGCCGGTGTGGCCATGCACAATATTTCGGAGCGGATCCATCGCTTTTATGGACCGCACTCCTATACGCGCGTCGAATCGGCCCCGGGCAAGGGCACTAAAGTGCTCCTGCATCTCGATTTGTCGGAGAGCATCTTCGACATTCAAGAGTAGAATAATTGGTTACGGGTTTAACGCCAGTTGGCGGATGCCCGACGTAGTTAGTTGACGAAAGGTTTTATCCCTATGCTGCGTGCGATGATTGTGGATGATGAGGCCCCGGCCCGATCGGAACTTCGCTTCTTGCTCGAGCAGACGGGCAAGATCGGCACGATCACAGAAGCGTCGAGCGTTCGATCCGCCATCGAGATGCTTATGGAGAGCCGCGTCGATGTCGTGTTCCTCGATATTTCGATGCCTGGCGCTTCGGGTCTGCAGCTTGCCGAGGCGCTGCATAAGCTCAAGAATCCGCCGGCGATCGTATTTGTAACTGCGTATAGCGATCATGCGGTCGAGGCGTTTGATGTGGATGCCGTCGACTATCTGATGAAGCCGGTCGAGGAAGCTCGCCTGGATCGAGCGATCGATAAGGTTATGCAACGCGCCAAACCTGTCACGGACAGCAAGGTGACCATCGAGCGCATCCCGGTGGAAAAGGGCGGCCGCAAGGTTCTCATTCCCGTGGACGATATTCGCTTTATCATGGCCAAGGATGATTACTCCTGTATCTATACGGTCGACGACCGCTTTTTGTCCACCACCTCGCTGGCACAGTTCGAGGCCAAGCTCTGCGACTTTGGCTTCTTCCGCGTTCACCGCCGCTATATCGTCAACCTGGCGTGTGTCACCGACGTCGAGACGGTTCCCTCGGGCGCTATCCAGCTGGGCATTACGGGCGTCGACGAACGCGTACCGGTTTCGCGCCGTCGCGTCGTACCGCTTAAAAAGGCCCTGAGCCTCTAGTACACTGGCCCCGCAGCCCTGTAGACCAAAATTGTCTGCGGAGCCGTGGGGCTTTTTGCATGAATGCACCAAATCGTTTTGCGGAAGGGATCCCATGAACAGTGCAAGCGCCAAGCGTATCGACATTATCTCGGACACCCACGGCTATCTTTCGCCTGCGCTCCTGGACGAGCTTAAGGGTGCGGATCTGATTATCCATGCCGGCGACCTTACGTCGGAGATGGACTACGAACACCTGCGCACCATCGCCCCCGTGCGAGCGGTGCTGGGCAATAACGACTACTACCGCGACTACGGCCCCGACGTGGACCGCTTGGCACTCTTTACCTACGAGGGACTCAAGTTCGCCGTAGCCCACTACCGCGAAGACCTCCCGGTGGGATCCGTGGACGTAGCCATCAACGGTCACACCCACGTAACTAAAGAAGCCCAAGTGGGCCGCTGCTTGGTCCTCAACCCAGGCAGCGCCAGCTACCCCAGAGGCACCCGAGGCCCCACCATGGCCAGAATGCTCGTAAAAGACGGCAAGATCATAAGCACCAAGTTTATTGACTTGGACTAACCGCAACAAAAACGGGGGATGTAAAACTGCATCTCCCGTTTTTTATGAGCCAAAGGCCGAGTTTCAACAAGAATAATCAGACCAACCCCGCCGAGGAGTACGCGGGCTAGCCGCGCAGCGGCGCACGCCCGCAAAACTGGTTGAACAATGTGACGGCAGGGAGGGTCTCCGGGGCCGAGGGCGGGGGTTAAGTTTGTCGCGAGTTCCGCACGCAAAGGAAAGCACTTAATGTGCTTTCCGTCTTGCGCAGGACTGTAGAGCAGCAAACTTAACCCCCGCCCTCGGCCCCGGAGACCCTCCCGGAGGGACCGAAAAAATTTTTCAAAAAAGTTGTTGCGCGGCGGACAGACTTCTGTGTATACTAATCCCCGCAGCGCACGCGAGCGGAAACAAACGCGAACGACTGCCTGGGGAGTTAGCTCAGTTTGGTTAGAGCGCCGGCCTGTCACGTCGGAGGTCGCGGGTTCGAGCCCCGTACTTCCCGCCAACGCAATTAAAGCCACGTCTTCGGACGTGGCTTTTTGCGTTTAATAGGCCATGGATCTCATATGCCTCTTTATTCAAATCGCCACATTTGCAACGAGTGAGCCAGCGCCGCCTAATACATGTGCTCAAACAGGGGGTTTGTTGCGCAACATCTGTTCAATGAAGCAGGGGGTTCGGTTATGCTAAATTGCACTGTAGGCCGTACCTGATTCATCCAGTCTTCAAGTGCGGCATTCAGTGGACACCCAATTTATAATTTGGTTGCCCAGGCGGTCATTTGGCGTCTCGACACAAGCTCGGCTCCGGAGCTCGTTCGAGCTGTTCGTATTCCTTGAAAGGGGAAACATGGACATATCGAGGAAGACTGATTATGCCCTTCGCATGCTTGCGATGCTTGCCGAGGAGCCGGAGCGGTTGCTTTCTGTTCGCACTGCTGCCGAAGAGGTCAATGTTCCGTATTCGTTTGCCCGTTCGATCCAGCACGGTTTGGTTCAGGCCGGCATTGTGGAGAGCCTGCGCGGTGTTCATGGCGGCATGCGCCTTAAGGTGAGCCCCGACGATGTCACGATTCGTCAGGTTGTAGAGGCCGTTCAGGGTCCCATGGTTATGAACGACTGCACCGCGCCCGATGGCGACTGTGCGCGCATGGGCACGTGCTGCTATCATCCCCTGTGGGCCGGAGCCCAGGCGCTGATGCGCGACTATCTCGATTCCGTTTCGCTCGACGATATCGTCTCCCATCGCCAGTTTCCGGCTGTCGATCCCAAGTTCGCCGACCGCGATGCGTTTCCCGAGTACGCCGCCTGCGCGTATGCTTGCCGGGAGGAATAGCGCCGCATAAGGAGCATTGCCATGATTCAGGACCCCTTTCGTTCGATGATTCGTTCGGAAGGGGTCCTGCGTTATCGCGACCTTCCGTGGCGCCGCACGCGCGACCCGTATATCATCTGGCTCTCCGAGGTCATGCTGCAGCAGACGCAGGTGCCGCGCGTGGAGACGCGTATGCCGGCGTGGCTCGATCGCTTTCCGACTGTCCAAGCGCTTGCTCAGGCTGCCCCTTCCGATGTCTTGGACGCGTGGCAGGGGATGGGCTACAATCGCCGCGCCCTGGCGCTTCACAGGGCTGCACAGTGCGTTGTGGAGGACTGGGACGGGGAGTTTCCGCGCGAGACGCTCGATCTGGTCGCGCTGCCCGGCATTGGCCCGGCAACGGCGCAAGGCATCCGTTCGTTTGCATTCGATCTTTCGGGCGTGTATCTAGAGACCAACGTGCGCACGGTCTTTTTGCATCATTTCTTTCCCGATGTGCCGGCCGTTCCCGATCGCGAGCTGGTGCCGCTGATTCAAGCCGCCTGTCCGGCGGCCCCCGGTGCGGCGGCGGACGAGATCGCGCCCTTTGCCGTGCCTCAAGATGATGCCGATACGCCGCGCGCGTGGTATTACGCGTTGCTGGATTACGGCGCGTATCTTAAAAAGACGCTGCCCAATCCGTCCAGGCGGTCGGCGAACTATAGTCGTCAGTCCAAGTTTGAGGGCTCGCGTCGCCAAAAGCGCGCCCACATCGTGCGCATGCTGCTGGCAGCGCGCGATGGGCAGCCGGCAGGTATTACGCTCGACGAAGCCGTTGTAGGCGTTAACGAGATGGAGGCGGCAGCCGGCCGGGAGCCGGTCGAGCGCGAACTGATTGCAAGCATTCTTGCCGATCTGGAGCGCGAGGGCTTTTGCCGCTCCGAGGGCGATCGTTGGCTGAGTGTATAGCTCGCTCGAATCTGAAGAACAGGATTATAAGGTTTAAATTCGCGGCTTGAGGGCATCCTAAAGACAAGGCCGCTCAAAGCCTATGGGCGGCACGTGTTGAAGGGAAGTACACCTATGGATTTTGAGAACTCTCAGACCAAGAAGAACCTCGAGACCGCTTTTGCCGGTGAGTCCCAGGCACACACCAAGTATCGCTACTATGCATCCAAGGCCAAAAAGGACGGCTACGTTCAGATCTCGAATATCTTTGCCGAGACGGCGGGCAACGAGTCCGAGCATGCCAAGCTGTGGTTTAAGTACCTGCACGACGGCGCCGTTCCGGGCACTTTGGACAACCTGCGCGACGCCGCCGCGGGCGAGAACTACGAGTGGACCACGATGTATGACGAGTTTGCCAAGACCGCCGAGGAGGAGGGCTTTGCCGAGATCGCCGAGAAGTTCCGTGGTGTCGCCGCTGTCGAGAAGGCTCACGAGGAGCGCTACAACAAGCTCGTCGAGCGCATTGAGTCGGGCGAGGTGTTTGAGCGCGAGGGCGTAAAGGTGTGGAAGTGCCTGAACTGCGGGCACCTGCATGTTGGTGCCGAGGCGCCCGAGGTGTGCCCGGTGTGCAACCACCCGAAGGCGTACTTTGAGGAGCAGGTGGTGAACTACTAGCGCGTGGCGCTGACTGCTGCGGAGCGCGGGGCGGGAGGCCGGATTGCCTTCCCTCCCCGCTCACGGCTTCGCAGGGTCGCGTTGAGGGAAGGCAATCCGGCCTCCCGCCCCG
>URXE01000082.1 GCA_900551815.1 uncultured Collinsella sp.
CGAACCTCCAGTCCGGACCGCCCCGCGGTCCAACTTTCTGTCCGCACCCCCCTTTTGGTCCGCTTGAGGGCTAGAAACGGGGGATTATCCACTCCCATTTTTGGCTGGCGCTTGGGGACGTTCCTTTTGTGCCGGCACTTTGGGGCACTCCTTGCACCAAGTCTGATGTCACTACACCGGGCTCGTTCTATGCTTTACCAAGATAAAGTGAACGTGCAGATTCGTAACCCACTCGCAACCGTTCTATGGCACGATATTGAACGAATGTATGCTATGCGCCCGAGCCTTTCGGGCAGAGTGGGAGACAGTATGGTTAAGCTGTACGAGGACGGCATCTACCTGCGCGGCGGCAGCGAGGTCGTGCCTGCGGCCGAGGCTGCCGAGCGCGGCATTACGCAGACGCCTGAGGACGCCAAGCGCGGCACCATCGCGTATTCGATCCTCCAGGCACACAATACGTCTGGAGATCCCGAGGCGCTCAAGATTCGCTTCGACGCCATGGCGAGCCATGACATCACCTTTGTCGGCATCATCCAGACGGCGCGCGCCTCGGGCATGGAGCAGTTCCCGCTGCCCTACGTGCTCACCAACTGCCACAACTCGCTGTGCGCCGTGGGCGGCACCATCAACGAGGACGACCACGTCTTTGGTCTCTCGGCTGCCAAGAAGTACGGCGGCATTTTCGTCCCGCCGCACATCGCCGTCATCCACTCCTTTATGCGTGAGAACTTCGCCGGTTGCGGCAAGATGATCTTGGGCTCCGACTCGCACACCCGCTACGGCGCCCTGGGCACCATGGCCGTGGGCGAGGGCGGCGGCGAGTTGGCCAAGCAGCTGCTGCGTGACACCTACGATGTTGCCTATCCCGGCGTTGTCGCCATCTACCTCACGGGCGCCCCGCGTCCCGGCGTCGGCCCGCACGACGTGGCGCTCGCCATCATCCGCGCCGTCTTTGCCAAGGGTTACGTTAAGAACAAGGTCATGGAGTTCGTGGGCCCCGGCATCGCGAGCATGACGACCGACTACCGCAACGGCGTCGACGTTATGACCACCGAGACCACCTGCCTGTCGAGCATCTGGGCCACCGATGAGGACACGCGCGCGTTTTTGACCATGCACGGCCGCGGCGACGACTACCGCGAGCTCAAGCCCGCCGATGTTGCCTACTACGACGGCTGTGTCGAGGTCGATCTGTCGAGCATCAAGCCCATGATCGCCCTGCCGTTCCATCCTTCCAACGGCTTTGAGATCGATGAGCTCAACGAGAACCTCGAGGACATCCTGCATGAGGTCGAGCTCGAGGCCGCCAAGATTGGCGAGGGCAAGACGCACTTTAGCCTGCTCGACAAGATCGTCGACGGTAAGCTGCACGTGCAGCAGGGCGTCATCGCCGGCTGCTCGGGCGGCAATTACGATTCCGTGGTCCAGGCTGCTCGCGTGCTCAAGGGTGCCAACACCGGCTGCGGCGAGTTTTCGCTGTCGGTCTATCCCACAAGCCAGCCCGTGGCGCTCGAACTTACGCGCCGTGGCTACATCTACGACCTTATGGAGGCCGGTGCGATCGTGCGCACGGCGTTCTGCGGCCCGTGCTTTGGCGCCGGCGACACGCCCGCCAACAACGGCCTTTCGATCCGCCACACCACGCGCAACTTCCCCAACCGCGAGGGTTCCAAGCCGGGAAATGGCCAGCTGAGCGCCGTGGCCCTGATGGATGCCCGCTCCATTGCGGCGACAGCTGCCAACGGCGGCGTCCTGACGTCGGCGACCGACCTGCCCGAAGACACTTGGGACGAGGCCTGCGAGTACACCTTTGACGATGCGCCGTACAAGAAGCGCGTGTACTGGGGCTTTGGCAAGGCGGAGCCTACCGACGAGCTGGTCGAAGGCCCCAACATCAAGCCGTGGCCCGCGATGGAGCCCCTCGGCGACGACATCCTGCTCAAGGTGTGCTCCAAGATCATGGACCCGGTCACCACGACCGACGAGCTCATTCCCTCGGGTGAGACGAGCTCCTTCCGCTCCAACCCGCTGGGTCTGGCCGAGTTTACGCTCAGCCGCCGCGATCCGGCCTACGTCGGTCGTTCCAAGGAGGTCGACGCCGTGGAGAAGCGTCGCGTGGCCGGCGAGGCCGCGGGCGACCTGGCGGCGCTCGATGCCGAACTTGCCGGCGTGTTTGAGGCGCTGGCCGGCGCGGGTGTCGCGGTCGATGCCAAGGCGACCGAGTACGGCTCTATGCTCTATGCCAAGAAGCCCGGTGACGGTTCTGCCCGCGAGCAGGCCGCGAGCTGTCAGCGCGTGATTGGCGGCTTGGCCAACATCGTCCACGAGTACGCCACCAAGCGCTATCGCTCCAACGTGATGAACTGGGGTATGGTGCCCTTCCAGATGGAGGCCGAGCCCAACTTTGAGGTGGGCGATTACGTCTTCGTGCCGGGTATCCGTGCCGCGCTCGATGGCGACCTGAAGGACATCGCCGCCTACGTGGTGCGTGCCGACGGTGCGGTCGAGCAGATTGAGCTCTACATTGCCGATATGACGGCAGAGGAGCGTGCCATCGTCAAGGCCGGCTGCCTGATCAACTACAACAAGTTCAAGGCCGCTGCCGAGTAACGCACTTAATTGTCCGCCCGGGGCTTACCCTTTCCCGCCCGCTCACGCGCTTCGCGAGGGTCGCGTTCGGGAGAGGGTAAGCCCCGGGCTACATTTCTGCGTTCTCGTTGGGTCTTGAGGGACGCTAATAAATAGACTTGCTTGATGCCGCCTCTGTTATCGGGGTGGCTTCTTTTTGTCGAAAACCACCACATTGGGGTCAGGCACCTTTGTGGTGGTCCCGTTTGTCTCGACCTGTAACATCTGGGCCCCTATTTGACGAGCGGTTGTTACAGATTGAGACAAACGATCGCCGCTGATCATTTCATCTCAATCTGTAACATCTAAGATCGAAAAGGGCCGCTAAATGTTACAGATCGAGACAGTCGAGTGCCAGAGTCGAAAACCACCACAAAGGGGCCTGTCCCTTTCGTGGTGGTGGTGGGCGAGCTCGATGCTGCCGTGCTCGCTGAACGACATTCTAATGAGCGTCTCTACAGGATTTCATCTGGGCTGGCGGGTTTGGTTGTTTTGGGGATGCCGAGCTTGGATGACGCGAAATCGTCAACATTGTCCTTAATTCCGTCTTTGGTGTAGACGGTGACCGTATAGGTGCTGTGCCCGAATTCGCTCTTGTCGCGTGTCGCCCAGGCCTGCCAGTAGGCAGCCCCGTTTCGCCCTTTGATTTTTCCGACACGGCGGAGTTCTGTTCGCTTTAATTGCTGGTTGCTATAGATGGTTCGACCGGCCTCCTCGGTGAGCCCGCACTGTCCAAGCATCTTGTCGAGGACTTGGTTCATGTGGCGCTCATCGGTGTTTGGTGCGTAGTCGTAGGCGAGGGTGATGGAGTCGAGGGGCTGGTCGTCGATCAAATAATTCATCGTCTGAGGTTCAAGGCAGAAATAGGGGGAGCATCCGTCGACCTTGCCGAGCAACGGTAACTTGGACTGCCAACTTCCGGTGGGAATTGCATATTCGTAGAACACGCCACGGCAGACAAAGGAGAGCGAGGTGGCACGCGAGCCGGCGTCGATCATCCCGCAAAGATCGAGGGGCGAGGCGATACCAAAAGAAAAGGGCGTGATGACGATAAGGAAGAGCATCACGATGGGTATGGCGAGAATGGCGATGACGTTGCGACCGGTGGAATGAGACGGCTTCATATGCGCTCCTCGAGACAAAGATCTGTTGAGGATAGGCAGAAATGGATATGTTCAGAGAACAATTCAAGTTTAATCTCATGGCGCGAGATGGTCGACCGTTAGCGTCGAAAACCACCACAAAGGTGCCTGTCCCCTTTGTGGTGGTGGGGAGTGGACGGCTTCTTTTGGTGATAGTGTTAGCTGGAGGTATCATTAGGGCACATGGCGCGGGTTTGCATTGTGGGGTGTTTTGCCGTGAGCCGTTCTGCCCGTATTGGATTGATTGTCTTGGCGCTTGCGATCGCTGTGGTTGGCGCGGGCGCTGTCGGTATGGCATTTCTACCTGCTGCGGTGACGGAGCCGGTGGTCAAGCCTGTGACTCAATCTGTCGAACTTCTGACCGGCGACGACAAGCCCGAGACCATTACGGTTGATTTTGATGAGCAGCCGGCTGTGCTGGGTATTAGCAATTATCCGTGTATTCAGCTTGGGGCCATGCGCTATACCACGGATACAAGCCTGATCGATAGGGCGTCCGAGCTACTCAAGGGCAAAACATTTAAGCGTTGGTACGGATATGCGTCCTATCGGGCAAAAGCGAACGACATGGTTGGCGGATGCCACTCTTCCATCGAGCTGGACACTGCAAACGGCGCAAAGTTATGTGATGTCTCGTACGATTCGGGCTACGAGGGCAATGAGGGTCCGGGCATCTACATCATGGACGGCGATGTTGCCTATGTCATGGAGGGCGACCAGACCGAGCTCAACGATTTTATGGGTCAGTGTATCCAAGATGCCTATAAACAGACCTGCTTGCCTGACCCGCAGACTGCACGCGATAGTGGGTCTGCCCGTACATGGCTGTTCGAGGATGAGATGCCCTGGACCGTCGAATCGGGAAGTACGGGTTCGGCGAAGGAGTAGAGACCGCGACCACCACAAAGGTGCCTGTCCTCTTTGTGGTGGTTTTCGGTCTGTCTCGATCTGTAACATCTTGGCCGCTAAAAGTGGGCCTGGTGTTACAGATTTAGATTTTCGATTCGGGTGTCTTCTGTTTGTCTCGATCTGTAACAGTTAGACCCTAATTTGCTGAGTAGATGTTACAGATTGAGATAAACGGGTGCCGCTGGTCATTTCATCTCGATCTGTAACATCTAGAGCCATAAACAGCCGCTAGATGTTACAGATTGAGATAGTAAGGGGACGAGGCCGTAGCGGGTGAGCGCACCTGCTCCCTATCTTTCAATCACTCAGAAAATCTTATATATAGAGACTTAGATTTATGTATAAGATCGTACAAAGCTGGCAACAATACTTCTCGAACAACGTGAAGCCGCCCCGTAGGGCGGCCACCCCAAGAGAGGTGATTCCATGAGAATCGATAAGCTAGCAATGACGTCGCGCGAGGCGCTGCAGACCGCCATGAGCACGGCTGCCGACGCGCAGGCCGGCGCGGTGGAGCCGATTCACCTGCTGTCCGCCCTGCTCGGTGCCGGCGAGCGCAATATCTCCGTGATCATTGAGCGCATCGGTGCCGACCCGGCTCAGCTTGCACGCTCCACGCAGGATGCCATTGACCACGCGCCCAAGGTTTCCGGCGAGGGTCAGCAGATGGGTCTTTCCAACGAGCTCGTCCGCGTTATCGAGAAGGCCGAGAAGAAGGCCACCAAGATGGGCGACAGCTTTGTGGTGACTGAACATTTGCTGATGGCGCTTGCCGAGGACAAGGGCGAGGCCGGTCGTGTACTGCGCGACGCCGGCGTCACCAAGGAGCGCATCGAGCAGGTCTACGAGGAGCTGCGCGGCGATGACCGCGTGACGTCTGCCGAGGACAAGACCCAGTTTGAGGCGCTGGAGCAGTACGGTCGCAATATCTGCGACCTTGCCCGCGCCGGCAAGCTTGACCCGGTCATCGGCCGTACCGACGAGATCCGCCGTACCATTCAGGTCCTGTCCCGCCGCACCAAGAACAACCCCGTGCTCATCGGCGAGCCGGGCGTCGGCAAAACTGCTATCGTCGAGGGCATCGCCCAGCGTATCGTGGCCGGCGACGTGCCGAGTACGCTGCGCGACCGCGACCTTATCGAGCTCGACATGAGCGCGCTGGTCGCCGGCGCTAAGTACCGCGGTGAGTTCGAGGACCGCTTGAAGGCCGTACTCAAAGAAGTGCAAAAATCCGAGGGCAAGGTCATCCTGTTCATCGATGAGCTCCACACCATCGTGGGCGCGGGTGCCACCGAGGGCTCCATGGACGCCGGCAACATCCTGAAGCCTGCACTCGCCCGTGGCGACCTGCACGCGATTGGCGCGACCACGCTTGACGAGTACCGCAAGTACATCGAGAAGGACGCGGCGCTCGCACGTCGTTTCCAGACCGTGATGGTCTCCGAGCCTACCGTCGAGGACACCATTTCGATCCTGCGTGGCCTCAAGGAGAAGTACGAGATCTTCCACGGCGTGCATATCACCGATAGCGCGCTCGTGGCGGCTGCCGACCTCTCCGATCGCTACATCGCCGACCGTTTCCTGCCCGACAAGGCCATCGACCTGGTCGATGAGGCCGCAAGCCGCCTGCGCATGGAGCTCGACAGCATGCCGGTCGAGATCGACGCCACCACGCGTCAGCTCACCCAGCTGCAGATCGAGGAGCAGGCACTCATGAAGGAGACCGATGACGCCTCCAAGGAGCGTCTGGAGGCCCTACGTCAGGAGATCGCCGAGGTCCAGGAAAAGCTCAACGTGCAAAAGGCCGGCTGGCTCAACCAGAAGAACGCCATCGACCACGTGCAGGAGCTCAAGGGGCAGCTTGACGAGGCCAAGAGCGAAGAGGAGCGCGCGACGCGCAACGGCGACCTGGGCCGTGCGTCCGAGCTGCGCTTCTCCGTGATTCCGGGCCTGCAGCAGCAGATTCAGGATTCCGAGGCCGCGCTCGAGGCACAAAAGCAGCAGGACGGCGAGGGCCTCAACGAACAGGTGACCTCCGACGAGATTGCCGAGGTCGTGAGCGCCTGGACCGGCGTGCCCGTCTCCAAGATGATGCAGGGCGAGCTCGACAAGTTGAAGGGCCTGGAGGGCGAGCTGCATAAGCGCGTCATCGGTCAGGACGAGGCTGTCTCCGCCGTTGCCGCGGCCGTGCGCCGCAGCCGTGCGGGTCTCTCCGATCCGGACAAGCCCATCGGCAGCTTCTTCTTCCTGGGCCCCACCGGCGTGGGCAAGACCGAGC
>URXE01000083.1 GCA_900551815.1 uncultured Collinsella sp.
TCTTGGGCACGCTTCCCATTAATCCGGCACTCGCCGAGGCCTGCGATAAGGGCGAGGTCGAGACCGCGCTGCCCGATGGCATGTTGCCCAAGGCAGTCTCTGCCGTCGAGGCTATTACCCCGCACGAGACCGACGAGGCCTAAGTGAACACGAGCGCCTTCTATGACGTCCTGGTAATCGGCGGCGGGGCTTCAGGCCTCGCCGCCGCCATTACGGCCGCACGTGCTGGCAAAAGCGTCTGCATCGTTGAGCGCGATGTCGCCTGCGGCCTTAAGCTCCTTGCGACCGGCAACGGCCGCTGCAACCTCTCCAACGAATCGATTGATCCTCAGCGGTATAACCACCCCGCATTCGTCGAATCTGTCATGGGCCCCCAACCCGAACAAGAGCTTATGGGTTTCTTCTCCTCGCTGGGCATCATGACAACCTCTGAGGAAGGCCGACTGTACCCGCGCTCCCTTCGCGCCGAATCGGTGCGCGACGCACTTCACAATGTTTGCGACCGCCTGGGTATCACCTTAATCTGCGGAGCCAACGTTGCCTCGGCGCACAAAGCTTCCGAAGGCTGGACACTCCAAATAGACCGTCCAGCGCGGGCACTCAAGGCAAAAAAGCACGACGACCGAAAATCGGAGCTCCGCTCGCTTCGGAAAGCGCTCGCCGATGTCCCTCGCAAGAACGAGGCCCTGGAGGCACATGCCGTAATTATCGCCACGGGTGGCAACCCCACCGGTATCGCCGATACGTTTCGCCTCCCCCTCACTTCGCTGCGCCCCATCCTCTGCCCCGTATCGGCAACGGTCGTCGGCGATCGGGCGGCACTCAAGACGTTAGATGGCCTGCGCGTCCGCGCCCGCTTGACGCTCGCCCGCAATCATAATGAGCTCTGGCACGAAGACGGTGAAGTCCTGTTTCGAACCTTCGGTATCTCGGGCGTCGCTGTCTTCAACCTCTCCCGTCGTATCCAGCACGGCGATACGATCCTGCTCGACGTTTTCCCCGACCTCTCCAAAGACGAGCTGCTCGATATGCTTAACCGGCGCGTTGAGCTGCTCGGCGGCTTTTCGCCCCGCGATCCCCGTTGGCTCGACGGTATGCTTGCCCCGCAACTCTCCCGCGTCGTCTGCACAGCGTTCGAGCAGTGCCATCCAGGCTCCAACGATGTCATCCACCTGGTCTCAATCCTCAAACACTTTAAGTTGCTCGTCGAGGGAACAGCCGAGGAGCGCTCGGCGCAGGTCACGCGTGGTGGCGTATCTGTCGAGAGCATCTCAATACCCAGTCTACGCGCGCGCAGCGTTGTCGACGCCCCGCTTTACGTCTGCGGCGAAGCGCTCGACATCGACGCCGATTGCGGAGGCTTTAACCTTGCGTGGGCATGGCTCTCGGGCATTCGCGCTGCAAGCAGCCTGTAGCCGCGCAGTCTATAATCAAAAACGCATTCGGGCCGTCTGGGATACCGGACGGCCTCTTTCTTGCCTCTAAGGAGACCTCGATGATCGAAATCACCCAAGTCAACGCGTCGCTCGATGAAGCCGGCGATGAAAATGCCTGCCTCATTGTTGGCAAGCGAGTCGCCAAGCGCGTCCTACGTTGCAAGGACTCCGAGATCAAGTCCATCGAGCTCCACCGCAAGTCAATCGACGCTCGCAAAAAACGAGACGTCCATTTTATCCTGAGCTTTCGTGTTGAGCTGACCAGTCCCCACCTCGAGCGAGAGGCGGTCGACAGCGTTTCCGAACGTGACCGCTCGCACGTACGCGCGATAGATGACGATGAGCCTTCATTCCCCACCCCCGTCTCCGACGCACCTCAAGAACGCCCTGTCGTTGTCGGCGCCGGATGCGCCGGCCTTTTCGCTGCGCTTACGCTCGCCGAAGCAGGTCTTAAGCCCTTGCTCATCGAGCGCGGCGACCCGGCATTTCGCCGCTCGCATGCGATCGACCTCTTTCTAAAGGAGCGCATCCTCGACCCCGAGAGTAATATCCAGTTTGGTCTGGGCGGCGCGGGGACCTTCTCGGACGGCAAGCTCAATACAGGAACAAAAAATCCCGCCCATCGCCTTATCCTCGAAACCTTCGTCGAGGCGGGTGCGCCCCGCGATATTCTGTGGGATGCCAAGCCGCACATTGGCTCCGACATCCTTCCCACGGTTGTCACCGCTATATCCCAGCGCATCGAGCAGCTCGGAGGTGTCGTCCGTTATCGAACAAAGCTCGTCGACATTCGCATCGACGCGTCTGGCGCCATCACCGGTATTGATGTCCAATCGTCCCAAGACGCCGCTTGCGAGCCAATCGAGACAAAGCACCTCATCCTCGCCTGCGGGCATTCTGCTCGCGATATTTTTGAGCTCCTTAAGGACCACAACGTGGCCCTCGCACAAAAGACCTTTGCCATGGGCGTTCGCATCGAGCATCCGCAGCGCGACATCGACCGAGCCCAATATGGAGCCTCGGCGGGACAACCAGCGCTCGGGGCGGCCCCTTACAAACTTGTTGCCCATCTTCCCAACGGGCGCAGCGTGTTCTCGTTTTGCATGTGCCCCGGAGGACAGGTTGTCGCGGCTTCTTCCGAGCAAGGCCATCTGTGCGTCAACGGCGCCAGCCTCAATGCCCGCGACGGGCGCAACGCGAATGCCGCCCTACTCGTTAACGTCACACCTGACGACCTTCCCGGCGATGATCCGCTCGCAGGCATTGAGCTCCAGCGCGCCTGCGAGCGAGCCGCTTATCGCCTGGGCGGCTCCAACTGGAACGCGCCGGCACAGCTCGTCGGGGATTTCCTTGCCGGGCGCGCCAGCACGGCACCCGGAAAGGTAAAACCGACCTATCCACTTGGCGTGACCTGGACGGCGATCGACGATGCCCTCCCGCGACATATCGTCGAATCGCTTCGTTTGGGAATCCCCCTGCTCGGTAAGAAACTGCGTGGCTATGACCGCCCCGATGCGGTCCTCACTGGCGTGGAGACGCGTTCGAGCTCCCCGGTCACCGTCACCCGCGATCGAACATGCCACGCCGTGTCGACTCCGGGTCTTTACCCTTGCGGCGAGGGTGCCGGATATGCCGGCGGCATCATGAGTGCCGCCACCGACGGCATCCGTTGCGCTGAGGCGCTGATAGCAGACCTCTAGTGCACGAACTCCCGCGTCCGAACGACACAGGCCCCAAGCTCCACAGGGAACTCGGGGCCTGTTCGCTACTTCCTGAATCTTGCACCCTGGCGTTTTCTGCCCGAAGCAAAGGTAGAGCCCTTGCGAGCCTGCGAACGCAAACGCTCGATCGTTTCGTCCTCAGATGCGCCCTCAAGCATCGCCCGAATCTGAACGACGGCATCGCGCAGACGTGCCGCCTCCTCAAAGTCCATGGCGGCGGAAGCGTTACGCATGTCTTCCTCCATGGTCTCGACAATCCGCACGAGCTCGTCATGCGGCAGCCCTTCCAGCTGCTCGGCAAGCGTCTGCTCGGGCGCCACCGTCTCCGGCGCGGCGCCCTCGCCGTTTTCGTCGGGTGTATAGAACGCACCGTGACCCAGCGAATCGCCTCTCGAGCGCCCCTTCGAGCCCACAGTCTTTTCGGCTTCGGCAATAAAGCTCGAAATGTCGTTAATGGCCTTGCGAACCGTCTTGGGCACAATGCCATGCTCTTCGTTATATGCCATCTGAATCTCGCGACGGCGTTGCGTCTCCTCGATGGCTTCTTTCATCGAATCGGTCACAACGTCTGCATACATGATGACCTCGCCGTCGGCATTACGGGCCGCACGGCCAATCGTCTGAATCAACGAACGGCGATTGCGCAAGAAACCTTCCTTGTCAGCGTCGAGTATTGCCACCAGCGAGACCTCGGGAAGATCTAGACCCTCGCGGAGCAGGTTGATGCCAACGAGAACATCGATCTTTCCCTCGCGCAGCGTTCGCAGGATCTCGACACGGTCCATCGTCGCCGTATCGGAATGCATGTAGTTGACCTTAATGCCAGCGTCGAGTAGGTGATCGGTCAGGTCCTCGGCCATGCGCTTGGTGAGCGTGGTCACCAGCACGCGCTCCTTGCGGGCAACGCGCTCGCGAATCTCGTCCTCAAGATCGTCAATCTGCCCACGAACAGGACGCACATCGATCTTGGGGTCGAGCAGACCGGTCGGACGAATAATCTGCTCAACGTCATTCTGGCTAACCCGCAGCTCGTAGTCGCCCGGCGTGGCCGAAACGTAGATGAACTGGGGAATCCTCGCCTCAAACTCATCGAAACGAAGCGGGCGGTTATCGAGTGCCGAAGGCAGACGAAAACCATGCTCCACCAGCGTCACCTTACGCGAGCGGTCGCCTTCGTGCATGCCGCGGATCTGCGGCACCGTCACATGGCTCTCATCGATGATGCAGAGCATGTCCTTAGGAAAGTAATCGATCAGGGTAAACGGCGGCTCGCCCGGTTTTCGACCGTCCAGATGACGCGAGTAGTTCTCGATACCGTTACAAAAACCCATGGTCTCGAGCATCTCAAGATCATAGTCGGTGCGCTGCTGCAGACGCTGTGCCTCGAGCAGCTTATCAGTCGCCTTGAGCTCGGCCACACGTTTCTCGCACTCTTCGCTGATTGATTTCAGAGCCGGTTTGACCTTAGGCTTCTCAGTCACGTAGTGCGAGGCCGGCCACACGGGAATGGCCTCGTACTCACGCAGCATCTCGCCGGTGACCTCGTCGATCTCGGCAATCAGCTCGACCTCGTCGCCAAAGAACTCAAACCGCAACGGATGCTCGGCATAGGGCGGATACACGTCGACGACATCGCCGCGCACGCGGAAAGTGCCGCGTGCCAGGTCATAGTCATTGCGATCGTACTGAATATCGATAAGCGCATGGATAAAGTCATCGCGCTCGAGCGGCACCTTCTTGTCGACGTTCGGAGCTAGGCCAGCATAGTCCTCGGGAGAGCCAATGCCATAGATACACGAGACCGATGCGACGACGATCACATCGCGTCGAGATAGCAGCGATGCGGTCGCCTGATGTCGCAGCATCTCGACCTCTTCGTTAATCGAGGAATCTTTCTCGATATACGTATCGCTTTGCGGCACATACGCTTCGGGTTGATAGTAATCGTAGTACGACACAAAATAGACCACGGCGTTGTCAGGGAAGAATTCCTTGAGCTCGCTCGCGAGCTGAGCGGCAAGCGTTTTGTTGGGAGCCATGACCAGCGTCGGTTTCCCCAGGGCCTCAATAGTCTTAGCCATCGTGAAGGTCTTACCCGAACCAGTCACGCCCAGCAAAACCTGATAGCGATCTCCGTCCCTCACGCCCTGCACAAGCGACTCAATGGCCTTAGGCTGGGAACCAGCGGGCTCATATGGAGACACGACCTTAAATGGCACCTCAGAGCCCACAACGCCAAAACGTTTGAGCTCTCCTCCAACACGCTCAACTTCAAATTCCGCCATGGATACTCCTAACTCATATATCTGCAGTATACGCAGGCGGCAGGCATAGTCCTATACGAACCGATCGGGATAGAGGGTCTTGTAGCGAACCCAGGCATTATTGACACGAATCAGATACGCCTGCGTCTCGGGAAAGGTGATTGCATTATGAAGCGACGTACTCTGCTGCGCCCATCCGTCGACATTGCCCATACCGGCGTTATAGGCGGCAATGGCGCTGTCAGTCGACCCGTTAAAATACGTTAGAAGATACGAAAGGTACGCACATCCAAACTCGATGTTCGTAACGGGATCGTTAAGGTTGTCGGCTGAATACTCGCTACCATCGACAAGACCCTTGGCAATCATATCCTGGGCAGTCTCGGGCATCAGCTGCATCAATCCCTGAGCGCCTTGATTCGACTCAGCCTCGGGATCCCAATTCGATTCCGACTTTATGACAGCACACACCAGATACGGATCGAGATTGTGCGAAATGCTCGATTGCTTTATGTACGCCTCGTAGTCAATCGGATACAAAGGCTTAAAGAAGGCGGCAGGTGCATACGAGTAGACGAGCGAAATAATGCCGAAGACGAACATAACGGCAAGTGGCACCACGCGATACCACGTAAAGAAACGTGTCTTAGGCATCGGGCTCCTCCTTATCCACTACGTCCCCAAAGCCATGGCGCGCAAGCCATGCGTCCAGTTGTTCAAAGAGCGAGTTATCGCCCGCCGCATTATCGATTACCGTCGTAGCGAGATTGCAAAGCGAAGCCTCATCAGGTTGGCATGCAGAGCGCGCATCAAAATCAGAGGACTCCATACCACGATGAATGGCACGCTCGCGACGAACTGCTGAAGGAGCGCTGATAACCAGAATTTCATCAGCCAGGCCAAAAGCATCCTCAAAACCAGTCGGGGCAGAAACCTCGACAACCGCAAAGGGGTAACGGGGGGACGAAACCGTACAGCAAACCGGATCGAGAATCCTCAGCGAAAGCTGTTCGATGAGAACCGGATGAACGATGTCGTTGAGCCGCGCAACTGTATCAGGAGAGGAGAAAGCTCGAGCAGCGAGGACATTGCGGCGAATGCCGCCCTCCCCGTCCAGAATGTCCCAACCGAATTCTTCCGCGAGGGCATTGACGATATCGGAGCCTGGCACATACAGCGATTTGGCAAGCTCATCCAGATCGATAAGCATGGCGCCATGAGATTTGAGATAGCGGCAGGCAGTCGATTTACCCGAAGCAATATTGCCTAAGACAAAAACGGTAAACATCAAGTCCTCCCTAACGCCAATGGGAGTTATTATCGCGCAAATACAAAAGAAGGACTCAAAATACAGCCAAACAGTAAGACAAGCTAAACGAAGGCGAGTTCTTGTATTACAACTCTCTATTAAACACAAAAAGGGGAGGCCGCGAGGCCTCCCCCTTCTTCAGTCCGTTGCGACGGCTCGGTGCCGT
>URXE01000084.1 GCA_900551815.1 uncultured Collinsella sp.
ACATATCCGACGAGGAGCTGCTGGAGCTCGTCACGCGCATCGTGCACGAGCGCCGGCCCGATGTCTCGTGCGTCGTCACATTTGACTCGGGCTTCAGCTCGCCCGACCGTCCGGCCGAACAGCTGTAATCGACAGCAAAACGGGACGCAGAACCGCCGACCAACGCGCCCATGCGCCCGGTCACGCGATCCTGCGTCCCGTTTTTGTTTGCACTGCTAAGGCTCTAGCCGCTCGACCGCTAGTTCCCCTGCGCGCCCGAAATGCCGTTTTGCAGGGCATCCCAGGCGTTCGTTGCCATATCGCCCAGGTTCTGTGCGGTATCTCCGAGGTTCTGAGCCGTGTCGCCCAGCTCTTGGGCCTTATCCCCAAGCTCCTGGGCCTTGTTGCTCAGGTCTTCCAGCGTGTTGGAGCTCGAGCTGTCCGTAGTGCCCTGGTCGCCGGACGCATTACCCGACGAGCTTTCCTTACGCGTGAGCTGAATCTCGAGGTTGCCGTTGTCGTTATAGTAGGCAGACGTCACGACCCAATTGGCATCGACAACGGGCGTCGAGCCGTCGTCGGTCAGAATCACGGCATTCGAAAGATCGGCCCCGCGCGACTTGAGGAGCTTCTTGGCGTTGGACCAGTACTGACCCGGGATATCGCTCAGGTCGACGGTGCCGGACTGGATAGTCTCGGTCTGCTCGGCCGTGGTATCAGTCGTGGCGCCCCGCTTGTTGAGCATGCCCGACACGATGGCAAACACAACCGACAAGGCAAAGAAGATCGCCAGAACGATCAGGATTTTCTTGACCACGCTCGACGAACGCGAAGGCTTCTTCTCCTCGTCCTCGCCATACTGAGGGATGGACTTGGGATACTCACGATACGGCTCGCGCGCATATCGGTCGCGCGACTCGTAGCGCGGCTGTGCCGTGCGCGGCATATATGTCGTCTGCTGAGGCTGCGGAATGGGATTCTGCAGCAGGTCATCATAAGGGTCTGCCGCCGCGTTGCCGTAGGGACTCTGCGACGAGACACCATACGGGTCCTGCGCTGCGTTTCCGTAATTCACAACGCGCGTGGGATCGGCCGAGGCCTGGGTCGCATCGGGCGAGGCGTAGCTGGGATTCGGCACGACGCGGGTCTCATCGGCGCCATTGCCCGTCCGCGGGGAGCCGTAGCCACCCATTACGGTCGTCTTATCCTGGTCCATGCAACGTTTCCTTTCCGTCGCCCGTAAGCATCAAGTTATCCATGCATTCTACCCGCGCAAAAGCCTATGATGGGCAAAGCCCACCGGTATCTACAAGACATGCGCGGCGACGGTCACAATCGAATCGAGGAACGTTATGGCAAAAAGCAAGCTCATCAAGGACACGACGCGTGCCGAACGTGAGGAGATAATTAAGCTAGCGCTCGCTGGCTGCGGTAACGGCAGCTGCGACAACTGCGGCAGTTGCAGCTTGGGAGCAGGCGACCCGTACGGCACCTACCAGCCCTACATTGACGGCGAGATGGAAATCGCCGATATCAACATGATGGTCGCCGAGCGCAACGCCAAACTCTTCGGCCTCCAGCGCGGCTAATGATCCCTTCTTGGACTGTGCACCAAAAAATGCGCCCATCTACTACGTTTAACCCAAGGGTGCCAACCATAGCCATATTTGTGTTAACAAAACCGCAGGTAAACGTCTTGCCACATTGTTAAAAAACGCTCCATGGTCGGTCCAACCCTGACAAACGTAGTAGATGGGCGCTTTTCGTGGCGCGGCTGGCCCAGATAGCTTGTTTGAAGCCAATTTGCATCAAAAAGTCCCCGGTGGCGTTTTGCTTGACGCCACCGGGGACTGTTCAATTTATCCCTCGCGGTCCACCTTACTCATTGGGTACGTACGTAGCCCTGGCTCGCTCGGGCGTTACATCCTGACCGCAGGAATAGCTCGAGTCGAAGGCGTGCGCAACCAAGTCGTGCGTATCCCATGCCATGCAGTCAAACTCTCCAGTATCGAGGACGATGATATAGCCCTTGCCGTCGTAGTAGAAATGATCCTCGGTGTAGTTATCGTCATCGTCGATGTTGTCTTCGGACACGGAGTCCATATCCGGCTTTGCCGTCTTAATTGCCTGCTTGGCTTCACTCTTGAGGGTATCGAACGAGAGCCCATGCTGCGCAAGTGAGTCCTCGAGCGAAACCTGTTCACCCGTCTTGAGGTTGTAGTACGCCGACCTCGTCACCCGTTCCGATCGATACGGAGGTTGATAGCTGTCGGTAAACGTGCGCACGCAGGCAATATCGCCATCGATCGAGACGATCTCGGCGGTATACATCATGGTCACGCGGCTGTCCTCGTCATCCATCGAAGCCTGCTTGCTCGCGTCGAGCGTGTCCGCAACGAGCTGGACCATATCCTTGTTAAACTTGGCGACACCCACGCCCTGGCCCTTCACCTGGGGATAGGTCCACGTAGCCGTGATCTGGCACGTGTCATCGGGGGACGGATTCAGCGGGCCTTCGCCAACCGCAGCCGTAAAGTCAACATCCTGCGTGGCAGAAACGGCCTCGTAGCCCACCTGCGCACTGCCATCGTCCTTCGATTTCAGCTGCTCCAGCGTCGTGGCCACCGTTGCGATGGTGCTGGCTACGCTCTCCTCGGTGCTGGTAAGCACGGCGCTCAGCTCGGACACTTCATTGGTGCCGGCAATCTTCGAATCGCCTATCGGCGCCGGACCGGCAACGGCGCTAAATGCCTTACCATCGTAGGCATCGAATTCGCACTCATAGCCATCACGAGATTCGTCCATCCCGACTGGAACCTCTTTGACGTTGATCTTCTCCCCGTCATGCAAATATCGCCTGAACCCATAGGTGCCATCGTAATCGTATACACGGAGCGAAACGCCAACGCACATAACGTCAACCCAGATATCGGGCTCATATACTTTCTCGATTTTGCCGTCGCGGTATGCCCAAACTTCGGCCTTAGCGGCGGTGGCGCCATTAGCGTTGAAGAGCGGCTCATCAGAATACTCAATCAGGAGTTCGTCCTGACCATCCCCGTCAAAATCGACGAGTTTAGCGAAAGCAACGCCCTGGGCTCCATACGTAGATTGAGCAACCTCGACAGCCTCACCCTCGCCGTACTTTTTCTGATACTCGAGAATCTTATCGGTGAACAGCTCGTTTGCCGTCTTGACCGCCGCCTTGGCAGAAGCCTTGGCCTCCTTCTTGGACTGCGTGAGCTCAACGTTCTTAGGGGCGTCCGAGCCTTCCTTGGCGTAGTCGACCTTCATGGTGGTCGTGCTCTTCTTTTTGCCCTTGCCCGAGGTGATGGTCATCTGGTACTTCTGGTCGGGCAGCTCGCCAAAGTCCTCCATGGCAAAGCCGTCCTCGCCATCCACTTTGATGGTGTAGCTCTTGCCCTTGCCAGACACCGGCACCAGCTCGACGGTATAGCTCTTGAGCTTTT
This sequence comes from uncultured Collinsella sp., assembly GCA_900551815.1. Taxonomy (GTDB): domain Bacteria; phylum Actinomycetota; class Coriobacteriia; order Coriobacteriales; family Coriobacteriaceae; genus Collinsella. Next base: position 3,450 of record URXE01000084.1, read on the forward strand.
TGCCCTTGCTGTTTTTAGGCAGAATCTTGGTCTCGCATGCGCAGACAACGTAGCCCTTGCCGCCCGAAGTCACCTCGGAAGATGCACCGATACGCGGCACGATCACGATAGCGGCGACAATGGCGACAACGGCCACACCGCCGATAACGGCCGCGACGATACGGCCCTTGTGCTTGGGTTTCTTGGGCTGAGGCGTCACATCGAACGGCTCAGCGGGCTCGGCGAACGGCTGCTCATATTGAGGCTGTGCCCCCATGTGAGCCGGAGCACCTTGCGCGGCCTGCCGCCCCGCAGGAGCGGCCGCCGGCGCATCCCCTACCGGAAACGCAACAGGCTCCGCTTGGTCCTCAGCGCCACCCACGCGAGCCCCGCAGCTCGTGCAAAACGTGGAGCCGTCGGGTATCTGAGCTCCGCACTTGGTGCAATACATCGCATCTCCCGTCTCTCATCGCAGCCGCAATGCGCCCGCGCAATTCTTCCAACTACACCGTACGAGAAAAATCCCCATTCTTGTTGCGCAACATTACCGCCGCGTCCAAAACTATGCCGGTTTACTACGATAAATCGCCCGAACCTGAGCACGCTACTTTGCAGAAAAACAAAACCGCAGGTAGACGAATCGGTCATTATCGGAAAATCCAGATATGGTCGAGGTATACCAATTCATCGTAGTAAACCGGCATAGTTTTGGACAAACGACCCCATACGGATAGCCTCATTGACCCAACAGCCGCAAAATGATCCGTTTTCCTCCGCTCCCTTGGGATCAAAAAGCCCCGCCGGGCCTTGGTGGCGCGACGGGGCGGGCAAGCAGCTATGATCAGCAGGCTTAGAACAGGCCAGTGATGTTGCCGTCGTTGTCGACGTCGATGTTCTCGGCCGCGGGAACCTTGGGCAAGCCAGGCATGGTCAGAACGCTGCCGGTCAGCGCGACCACAAAGTGGGCACCGGCGGAAACCTTGAGCTCGCGCACGGTGATGCGGAAGCCCTCGGGAGCGCCCAGCGCCTTGGCGTTGTCGCTAAAGCTGTACTGCGTCTTGGCGACACACACCGGCAGGTTGCCAAAGCCGTTCTCGCGCAGCTCGGCGAGCTGGCGCTTGGCAGCCGGCGTAAAGTCGACGCCGTCGGCGCGGTAAACCTTGGTGGCAACGGCCTCGAGGGCGTCGGCCACATCGGCACCGTCCTCGTAGGCAAACTTGAGCTCACTCGGCTGCTCAATCAGGCGCATGACCTCATCGGCCAGGTCGAGCGCGCCCTCGCCGCCCTTAGCCCAAACCTCGGACAGCTTAACGTTGACACCGAGCTTCTGGCACTCGGACTCGATGAGCTCAAGCTCGGCCTCGGTGTCCGTCGGGAAGCGGTTGATGGCGACCACGCAGGGCAGACCGTAGACATTCTGAATGTTGTCGACGTGGCGCAGCAGGTTGGGCATGCCGGCCTTGAGGGCCTCGAGGTTCTCCTCGTTGAGGTCGGCCTTGGCAACACCGCCGTTGTACTTAAGCGCACGGGCGGTGGCGACAATCACGACGGCGCTAGGGCGAACGCCCGTCATGCGGCACTTGATGTCGAGGAACTTCTCGGCACCCAGGTCGGCGCCGAAACCGGCCTCGGTAATCGCGACGTCGCCAAAGCGCATGGCCATGCGGGTGGCCATGATGGAGTTGCAGCCGTGGGCAATATTGGCGAAAGGACCGCCGTGGACAAACGCGGGCGTGCCCTCGAGTGTCTGAACCAGGTTGGGTTTGAGCGCGTCCTTGAGCAGGGCAGCCATGGCACCCTGAGCCTTAAGGTCACGGGCGCGGACGGGCTCGCCGGCATAGCTGTAGCCGACAACAATCTCGCCCAGGCGCTCCTTGAGGTCATTGATGCTCGTGGACAGGCACAGGATTGCCATGACCTCGGAGGCAACGGTGATGTCGAAGCCATCCTCGCGCGGCACGCCCTGGGCCTTGCCGCCAATGCCGTCGATAACATGGCGCAGCTGACGGTCGTTCATGTCGACAACGCGCTTCCAGGTGATGCGCTTAACGTCGATGCCGAGCTGGTTGCCCTGCTGAATATGGTTGTCGAGCATGGCTGCCAGCAGATTGTTGGCGGCACCGATGGCATGGAAGTCGCCGGTAAAGTGCAGGTTGATGTCCTCCATCGGCACGACTTGGGCATAGCCGCCGCCGGCCGCACCGCCCTTGATGCCGAACACGGGGCCGAGCGACGGCTCACGCAGGCAGAGCATCGTTTTTTTGCCCAGCGCGTTCATGGCGTCCGCCAGACCGACGCTCGTCGTGGTCTTGCCCTCGCCCGCGGGCGTGGGGCTGATGGCGGTGACCAGAATCAGCTTGCCCTCGGGTTTATCGCTTTTGGCCAGCTTATGGTTGAGCTTGGCCTTATAATGGCCGTAAGGGATGATGTCCTCGCCCTGCAGGCCCAGCTTGCCCGCAATCTCCGTGATGGGCTTCATTTCGGCGGCCTGTGCAATTTCGATGTCGCTCAGCATAACGATACCTCCATGTTAAACAAAAATGGGCTGCACACACCATACACCAGTGTATGCAGCCCAGACGGTCGGCTTAAAAAGCAAGCTGTTATGCCGCGTCCCCCGTGGTAAACCCCACGCTATTCCGTCGGTCGGCGGCCTTGCATAGTGTTACTGTACCACACTACCAACAGGTTTGTCAAGGGCGACTTTTTTTATTGCAACGGCAGCGTGACAGCACGGCTTTCGTCCGCATGGTATCCGCTGCCGAACAGATACCGGAACTCGCTGATTTTTGCTACCTGCGCGGGGTCTGCGGTGTAGTAGTCGATGCGGCAGCTGATGATGCCGGTGGTCGGGTCCACGGTGCTGCTGCGCATGGCATAGGAATTGGTGTTCGTGTCGATATATTCCTCGTCCTGCGGCGTCAGCTCACAGCTCTGCGCATAGCCGTAGGGTACCATCTGCCACGTCAGTGCCCGCCCCTGCACGGCAAAGTTCTGCAGGGTGTAGCCGCCCGCATCGCTGGTGGCAATTTTCACGCCCTGCTGCATTTCGTCCACGGTCACGGTGCGCTCCTCGTATTCGTACACACCGCTGTGGTACACGGGGGTAAAGGTGATGCTTTGGGCATTTTCGGCCGGCACGGTATAGGCAACAGCACCGCCGGATACGCCGTCGGGGGAGCTGGGCAGCAGTTCCCGCCCCGTATCGTCGGTCAGGATCATTCCGCCGTTGAAGATCACAGGGTTGTCCGCATCC
>URXE01000085.1 GCA_900551815.1 uncultured Collinsella sp.
CCGCCATCTTTTGGCAGACGAGCGTAAACGAGATGCCGATCACGGCCATGGCGGCGAGCACCATGCCGTAGTGGACGACGGCACTCACGTCGTGCGCACCGATACCTTTATCAATCATCTGGGCAATCACCAGCGGCGTCAGCAGGTCAAAGATCACTTCGATTAACTTGCACGCAGGGCCAATCACCATATACCGGCGAAACTTACCACCAAAACGCCTGAGCAGCTCAATCATAAAAAGGCGCTCCCTATCATCATCTCTATTCAATCTGATTCATGATAGTACGGAGAACCCTGGAGATGCGTAAGCAACTCGTTACAGAAGAGTCTTGAGCGGTGGTAAAAACCGTCATTGTTTTGGCGCAGTCAGCGAGACACCAAGCGCCCTGCCGGCACTCGCGGGTAGCCGCGGCACCAAAAAGCGCCCGTGCGCTCGATGGATCCGGATGCCCGACAGAGGCTCCTTATGGCTGCTTCCTTCCGGACCTGACCAGATTCGGAACATGTCGTCATCCGAACCCATCGAACGCGCTAGGCGCTCGATATATATTACCTGCTCCCGTCCAGCGGAGCAAGATGCCCCGCGGTTAAAGGGAAAACCACATGAGTGCACGGCAGCAAAAAAAGGCGCGGTCGCAAGTATGCGACCGCGCCCCATCAGTTGCTTCGCAGAGAGCACTCAAGCGTTGCGTAAGCGCTGGGAAGCGAAACGTCGTTCGACGTCAACGCCGTTAGTGATTACGGCGCTTGAGGATAATGCCGGCAACGCAAACGGCTGCACCGGCTACGACCAGCCCAATGACGGGCAGAATTGAGAAGGTATCACCCGTCATCGGCATGGTGCCCTTCTCGCTCTTCGTCGTCTTGACGGGCTTCTTATCGTTCGGTTTAGTGGGTTTAACCTCGGGCTCGGGCTTAGGCTCGGGAGCAGCAACCGTGTAGGTAACCGTCGGAACCGGGAAAACGCCTGCCGTGCCCTTGTCGCCGTTGCCGTCAACGGGGTACAGGGTTGCACTCTCGTTGACCTTGAGGCTATGGGTGCCGGCCTCGGTGGGCTTATTCACCAATACCTCGCTGTACGTAAGGACAACCGGTTTAGCGGGCACCGCGGCCTCGTTGAGAGTGAAGACAAGCTTCTCGTTCTCCCCTGCCGTGTACTTGAGGGTGAAGCGATAGGTGCCATCCGCACGCTTGCCAAAGCCATAGGTGGTCTCGTCGATCTTCTCAGGCGCAAGGTCCTCGCCCGCAACATTCAGGCTGATCTTACTGGCATCGTTCACAAAGTCAAAGTTGTTGCCAATAAAGTCCTCGACCGTCGAGCCGGCAGCGATCTTGTCCACGAGCTTGGCCTTGATATCGGCAAAGTCGGTGTCGAGCTGGCCGTTGTTGGAATTCCTGGTGAGGTACTGCAGGAATACCTGGCCATCAAAGTCGGCGGCGTTCTTGTAGTAGACGTTCATGTCGTAGCCGGCCTTGACCATCGACTGGAACGTGTCGTCCGTGCTCCAGAACGCGACGTCGATGTTGCACGGCGCGTTCACGTCGACGGGGATGGGGTTCGTGGTGCCCTTACTGGCGGCGGCGTCGGTGTACTCGTAATCGTACTGGGCCCAGTTCTTGTCAGAGTTCTCGTACTGGTCGCGATAGTACTCAAGATACTCGCCGAGCTTCTCGGGGCCCTTCATGGCCTCCGAGAAAATGAAGTTGGTGGAGCCGTCGGAGAACTTCTTCCAGTCGTTCTTGAAATTGTACTCGCGCGAGTGGGACTCCCAGATACCGCCCATCTTGTTCTCTCCATTGGGGTATGCAACGCCGGTCTCTGGATTCGTCTGCTTTTTTTGGATCGCCAAACGACCTCGTATACGGTTTGGTGTAATCGCCATTCTTGCAGTAAAGGTAGGTTGCACCGTCGCTAATAAGGATCACGTGCTTGTTCTCGGCCTTAACGGCAGTATCCGCGTCGAGGATGCTCTTTGCAGCAAGAAGGCCGGCGTCCATGTTGGTACCCGAGCGCAAGCTCGAGTTCATCGCCGTCAGAATGCTATCGTAACCTGTAACGACATCAGTCAACGGTTGCTGAATATTGCCCACCTTATTAAAGAGGACAACGCCAACCTTGATGTCCAAGCCGTCGGTCTGAGCCTTTGTCTTAACCTCTTCGAGGAAGGACTTAGCCTGGTCAAAGATGTCCTTCTGCGCAGAGGCGCCCGACTTATCGAGCACAAACACAACGTCGGACGGCTCGGCCTCGCGCTTGCCCGGGAACGAGAGGGTGACCTTGGTCTCAAGGTTCTCGTCGAGCTCGGTCGCCATCTTCTGATTCTGCTCCAGCGCGGACGATTGTCCGGCGTCCCCTGCGGCATCGTCTGCGAATGACATGGTCGCCGGGGCGGCCATGCCTAACGTCAGCGCCAACACCGCACTAACCGTAACCGCGCGCTTAAGCGCACTTCCTAACCTGCGCATCCTAGCTTCTTTCATTCAATTCCCGTTTACAGACGGGTGGATACGAAACCAGTGATACGACAATAGTATCGACCGTAAAATGTCAGCGTCATTAACATATATTTACAAATAACGAGCTGGACAGGCAAGTCAGATTGGATATTTTTATCTATATGCGTCCAAGATCGTATGCTCGGGCAGCCCCCTCGCCTGCGCACGCCAAATTGGCTACAGCCTCCTGCATGCCAAGCGCATCCTCAAGGCTCATGGGTCTGCGACAGACCGGCAGAACTAAGTCGATACCCTGTCCATACACCGCATCCAAGCTGTCCGCACGACCGCCCACGACGGCGACCACCGGCTTGCCATATCGCTTCGCACGACGGGCCACGCCCACCGGTGCCTTACCGGCGGCGGATTGCTCGTCCATGTTGCCCTCGCCTGTAATGACCAGGTCGACATCGCGCACGCGTTCGTCAAACCCTATCAGATCGAGCACCGTCTCCACGCCCGAACGCAACTCAGCACCGAGCGCCAGCAGCGCGGCACCCAAGCCACCTGCCGCGCCCGCGCCAGGCACGCCGAGCACCGAGCCAAATGTCCGCACGCCCTCGGGCACGCGCAACAACCCCTGAGCCCGCACCCCGGTAATCGCCGCATCGAGCAGGCGGCCGTAGCCGACCATCCAGCTGTCGTACCTGCCCAGCGCTTCGACATCGTCTGTCGGCAGGCCCTTCTGCCCACCAAACACCGCCAGTGCGCCCCGACGCCCCACGAGCGGATTCTCGACATCGGAAAGCACCACGGCACGCGCACCATTCAGTGCCCGAAGCGCCGGTGCCAAATCGATATTCGCCACGTGTTCAAGGCCCGCGAGACCGGGGGCGATATTGCAGCCACGGCCATCGACAAGGTGGGCGCCCAGCGCCTGCAGCATGCCGGCGCCACCATCGTTGGTGGCGCTGCCGCCCAGACCAATATAGACAGTCTTTGCCCCAGCACGGACCGCGCGAAGCATCAGCTCGCCCACGCCATAGGTCGAAGCCGCAAGCGCCGCCGATTCCGTGCAAGGTGAATACCCAATACCTGCCGCCTCGGCCATCTCAATAACAGCAGATTCACGCTCGCCGTCCACCAGCATCCGGGCAGACACGCGGTCGCCCAAGGGGCCTGCGACTTCACATGCCACGACCTCGCCACCGCGCGCGGCGATGGCGTCGAGCGTTCCCTCGCCACCATCTGCCAGCGGCAGCGCGCTTACCTGGACATCGGGCCACACGCGGCGCACGCCCTCGGCAACGGCCGACTCTGCCTGCGAGCTCGACACGCTGCCCTTAAAGGAGTCGATCGCCAGCAGCACACGGCGGGGCCGGCGGCACGCGGCACCAAAATCGACCGCCTCAACGGCAGTATCTTCGACACACGCGAGCGCCTCGGCATGAGCGGCATGCGCCTCAAGATCGGCCCCACAACCGCAGCCAGCACCATCGGCGCCACGCAGCCCACTAAAATAACCACTTAGCACCGCGCGGCACTCGTCTGCCAGCACGCCGGCATTAACGTTAAACCGATGGTTCAGGCGAGAATCGGCATTGAGGTCGTATAGCGACCCCAGAGCGCCCGCTTTAGCATCGGCCGCGCCGTACACACAGCGCCCCACGCGCGCGTTAACCATAAGCCCCGCACACATGCAGCAGGGCTCGAGCGTCACGTAGACTGTGCAATCGGAAAGGCGCCAACGACCGAGCGACCGCGCGGCGGCGCACAGGGCCGAAAACTCGGCATGCGCCGAAGGGTCCTGGTCGAGCTCGCGGCGATTATGCGCCCGCGCGACAATCTCACCCGCGCGCACCACTACGGCACCGATCGGCACCTCGCCCACCGCAGCGGCGGCGCGCGCCTCCGCCAGTGCCTCGCGCATGAACTTCTCGTCGATTTCGGTGGTCGTCATCGTTCGCCTTCCCTGTTGCAAATTCAAAACGATGCTATCATTACGACTCACGGAGAGATGGCAGAGCGGTTGAATGCGGCGGTCTTGAAAACCGTTGAGCGCGAGAGCGTTCCGGGGGTTCGAATCCCCCTCTCTCCGCCACTCTTAGTGACTCACCGGCGTCATGGTCCGTTCGAACAGTGCATCGACCACGTCGGCGATTTCGGATCGGCGCTCTAGTACGTGGCCCGATTCCCACCACATGGTAAAGAGCCGAATAATGCCGCCGGCGACAAACTCAGATGTTGTCTCGAGCGATACGGGCGCGAGCGCGTCCTCGTCAAGCGCGCTCATCACGCGCCCGCGTATGGAGCGCGCGATGCGGTCGCAAATCATGCTGGTCAGCATACCCGACATGCTGCTCGCCAAAATGTTATCCATGAGCTGCTCATGCGCCAGAATCAGATCCATGGCATCGGCGAACACTTCGTGGCGAAGCGTGCGTACGTCCTCGGCGCCCTCCGCGCCATCCGCATCGGCCCGCTTTTGCGGCAGGCCCGACATGAGCTCATCGATATAGAAGGCAAAGTAATCGTTTTTGTCGCGGAAGTGCTTGTAGAACGTCGTCCGACGAATCATAGCGCGGTCGCACAGCATGGCAACCGTCACGTCCTCAAACCGATGCTCTTCGAGCAACTCAGTAAAGGCCTCGAACAGGGCCCGATAGGTTTTCTTGATGCGAAGGTCCATATATATCGCCCTCCTCAAGGAGAAGACAACGCTCACTAATCTGTCGCATATCTTACACCTGTATCGCCCGCCCCCTGGCGAATGGCCTTACCTTGGTGGAAACATAACGCTTACCGGAAAGTTCGGTATCGCCAAAGGTTGCGGGTATACTAGTAGCGTTACACCAACGGCAGCCGGCGGAAGACGCCGCGGCCATTCGAAACGGAGACACCATGATTCCCGTCATCATCGGTATCGTTGTTGTCGTTGTGATTGTCTGCGCCATCGCCGGCATCTACAACAACATGGTCACCAAGCGCAATCGCATTGATAACGCCTGGCAGAACATCGACACGCAGCTGCAGCGCCGCAACGACCTGATCCCTAACCTGGTCGAAACCGTCAAGGGCTACGCCAAACACGAGCAGGACACGCTTGCCGCCGTGGTCAACGCGCGCAACGCCGCCGTGAGCGCCACCACGCCCGAAGCCAAGATGGAAGCCGACAACGTGCTGACCGGCGCCCTGCGCCAGCTCTTCGCCGTGGCCGAGGCTTACCCCGATCTTAAGGCGAACACCAACTTTACGCAGCTCCAAGCCACGCTCGAAGACACCGAGAACAAGGTGAGCTACGCACGCCAGAGCTACAACGACTGCGTGCTTAGCTACAACAACGCCATCCAGACCTTCCCGGCCGTCATCTTTGCCGGCATCTTCCAGTTTAAGGAGCGCCAGGGCTTCGAGTCCGCCGAAGCTGCCCGCCAGGCACCGACCGTCAAGTTCTAACAGATCCGCAGCGTATCCTTAATCGGGTATATGCATAAACCGCCCCGTCGAATGCATACTTCGACGGGGCGGTTTCCTTTGTTGCAAAGGTCCCCCTCTAAGCACCGTGCATTTTTAGGAGTATTCAACATAACCAAGGGCTTCGGGCGCCACGATAAATGCCAAAGACCACGAATATCCCTGCAAATCAAACGCTGTCAGCCCATAACCCCGCCCATCATTCGTAGAAAACATCGAGAAATCCCGATTTTTCGCCCGAAGTCGGTATGCAGTGGCCTTCGATTGCAGAATACTCGCAAAAATGCACGTCGCCACCACCCCCACATGGCGCGAACCAAAACAAAAGCGCGGCAAAAGGCCGCGCACCATCTCTATTCAGATCTATATTGCCCGTAACGACTGCGCCGAGGTAACGCAGGCCCGGGGGCGACCTTCCTTTCCGGCGCACTCCGCAGGACGAAAGAACCCCCGCCGCACGTAGTGCGCAGCGGGGGTTCTTT
>URXE01000086.1 GCA_900551815.1 uncultured Collinsella sp.
TGACACGGAAGAGGTCAGAAGTTCAAATCTTCTAACGCCCACCAAATGTTCGCAGCTCAGAGGCTATGTCTCTGAGCTGTTTTGTTTTATGCCGCCAAATCCGCTGGCAGCTCCAACCGCCCAACTGGCCAAAAGCCGACCATCTACTTGCCGATCTATCCATTGGCATAACCAATCAGTCCGCACCGCAACTTCTCAGCAAAACGCCGCGATGTCTGCGCCCTGCGGTATCCTTGAGCCACTTGCACCTGCAGCACCAAGGAGCCGCCATGCGCACCGAGCTCGATGTCCCCTTTTCGCACAAAGAAGAAGCCAAGGCGCTGGGCGCCAAATGGGACCGGACCAAAAAGATCTGGTATGTACCCAGCGGCGTCAACCCCGAGCCCTTTGCCGAGTGGCTGCCCGGTGTTGACCGATCCGACCCCTCAGCGCCGTATATATATCTAGTACTGGGCAAGCGCGAGTGCTGGAAGTGTCACAAAGAGACCTCGGTCGCGGCCTTCGGCATTCCCTATCGAGCCGATAACGACGAGAGCATCGCCATCGCGCACGCGCCCAACGAAGCCGGGCACATTGCCATCGACACGGCCAACGCCAACGCACTCGCCATCGTGCCCGCTCTTGGCTGCGTGCCGGGCGAGATCCGCGACTACCTTCATAAGCGCTGCGGCTACAAGCCCGTAGGCGCGCGAGCCTCCAAAGCCCCGTCGCTCGGCAACACGTGCACCAGCTGCGACGCGCTGCAAGGCAGCCGCTATCTGTTCGAGGAGCCCTCGTCCCCGTTTGCCCTCACTGCCATCAACAAGCTGCCGGCACTGGAGTTTGTGCGCGTCGAAGTTGCCGGCGTCTTTGGCATCCCGGCCACGCGCACCGACTTTGACCAGGTGCTCTTTACCTGGGCACGCGACCATCACGCCAAGTTCCACAGGCAACTCGGTGAGGGGATTTATTTGTAGAGATGGAGATGCCTTCACAGCCAGCTCCTCCGCATCACCTATCCCTCGTCGCCGGCATCGTACACGATATCGAGGCCACAAACAGGGCATTTCTCCGGATACACCGGCATATGAACGCCCGTACGTTTCCTCACTTCGTCGCTGAACCTGTCACGTGCATCGATGAACCGAATGTCGAGACACGGTATTTGCGAGCCACAGCAAGGACAGGCGACAGCAAATGACCCGCAATCAACTTCTACGCCCGGAAACATATTGTTGTCGATAAGGGCACGCGGCAGTTTTCCGTACTTCCCCATCGCGACATCTCCTCGCCAGCTCACGCTCACTCCCTTCCCGTTATTCAAACCAGGAAGAGCATGCACCAGCAAGTGCGTGTGAGATTGCATTGCCACGCGATCCGATCAAACGACACAACCGTCAAAGAATGCCAAATCCTAATACGCTAATACGGCAGAAGCCCCACCTTTTCACGCTTCTTTTCCGAGCGATCGAACTCGATGCGATGGGCCTCAAGAAACACCGTATTGGGTCGCCACTGATGCTCATTCGGCTGCCTTAGCGTCGCACCCGCAAAGGAAACGTAGTCGGTCTTATCCAGCAGGTACGATTCACACAGCCGATATTCACCGCAAACAGGCTCAAACGAAATCAGATGAGCATCGAATAAAGCATGTAAGTCGCGCCGAAGCAGAATGCCGTTGCTGGCAACCTGCGATTTAGGGCCCGAGTAATTCTCGATATGTGCAGCCTCCAGAGCTTCGCTGACGCCGCAGTCCGACACCGCGCAACGGCCGTCATAGGCGGCAACGAGCTGCTTGCGGAACCATTGTTGCCCCAGTCGCTCGCGCCTTAACGCATAGCGGACCTTTTCGTCGTCGGTCGCACCCTGTCCGGCAAACTCAATATCGACGGGCATGCGCTTCAGATAACTCATGTCGGGCGCAAAACGAGGGTCCGGTCCGCCTTTATGAACAGGACCGTGTAGAACAAACCATCCGTTTTCGGGCTCGAACCGCTCAACAAACGCAAGGCCGAGCACTTTATAGCCCACCTCAGTTGCAAATATGACTCCGACTGGAACGCCACATTCCATGCAGTTGAGCATTTTACTGTTGTAATTCTGGTCTCGAAAACCAACGGTACCCGGCGCTTGAACCGAGTACTTAATGACCCACGTACCATCGTCCAAATAGAGCGGAGGCACATCGGTGTAGAAGCTCTTTTTAGAGTTATGGACCGAGAGCGCAAAGATCTTATTGGGATCTTGCTTCACCCGATCCTGGCCCGGCCAGAAGATCCCTGAATCCCGCGTTACGGGAAAGAAGTCCGAGCCAATTCTCAAACGATACTGATACTGAGGGCTATCTTCCTTGGTGTGGTGCGGAAGGCTGCTCCAAACGCCGCCGCGCTGCTCCTCACCCAGAAACCACTCCCATGCCTCAACGTATTCAGAAGGCACGAGACTGCAGGCACGGTCATAGCTTGGTCCATCCATCAACGGAACAGCAAGGTCAATGTCGTTCATCGCCAGCACCTACAACCATACGAACGCGAGTCATGCCCTTCAATAATATGACCGAGAGTCAATTATTACGAGATCTCATTCCGCGATCGGCACATCGTTGATGTTCTCGGTTTGCCGCTGGCGCGCTCGTACCCCGCTACCCCACTCCCCTGTATACTGATGTAGCACGTGTTTCATCCGGGCTTGTTGAACCGGATTGTTCATGGGAGGGTCTTATGGCTGCTTCGAATCCGCCTAAGGGGAGCGTTTCTTCTTCGTCCATCAAGCCGGTTACGCGCAAGGCCGTGCGCTGCCAGCGCGAGGTCGCTTGGCTTGTCACGCAGGCGGCGGGCAGGCTTGTGGCGACCACTCAGGACGTCAATGCGCCTACACCGAGCTTTGTGTTAGCAGCGGCGCTGGATTTTGTGCGCCAATTGGAGCTTGCCGAACAGGATGCCAACGGCCACCTCGACTACCAGAATGTTATGGCGCCCGACCTGCAAACGTTCTGCCACATGGCCAAGTTGCCCGCCGCGCCCAATGCGCTTTCGGACGCAGGCTACATGTTTACGCTTTCGGGCGCGGACCTTATCCGCGACATCTATACATACTGCAGCGAGCTCGCCGAGCGCCATGTCTTTGACGCGGCTGAAGTCAAACCGGGATATGTCATCAAGCTGGTTCTTAGGCTGTTCTTGATGGACGGGTTCGCGGCCATGCCGGCGTAAGCCGAGTCTTTAGCATCACCGTCAACTGGGCAACAACCGCTTAACCTTAGTGGGCGCCAATCGAGAGTCGATTATTGGGTCGCCTCGTCCGCTAACGCATTTATTCCACGCGCTCCAACAGTCGATACTTGCGGTTGCGGCTCGTCGCCGGCGCCGTGGGCTCAAGCTCGCCTTGAGCAATGAGCGCGTTGACGCGCGACCTAACCTGGGAAATTGTGAGCCCCGTGCGCTCTGCCAGCTCACGCGTCCCCAGCTCGCCGTAATGTTTGAGTGCCGTCACAATTAAGCCCCCGCCATGATCGACCGGCTCGATCTTTGAACGGTAAAGTACGACCTTGAACCGATCGAACCCCGGGCAGAACAGGGGCTCGGCCAGACCATGCGCGCGCATGGCATCGATCATCATCGGGATGCCCGAGCCATTGCCCTCAGCCGGCGAACCTGCGCCATCCGGCAGCGGGACAATCGACATGAGTTTCACGAGCGTCGCGTTACGGCATCGGGAGCTGCCGTCAAACAAGTTCTCGCGAGTCTTTCCCCCGTATAGGCCGCCGGGGTTCGTCACCTCGATACGGTCATCAAAGACGTCAACAGCGATCGACTGCCCACAGAACCGATCTCCGTATTCTCGGTGGATTACGGCGTTGGCGATTGCCTCGCGCAGGACTTCCTCGGGAATCTCCAGCGAGTCGACACGCGAGACGCCTTGGATCGTCGAGGTTCGCCGCAAATTCTTGGCGATTGCCGCGACGGCATCCGAGATCATTTCGCCCAACGTTCCCTCGCAGATCGTACGGTCCATGAACCTCAACGACCCCGCCGCGCCCTTCTGCGTTCCGGCATAGACCGCCACATCGATAAAGAGCTTGGGATAGAACTGCTGAGGATAGGCACCCGCAGCCAGGAGTCCGGCCTTAGTGACATTGCCCTGGGAGTCGAGGAAATTCAGGCGCTCCAGCTTCGTTTTCTTGTCCGGCGCGCCGCGCATCGCACGAGGTGTCAGTGAGAAGGCACGCTCTATCGTGCGGTCGACCAGGGCCTCGTCAAGATCGCCTGCGACCGCGCCGGGCACTGCATCGCGATCACTGGGGCTCGCCCGTTCATACGATGACAAGGACAGGACCTCGGTCGACGAGAGCGGAACATCTTTATCATCGATGCGTTTGTAGCTGCCGCCTTGAGCGCCCCGCTCTATGACATAACAAGGCTTGCTCGACGGGTCGAGCTCCTCAATCGTGATGACCAGAACCACGGTGCCCTGGAGCTCCACGCGTTCAATGGTGTATTTGGGCGGATTGGCCAGTTTTCCGCGCCCGCCGGCATCACCCATGCCCGCTACGAATTGGTTGAGCACCTTCTCGGTCTCAAAGTTCTCAACCGGGACAAAGCCCGCGCGCTCGCTCACGCCGAGCACGATAATTCCGCCAGCGGTATTCGCGAATGCGCTAACCGTTTCCCATACGTCGCGGGAAAGCGTCGTGGCGCTCTCCTTGACCTCGACGTTAAGATCGTCCGAGCCCATGCGCCTTAAAGACTCGAGCAGACCGGTCAGCTCGTTTTCGTTCATCTGCATGTCCTTTCGCTCGGCCCGGCGGAGAATGCCGCGAATAGATTTCCTTCGTCTCTCAGTTATCTCTCGTAATTATCTCTCACCTTTCTGCTATCTCTCATATTAGAGATAAGTGAGAGATGAAAGATAAGATATCTGCCATTTGTTTCATTTAAACATGTTTTTGCTGGTAGAACAATTAGTATTGAGACAATACCATGATTGCTTGTCTCTTTGCTGATCAGTTATCTCTCGTATTTATCTCTCGTCTTTCTGTTATCTCTCGTATTAGTGACGAATGAGAGATGAGAGATACGTGAGTGCTGGACGAGCGTGGTTTTTTTGAACGGTCGGAGAATCCCTCAAACAAAAAACGGGGCCGGCCTTACGCCGAGCCCCGTTTTCAAACGGTCAGTTAGTTATCCAACGCGCGAGCATAGCAGTCAACTTTACGCCGCCGCGAACACTCCCAAGCCCGTTCCGATGATGCAGATCGCGAAGATGCCAATAATAATCCAAATGGTCTTGACACCCTTTTTATAGAGGGCAACGCAAGCGAACGTTGCCAGCAAGGGCAGCAGACCGGGGAAGATCGAATCGAACAGATCCTGCAGGACAATCTCGGAACCACCCACATCAAAGGTCAAAGCCGTGGACAGCGAGACCTGTGCCGCAATCATGGCGCCGATAACGGTCATTCCGAGAACGCCGGCAGCATGCGTCATGCGAGACATAAGGTTGTTCTCTTCGGACTGCTGCAGGAACTTGGTTCCCAGGTCGTATCCCAGATGGGCGGCGACGATACGCGTTGCAAAGTTAATCACGGAGTAGAGAAGGAAGACGGAGACGGGAAGGGCGAGCGCGACGGCAGTTGCCGTGCCCGTACCCGTAATGACGGCAAACGCGCAGCCAAGCACGCCGAAGGCATAGACCTCAGGAGGAACCGCCGCGCCGACCATGATGGCGCCCATGAACATGGACTCCAAAGCAGCGCCGACGATAACTCCCTGCTGGACATCGCCAAGGATCAAGCCGACAAACAGGCTCGTAAACAGCGGACGACCAAGCATCGTAATGCCAAATGCTTGCTCGTCCATAGACGCCATAATGCGACCAGCGCAACTTGGAGGTACTGGGCAACTATTCTGATTAACCCCAGAAATAAGCCTGCAGGCGAGACGTTCAGAACAGCTCGCCTGCAGGCAACAGCAGCAATTTGAAAGGATTAGTAGTTCATCTGGTGATAGTAGCGACGCGTGGTGAGCGGGTGGTTGCGGACG
>URXE01000087.1 GCA_900551815.1 uncultured Collinsella sp.
ATTCGCCTTAGTCTCGTGGGCTCGGAGATGTGTATAAGAGACAGCTCCAATCACCAACCTCCTCCTCTCGATACGCGAGCATAAAGGCCGTCAGCTTGCTCTGAGTCAAGTCAAACCCGAACTTCTATCGTCACTTATGGAGGAAGCTAAGATCCAAAGCACCCAATCCTCCAACGGACTTGAAGGAATTGTTACCACCCAAAAAAGACTCAAAGCAATCATGGCGTATTCCGCCAAGCCAAGCTCCCGCGCAGAGGAAGAAATCGCTGGATACCGAGATGCGCTGTCGCTTATTCACGAGCAACACGATTCCATTCCCGTAACGCCATCGGTCATTTTGCAGTTGCATCGTGACCTCATGGTACACACAGCAATCTCGTATGGGGGCCATTGGAAAGATAGCGATAACGAAATCATCTCCATCGACGATCAAGGCAATCGATTTGTGCGCTTTAGGCCGCCTTCGGCCCTAGCAACCCCCGGACTTATCGAAGAAGCCTGTCGGTCCCTCAACGACGCCTTATCTCGTCAAGTTTGCGACCCCCTCCTTATATCATTCCGCTTCATCTTCGATTTTGTCAGCATTCATCCCTTCAACGATGGCAATGGCAGGATGAGCCGGCTCCTTACAACGCTGCTACTCGAAAAGACTGGATACGACGTTGCGCGTTACATCAGCATCGAACGATTTATTGAAGACAACAAAGCGCTTTACTACAACGCTCTCGCTGCAAGCTCCACTGGATGGAATGAAAATCAAAACACCGAAGTACCCTTTATCCGTTTCATGCTCGGAACAACCCTGGCCGCCTACCGACAGCTCGAGCAGCGTACCTTAATTGAATCAAGCACTCGTCCCATGTCGAAGCAAGCGCGCATCGCCGTTCTATTTCAACAGAGACCCGGCGTCATTAAGAAATCCGACATCCGATCCAACTGCCCCGATATCAGCGAGGTCACCGTTAAACGAACCCTCGGTCAGCTTGTTAGTTGCAGCGCAATCGAAAAAACAGGAGCGGGTCGTTCGACAGGCTACATACTCAAAGACGTCCATGCTCTAGAACTATTCTTGCAATCCACAATACCCGATAGCGAGGCCGCAATAACAAAAGAGGCTCCAAAGGATAAGCTCCTTGAACGTATAAACCACGCCGAGGATGAAAGCAAAGAGGGGCTCTATGAAGACTATGATTCATTCTCAAGGGACATAAAGACGAAATACGGAGTCTAGTCATATCTCAGAATAGCCTCATCCTTGTTGCTCAAAGTTATTTGCGCGTCATTGTAAAGCGGTACCCCCGCGCCGGCAGGGGGGGGCAGATGTATCGCCTGCCGATCCTGCTGGAGTCGGCAATCAGATAGCGCGTATCGACCTTGCTAAAGGCGAGCTGCTGGATGCGGCCCTCGTCCATGTTGGACGTGGACACGTCGCCGTCCAGAATACCGTTGGCGCCGATAAACGCCGCATCGATGCCCAGCGCGCGCAGGGTATCCTCGGCCGTGGGCCCCACAAAGGCGGCGGTGCGGCGGCGGTACATGCCGCCCACCAGGCACAGCTCGCAATCCTCGCGCGCCTCGAGCAGGCTAAAGGCCGAAAGCGAATTGGTCACATAGATGAAAGTCAGCTTGTCGGTGACTCGGAGAGCGCCAATGCGATCTCACGACGGTTGCGCTCATTGTCTCAATTAGATACTCAATCAGAACCACCCTTAAAAAGGGTGGTTTGCTCTTAGGGTATAACCCACGGGCCCCGGGCTCGCGTCTAAAGGCGCGGGCCCGGACTTCGTCCAGGCCCAGTGCATCTTGACCCGTGGCGCGCCGGTCGAACCGGCGGGATCACCCCCTCTTGAAGGGGTCCTCGTACTCCCTCACGCTCAGCTTGTCCAGCGCGATGTCGTGGGACTCCTGCTCCCTGATGTACTTGGCGATCGTCGCCTCGTTCAGGCCGACGGTGGACACGCAGTGGCCCTCCGCCCAGAACTTCCTGTTGCCGAACTTGTACTTGAGGTTGGCGTGCCTGTCGAATATCATCAGCGAGCTCTTCCCCTTCAGGTAGCCCATGACGCTCGCGACGCTGTACTTCGGCGGGATCGCCAGCAGCACGTGCACGTGGTCGGGCATCAGGTGCCCCTCGATTATCTCGATCCCCTTGTACTCGCACAGCTTCCCGATGATCTCCCCTATGTCGCTCCTGATTTGGTTGTAGATCACTTTGCGCCTATACTTCGGCGTGAACACGATGTGGTACTTGCACATCCACTTCGTGTGGGAAAGGCTGTAGGCCTTCTGGGCCATGGCGACCACCCCTTCGACTCGAATTCTTGACGGCCTGAACAATCGTCAATATCGGTCGGAGGGGTGGCTTTGTAAAGCCGTTTGTCTCCACCCGCGTAGCGGGTGGTTTAAAGCTGGCCGCTGCGCGGCCAGCAGACTAAAGTCTTGAAATCAGACGGCGCTGCAGTTCAAAATGAACTGCAGCGCCGTCTTTCTTTATGCAAACACAATCAAATTGTCTCGGTGGATCGCGGGCTTCTCTGCCAGATCTGCGAGCAGGCGGTTGCTGGCGATCTGGTCTTGGCGGCGTCCTGCTGCAAGCTCCAGCACGTCCGAATCGGCTTCGGCGATACCGCGGGCGACAACCATGCCGCTCGGGTCGCACACGTCGAGCACATCGCCCTCGACAAACGCGCCATCGACCTCGCGAATACCCACCGCAAGCAGGGAAGAACCACGGCTGACCAGCGCCTTTGCAGCGCCGTCATCGACCGTCACCGAGCCATGTGCCTTGTCGCCCAGCGCAATCCACAGCTTGCGCGGCGCAATGTCCAGGCGCTCCGCCGGCGGATCGAACAGCGTGCCCACGCTCTCGCCACGGGCCAGACGCACGAGCGCATCGGGCTCCTCGCCCGAGCAAATCACGCTCTGAATGCCAGCCGTCATCAAAATGCGGCTCGCGCGGATCTTGGTGATCATGCCGCCGGTGCCCACCGACGTCGAAGAATCGCCCGCCGAGGCAATGATCTTGGCATCGATTTTGCGCACGACCGGGACAAACTCGGCCGTCGGATCTTCATGCGGATTGGCGGTGTAGAGGCCGTCGATGTCCGAAAGCGTCACGCACAGGTCCGCCGAAACCAAGCAGCTCACGAGGGCCGCGAGTGTATCGTTGTCGCCGAACTTGATCTCGTCGACGGTGACGGTGTCGTTTTCGTTGACGACCGGCACCACGCCCAGCTCCACCAGGCGAAGCAAAGCGTCGCGCGCGTGCAGGTAGGACGTACGGCGCGCCGTGTCATGGCGCGTGAGCAGCACGAGCGAGGTGAGTAGGTCGCGCGCATGGAACTCCTCGTCGTAGGCAGACGAGATGATGCACTGGCCGGCCGAGGCGCAGGCCTGCAGGCTCGGCAGATCGCCAACCGGTTTGCGGTCGAAACCCAGAACGGGATAGCCACAGGCAATGGCGCCGGAGCTCACCACGACCAAGCGCCAGCCGAGCTTGCGCAGGGCCGCGGCCTGATCGGCCAGGCCACCGATAAACGCGCGGTTGACCTTACCGTCGGCACCCACCACCGTGGACGAGCCGATCTTTACCACCATCGTTTTATAAGAAGTCGTCATACGTCAAACCAATCGGATGTCGAGCGTTCGGGCGAGCTGGGGCAGCCGGGGCACCTGGTGCGGGACGGACGAAAATAGTCCGTTTTCCTCCGTCCCCTTCGGGTCATTTTGCCCAGGGGAAGGCCGAAGCCGCGGCCATGTTCTTGCGCACGAGCTCGTCGCGCACCTGGGCCAGGCCCTGTTCCATACCCACCACGTAGGTCTGCGGATACAGGAAGCGCTTGAAAGCCGCGTCCAGATGATCGATTGCCCAAGCACAGCGCTCGCGCGCGTCCTCGATGCTCTCGCGCGGGGCTACCGCACTGCCATCGCGCACGATCGGCACCAGCAGCTCGCGATACTCAAGCTCGGACACATCGGTCACCAGGGCGGCATCGTTCACGGCCACGAGGGTATTGCCGCGCGCGGCGCCCTCCCCCGCCAGATGGTCCTCGTCATAGATCATGTCGCAGACCGGGCCGCCAAAGCCGTCGTAATAGCGGCGCACACGCTGCACGCCCGGAATCGTGCGCTTGTAGGGCTGCTCGGAGAGCTTCACCACCGGCGTCCACGGGTCCGCATCGCTCGCACGGCGGGCGGAAAGCTTGTACACGCCGCCCAGCGCCGGCTGATCGTAGCAGGTCGCGAGCTTGGTACCCACGCCAAAGCTATCGATGGGCGCGCCCTGGTCGAGCAGCGACTGAATCGTGTACTCGTCAAGGTCGTTGGAGACCGAAATCCCCACATAGGGCAGGCCCTCGGCGTCAAAACGGCCGCGGACATACTTGGACAACTTAGCCAGGTCGCCCGAGTCGATGCGAATGGCCGACAGGCGCTCGCCCGCCGCCTCCATCTCCTTGGCAACCGTAATGGCATGCTCGCAGCCCTCGCGCACGTCGTAGGTGTCAATGAGCAGCGTGCAGTTCTTGGGGCTCGACTTGGCAAAGGCTCGGAAGGCCTCAAGCTCGGAATCGAAGCTCATCACCCAGCTGTGCGCATGCGTGCCAAAGACGGGAATGCCGTAACGGCGGCCGGCAAGCACGTTAGACGTGGACGAGCAGCCGGCAACGTAGCTCGCGCGCGCAACAGCCAAGCCGCCATCGGGACCCTGGGCACGGCGAAGGCCAAACTCGGCGACGGGGCGACCATCGGCGGCCAGCACCACGCGCACCGTCTTGGTGGCGACGAGCGTCTGGAAGCCGACGATGTTGAGCAGCGCGGTCTCGAGCAGCTGGCACTCCAGCGCCGGGCCGGTGACGCGCACCATGGGCTCGCGCGGAAAGACGAGCTCGCCCTCGAGCACGGCGTCGATATTCACGTGCGCACGGAAGTTGCGCAGGTAGTCGAGGAATGCAGGCTTAAACATCGCGCCGCCGGCCGGAGCCTGGAGCGAGGCGAGGTAGTCGATGTCCTCGGGCGTAAAGCGCAGGTTCTCGACAAGCTCGGGCAGCTCGGCGGTGCCGCACATGACGGCATACGCGCTGCCAAAGGGATGGTCGCGGTAAAACGCCGTAAAACAACCCTGCTCATTGGCCTTGCCGCTCTCCCACAGGCCCTGGGCCATAGTGAGTTCGTACAGATCGGTGAGCATTGCGATGTCGGTGGGATGCGAGATGTCGGTCAAAGCCATGGGGCGACCTTTCGGATGTGTTGTGCAGAGGTTGAGGGTTGGGCAAAGCGGGCGTGCGGGCATGGAGCCCGGCGCGAACAGGTTAGTGCAGGCCCATGCTGGTCATAAGCGTATAGCCCATAAAGACGACAAACGCGATGAGGGCGAGCGCGATGATGATTTTTTGAGCCGGAGCCATGCCGGGGATCTCGCCCTCGGCCGTAGGCTCCTTGGAGGTGACCATGCGCTGGGCAAAGGTCATCTCGTCACGGCTCGGTTTGGGCTCGACGGGCTTAGGGTGAGCGGCTTTTTTGGGCTGAGGTTTGGGTGCGGTGGGCGTGGGCTTCGCGGCGGCGGGCTTGGGCGCAGGCGCGGGCTTGGGCGCAGGCTCAGATGCAACCTTCGCAGCAGCATCCTCTGCCTTCTCGCGCTCGGCACGCAGGGCGGCCAGCTCCTCACGCTCGCGGCGTGCCTCTTCCTGGGCCTCGCGACGAGCCTTCTCGGCGCGGAGCTCTTCCAACTCGGCGCGCTCCTCGGCAGACAGTGGTTGGGACTCAAGCTCGGCCATAGTACAGCCCTTTCTTTTTAAAAAAAGCCGCCGACACAATGTCGACGGCTTATCACATCCAAGGGTGGAGACGAAGGGAGTCGAACCCTCGGCCTCTGCCATGCGACGGCAGCGCT
>URXE01000088.1 GCA_900551815.1 uncultured Collinsella sp.
TGAGAGAGGAAGCAAGCCGAGGTCTCCTCGCCTCGTTAAACAGGGGTACCGTCAAATTGAATTGACAACAACTCTTCTTTTGAGCCTATGGCTCTCGCTGCTTAGTTTATAGCGGCGCGTCAACCCGGTGATTTCCCCGACACCGGCGCGACGTCATTTTAGGGGAATGCTCCTGCGCACGTAATCGGTATGGCGCAGGCTAAGACCGAACCGGTTAGGATGCCGCGAGCGTGTCGCTGCGCGCAAAGTGTCCGAGACAAAACCAGCGACTGAGCTTGGAGATGCCAATCAGGGGGCTTTCGTGGACCGGAGTTCGATTCTCCGCGCCTCCACCAATAGTTACAAGCAGGTAGGTAAACGCACCTACCTGCTTTTTTATTACTTACAGATACCGCGGAGAATCGAACTCTATGCAGGGCGCGGGCGTAAAGAAAACGCGTAAGCGTTTTTAGCCCGCGGGCGAGGACGCCGGCAGGCGGCCGAAGCCGGTGCGGATTTGCGAAGCAAATACGCGGATTCTCCGCGCAATGCCCCAGCCCAATATAGATGCGATGCCGATCGGGCGTCTTGCCCCGGTCTCGCCCCATCAACGGATCCACCGTACCGCGGAGAATCGAACTCTGTGCAGGGCGCGGGCGTTAAGCAAACGCTACGGCAACGCAGGGTGGGACGCGCTTTCCCAATGGCGGCCCAGGCGGAAAGCACGTCCCGGAATCCGCATTCAGACTGGGACGTAGTTTCCGGATGGCACATCAAGCGGAAACTGCATCCCGGAATCCTCATTCGGAATGGGATTCATCTTCCTGATGACGGGCTCAGCGGAAAATGCGACCCGGAATTTGCTCTGAGACCGGGACGCGCTTTCCCGTCGACTGCCCCGACCCCTTAACTCCAAAACCTGCGCGCTTGCCATCCCAAAACTGGGTAGAAGAAAGCCAAAACGCAATCGCAGGAGGTCAATATGACTGCAGAAGATAAGGTAAAGAACGCTGGCAAGGTCACGCTCGTCCTGGAGGGCGGTAGTTTTCGCGGGCAGTTTACCGCGGGCGTGCTCGACGTTCTCATGGAGGCTGGCGTCGAGATTCCGGCTGTCTACGGTGTATCGGCCGGCGCCCTCAACGGCGTGAACTACAAGTCGCACCAGATCGGCCGTGCCAACCGCATCAACCTGGCTTTCTGCAACGACAGCCGCTACATGGGCGCCGCATCGTTTGCGTCCACGGGCTCTATTGTGGGTTACGACTTTATCTTCAACGATGTCCAGGACCGCCTAGACCCCTTCGATAACGAGACGTTCGACGCGAGTCCCATCGAGATGTACGCCGTCGCGACGGACATGCTCTTTGGAACCGCCACGTACCTGCCGGTCAAAAGCGCCGTGCTCGACCTCGATGCTGTGCGCGCCTCGACGTCACTGCCGCTGGTGACGCCGCCGGTCGAGATTGACGGGCACAAATACGTCGATGGTGGCGTAGCCGATTCGGTCCCCATCGAGCACGTGCTGGAGGAAGCGGGCTTCGATCGCGCGGTTGTCATTGTCACGCAGGACCGCTCGTACGAGAAAAAGCCCTACGAGTTTATGCCCGCCGCACGTGCCCGCTATGCCGACTACCCCTACCTGCTCGAGGCTATCGAGACGCGCCACGACCGCTATAACATCCAGCGCATGCACCTGTGGAAGTATGAGCGCGAGGGCCGTGCGTTGGTCGTTGCTCCGCAAAAGCCGGTCGAGGTCGGCCATGTCGAACACGATCCGGCAAAGCTGCTCGACCTGTATATTCAGGGTCGCCAGGAGGCAAAGCGCCTACTGAGCGATATCGAGGCATTTGTCGAACGCTAGTGTCGCGACGTCATGACCCATGGATGACATGTGCAGAAACTCTGGTCAGAGCCAAAATACCTGTTGACTCGTACGGCGAGCGGGGTAATATGGACGGGTTACTTGCAGAGCCCCGTGAATCTCTGTAACAACACGTACTGTACATGGAGGAGTCTAAGTGATTTCGAAATCGACTCACTACGCCAAGCAGGGCGAGGTCCAGCGCAACTGGGTTCTCGTCGACGCCGATGGTGCTGTCCTGGGCCGTCTTGCCACCCAGATCGCAATGATCCTGCGCGGTAAGAACAAGCCCCAGTTCACACCCAACAGCGACTGCGGCGACTTCGTTGTCGTCATCAACGCCGATAAGGTCCAGCTTACCGGCAACAAGGCCGACACGAAGACCTATTATCGCCACAGCGGCTACAACGGCGGCCTCAAGGCTGAGAGCTTCCGCCAGGCTATGGAGAAGCACCCGGAGAAGGTCATCGAGCGTGCCGTTCGCGGTATGCTGCCCAAGACCACCCTCGGCCGTGCCCAGATGACCAAGCTTAAGGTCTACGCTGGCACCGAGCATCCGCATGCTGCCCAGAACCCCACGAAGATTGAGCTGGAGGCTTAAAGATGGCTGAGAACACCGTTGTCTACCAGGGTACCGGCCGTCGTAAGAACGCCGTCGCCCGCGTCCGTCTCGTCCCCGGCACCGGCAAGGTGACCATCAACAAGCGTGACGCCGAGCAGTATTTCGGCCGTCATCAGCTCGTTGAGAACGCCCTTGCTCCCTTCAAGGTGACCGACACCGCCGGTCAGTTCGACGTTATCGCTCTGTGCGATGGCGGCGGCATCTCCGGTCAGTCCGGCGCTCTGCGCCTGGGCATCGCTCGCGCTCTTCTGAGCGCTGGCGACTACCGTGCTGACCTCAAGAAGGCCGGTTTCCTTACGCGCGATGCTCGCGTGGTCGAGCGCAAGAAGTACGGCCTCAAGAAGGCCCGCCGCGCTCCCCAGTTCTCCAAGCGCTAAGGTTTTATCTCCTTTCGAGATACAATGTACAAGCGGGGCCTGCCGATTCCTCGGCGGGTCCCGCTTTTTTTTCGACTAGGGCGGGCGGTTGTATATCGCCTGCTAGGGAAGGAGCGATCCTATGCCCCAGAACATTTTCGGTACCGACGGCGTCCGTGGCGTCGCCAACGCCGATCTTTCGTGCGAACTCGCGTTTCGCCTGGGTCGCGCGGCGACCAAGTTTCTTGGTCCGGACATCTGCATCGGCCGTGACACGCGCCTTTCGGGCACCATGCTCGAGAGCGCTCTGACCGCCGGCATTATGGCCGAGGGCGGCCGTCCGCATTGCTGCGGCGTTATCCCCACGCCCGCCGTGGCGCTGCTCACTGTTCAAAACGAGCTCGATGGCGGCATCGTCATCTCCGCTTCGCACAATCCGCCGGAGTTCAACGGCATCAAGTTCTTTAGCCGCAAGGGCATGAAGCTTCCCGACGCGGTCGAGGAAGAGATCAGCGCCTGGGTTATGTCCGAGGAAGCCATGGCTGCCGATACGCTGCCGACCGGTGCCGGCGTGGGCCACATTATCAAGATGAAGGACGCTCGCAAGGCATACGTCGACCACGCCATCGATACGCTTGATGGCCTGAGGCTCGACGGCCTGGTCGTTGCCGTCGACTGCGGCCACGGTGCTTCTTGCCAGACCACGCCCGCCGCGCTGCAGCGCCTAGGTGCCACGGTGCACGCTATCAACACCGATTACTGCGGCACTGACATTAACGTTGAGTGCGGCTCTACGCACCTTGAGCCCCTGCGCGAGCTCGTGCTGCGCACCCATGCTGACATCGGTCTGGCCCACGACGGCGACGCCGACCGCGTGCTGTTCGTGGACAGCGAGGGCAATGAGATCGACGGTGACTATATCCTGGCTATCTGCGGTTCTGACCTCGCCGCTCGCGGCAAGCTCGCCAACTCCGAGATCGTTTCGACCGTCATGTGCAACCTTGGCTTCTCTATCGCTATGAAGGAGCAGGGCTTCGAGATGGTTCAGACCGCTGTGGGCGACCGCTACGTTCTGGAGCGCATGCTCGCGGACGGCGCCGTCATCGGCGGCGAACAGTCCGGCCACATCATCTTCCTGGAGCACAACACCACCGGTGATGGCCTGGTGACGGCTCTGCAGCTGCTGGCCGTGCTCAAGCGCACCGGTCGTACCCTCACCGATCTTGCCGGCATCATGAAGAAGTACCCGCAGGTACTCGTCAACGTGCATTCGGACAACAAGGCTGGTCTGGACGATTGCCAGCCCATCTGGGATGCCGTCGCTGCTGCCGAGAAGGAGCTTGACGGCCGCGGCCGCATTCTGGTGCGCCCGAGCGGTACCGAGCCGCTGGTCCGCGTGATGGCCGAGGCCGAGACGCACGAGCTGACCCAGCGCGTTGTCGACGACATCGTCGAGGTTGTCAAGCGCGAACTTCCCTAATGGTCAAAAACGGGTGCCAAGTGGTAAACTGTTAAGGTTATTTTGGTTGATCGGTATGTCCGAGGGGGAGCATGTTCACTAAAGTCCTAAGGTCTTTTGGTATGCGTGGTCGAGTCCTTACGTTGGATGCTCCCATCTCGGGTGACGTCATTCCGCTCTCCGAGGTAAACGATCAGACGTTTGCTACCGGCCTTTTGGGCCAGGGCGTGGCGATTCAGCCCACCGGAACGCGCGTGATCGCGCCGGCTGATGCCAAGGTCGAGGCCATTTTTCCCACGGGACATGCCGTTGCGCTTAACACGGTCGATGGCTTGGACGTGCTCATCCACGTTGGTTTGGACACTGTTCAGCTCGAGGGCAAGCACTTTACCGTACATGCGCAAGTGGGTGACATCGTCCATAAGGGCGATGTACTCATTGAGTTCGATCGCGAGGCAATTGCTGCCGAGGGCTACGATGTGACGGTTCCCATCTTGGTATGCAACTCCGTTGAGTTCTCGAGCATCAAGGGCTCCGTTGGCGTGCATGTCGAAGAGATGGACCAGCTCATCGTTGCTCGCGAGCGCTAGCAAGTGCACATGGCCATTAGCCTACAATTCAAACACGTTTACGGAGGGCGCCCTTGAAAGAGGACGCCCTCCGTGGCAAGATGGGATTTGTCCGAAGCTAAAAGGCTTTGGGTCACCGTGGACGGGCAGGGGCCTCGACGCGGCTAGACACGAGACACATACATTACGCGACCTCGCCCTGGTGGCCGCACACGTTGGTTGCGGCCGACGCGGGCCGCGGGCAAGTGCTTGTAAGGGAGCCTTGCCTCTCTTGTACGAGAAAGGACGCGTAATGAAGATCATTAAAGCTAAAGACTACGAGGATATGAGCCGCAAGGCCGCTAATATCATCTCGGCCCAGGTTATCCTCAAGCCCGACTGTGTGCTGGGTCTTGCCACCGGCTCCACCCCGATCGGTGCCTACAAGCAGCTCGCTGCTTGGTACAAGAAGGGCGACGTCGACTTTGCCGAGGTCAGCACCTACAACCTGGACGAGTATCGCGGCCTTTCGCACGACGATCCCCAGAGCTATCACTACTTCATGCGTGAGAACTTCTTCGATCACATCAACATCAACCTGAACAACACGCATGTGCCCGACGGTTCCAACCCCGACGCCGCCGCTGCCTGCTCTGAGTACGACAAGATTGTCGCCGACGCCGGTTATCCGGATCTGCAGCTGCTCGGCATTGGCAACAACGGCCACATTGGCTTCAACGAGCCCGATGACCACTTCTCCAAGGGCACGCACTGCGTCGACCTCACCGAGAGCACCATTCAGGCCAACAGCCGCCTGTTCGACAGCATCGACGATGTTCCCCGTCAGGCCTACACCATGGGTACCCAGACCATCATGTATGCCCGCATGATCCTGGTCGTCGCCAACGGCGAGGCCAAGGCTCAGGC
>URXE01000089.1 GCA_900551815.1 uncultured Collinsella sp.
CCGAGGGCGTCAAGATCAGCGAGGACGACTTCCCCGCAATCGAGGCCGAGATGAAGAAGATCGTCAAGGAGAACCTCAAGTTCTCCGTGTACGAGAAGCCCCGCGCCGAGG
This sequence comes from uncultured Collinsella sp., assembly GCA_900551815.1. GTDB lineage: Bacteria > Actinomycetota > Coriobacteriia > Coriobacteriales > Coriobacteriaceae > Collinsella. The sequence goes on from URXE01000089.1 coordinate 112, forward strand.
CCATCGCCCTTATGGAGGAGCGCGGCGAGAAGTACAAGGTCGAGCACATCGGCGACCTGGACGACGACGCCCGCATCACCTTCTACCAGCAGGGCGACTACATTGACATGTGCGTCGGCCCCCACATCTGCTACACCAAGGCGCTGAAGGCCTTTAAGCTCACCGGCGTCTCGGGCGCCTACTGGAAGGGCGACAAGGACAACAAGATGCTCACCCGCATCAACGGCGTCGCCTTTGCCACCAAGGAAGAGCTCGACGAGCACATGCACATGCTAGAGGAGGCCAAGAAGCGCGACCACCGCAAGATCGGCCGCGAGATGAACCTCTTTATGATGCGCGACGAGGCCCCCGGCTTCCCGTTCTTCCTGCCCAACGGCATGATCCTTAAGAACACGCTGCTGGACTACTGGCGCGAGATCCACCACAAGGCCGGCTACGTTGAGATCTCCACGCCGCTTATCATGAACAAGCAGCTGTGGAAGACCTCGGGCCACTGGGACCACTACAAGGACAACATGTACTCCACCGTCATCGACGACGAAGAGTACTGCATTAAGCCCATGAACTGCCCGGGCGGCGTGCTGGTGTACGCCTCCAAGCCGCACTCTTACCGCGAGCTGCCCATTCGCGCCGGCGAGATTGGCCTGGTGCACCGCCACGAGCTGCGCGGCGCCCTGCACGGCCTGTTCCGCGTGCGCTGCTTTAACCAGGACGACGCCCACCTGTTTGTGCGTCCCGACCAGCTGACCGACGAGATCGTGGGCGTGGTCAACCTCATCGACTCCGTGTACCAGAAGTTTGGCTTTAAGTACCACGTTGAGCTTTCCACCCGCCCCGAGGACTCCATGGGTTCGGACGAGGACTGGGCTCGCGCCGAGGAGGGCCTGCGCACCGCTCTGGAGAAGTTGGGCATGGATTACGAGGTCAACGAGGGCGACGGCGCCTTCTACGGCCCCAAGATCGACTTCCACCTGGAGGACTCGCTCGGCCGTACCTGGCAGTGTGGTACCGTCCAGCTCGACTTCCAGATGCCGCTCAACTTTGATCTGGAGTACGTGGACGCCGACGGCACCAAGAAGCGCCCCATCATGCTGCATCGCGTATGCTTTGGCTCCATCGAGCGCTTCATTGGTATTCTGATTGAGCACTTTGCGGGCAAGTTCCCCACCTGGCTGGCCCCCGTGCAGGTCAAGGCACTTCCCGTCTCTGAGAAGAGCCGCGACTACGCCCACGAGGTGTGCGCCAAGCTGGAGGAGGCCGACATTCGCGTGGTCTGCGACGACCGCGACGAGAAGATCGGCTACAAGATCCGCGAGGCCCGCAGCATCGACCGCGTGCCCTACATGCTCATCCTGGGCGAGAAGGAGGTCGAGGCCGGCAACATCTCCGTCCGCGATCGCTCCAACGAGACCGTTCAGATGAGCGTTGACGAGTTTGTGGCCAAGGTGCTCGAGGAGATCAAGACTCGCGCCTAGCACAAACTATACAAGAATTAACAAAGGCGATCGTCCTCGCGGGCGGTCGCCTTTTTTGTTGTCTATAGAAGAAAAGCCGCTGGTTAGAGCGGCTATTTTGTTGTGCAAAAAGGTACAGGTTTTTGTATCTTTCGACGTTGCTCATTATACGAGCAAACTGCTCGCGTTTTCCCAGATTGCACAAAATGCGCCGCGAATGGGCGCATCTCCATACCCCTCTACAAAAACCTGTACTTTTGCGACTGCGCCTAGCTGCGAGCGAGAAGCCTGTTCTTAACGCCCCTGCACCCGCGTGTGTCGTGGATGCAAGTTAAGGGGGCGAGAGATGGAACAGACGATGCGGCGCCAAGAGCAGCTGCCTGGTGCCTTTAGTGGCGCTACTACCAGCAGCCAGCATGGGCGCGTCCGCTGGTATCTGGTCCACACCCCCCATGGTAAAGAGCGCGAGACCTGCGAAAAGGTCCGCCGCATTATCCCGCACGAGCTAATGCAGGACGCTTTTGTGATGCAAAAGGAGTTCTGGTTTAAGCGGGACGGCGCCTGGTCGCTCCAAACCAAACCTATGTACAAGGAATACTTCTTCGTCGCCACGCGCGATGCCGCCCTGCTCGATAAGGCCTTGGCCCAGTTGAGCTTTGGCTGCCGCATTGCCGGCAGCAGGGAGCGGGCCTATGCACCCATGCCGGACGATGCGCAGGACTGGTACCGCAGCGTGCTCGACGACGACGGCGTAGTGCGCAACAGCGTAGCCCGCATAGAAGACGGCGTATTGCACATAGAGCAAGGCCCGTTGGTGGGGCAAGAGGCCCGTGTAAAGAAGATCGACCGTCATAAGCGCTGGTGCCTGGTAGACGTGGGCGAAGGCGACTCCGCTTTTAGGGAGCTGCTTCCGTTGGACGTGCCCAGTAAGACGTAAGGGAGACGTTGCATTGGCAATTCATTCGCAATTTGAATTCATCGATGGGGGATCCCTGGAATCGGGGACGTGGATTTGAACTTGACTGCTAAAGAGATAACTGAGAGTGGCGCATCCATGGGGGAGACGCTAGCTATTCAGAAGATACAACCGAGCGGTACGCTGGCTTACCGTTTTTTAAAGAGGCTGTTTGATCTTGTTTTCAGTCTTTGCGTGAGCGTGGTACTGGTAATTCCAGTGGCAGTTGTTTGTGCGTTCATTTGCCTTGAATCTCCCGGCAACCCGCTGTACGCACAGGATCGCATCGGCAAGGGCGGTAAGACTATCAAGATTCTTAAGCTTCGCAGCATGGTCGCCGATGCCGGCAACGTGCAGAAGTACTTGAGCCCTGAGCAGCTGCGCCAGTGGGAAGTCGAGCGTAAGGTCGACGACGACCCCCGCATTACTAAGGTGGGCCAGTTCATTCGCAAGTGCTCCATCGATGAGATGCCGCAGTTCCTCAGCGTACTGAACGGTGACCTTTCCGTCATCGGTCCGCGTCCCATTACAAGAGACGAACTTGAGCAGCACTTTTCGGACGAGGAAAAGGCTGAGTTGCTTTCTGTCCAGCCCGGCATCACGGGTTTATGGCAGGCAACCGACCGCAATGCTGCGACGTTCGAGAGCGGTCTGCGTCAAAAAATTGAACTTCATTACGTGCACAATCGCTGCTTTCGCATGGATTGGAAGTGTTTTACTGGCACCTTTGGCGCCATGTTCGGCAAGAAGAGGACGGGGCGTTAGATGGCTAATCCAATTCGTGTCGCACAGATAGTCGGAAAGATGAATGGCGGCGGCGTTGAGGCCGTCGTTATGAATTACTACCGTCATATCGATCGCAGTAAAGTGCAGTTCGATTTCCTTGTCGATTCCGATTCGACTCTTGTGCCCCGCGAGGAGATTGAATCGCTCGGTGGCCGAGTCTTCGAGATTCCGCCCTATCAGCATGTAATTGAATACCAGCGAGAGCTCCTCCGTCTCTTTAGACAAGAGGGCTGGAAGATCGTGCATAGTCACATCAACGCTCTTTCCGTCTTTCCGCTTCGCGCGGCAAAGAAGGCCGGCGTTCCTGTGCGTATCGCCCATAGCCACTCTACGAGTGGCAAGGGTGAGTATGCCAAGAACGCCCTTAAGACCGTGCTGAAAACCCAGGCAAATCGATATCCCACGAATAAAGTTGCCTGTAGTGAGTTTGCAGGGAAATGGCTGTTTGGCCGCAAAACGTCATTTTCTGTTATGAATAACGCCATTGATATAAGCCAGTTTTCTCCTAATTCGGATACTCGAATACATGTTAGGAAACAGCTCGGCATTGCAGATGATACCTTCCTTATTGGACACGTCGGAAGGTTTGTCGATCAGAAGAACCATGACTTTCTATTAGCTGTTTTTAGAGAGGTTCTTTCCCATGAGCCAAATTCAGTGCTCGCACTTGTGGGAAACGGGCCACTGCTGGAGCATGTTAAAAAGATGTCAATTGATTTGGGTATATCGGATTCTATCTTATTTCTAGGGATTAGATCCGATGTTGCAAGTTTATATCAAGCTTTTGATGTCTTTTGTCTTCCAAGCAAATATGAAGGACTTCCCGTTGTTGGAGTTGAATGCCAAGCTAGCGGAACTCCAATCTTGGCATCGGATGCAATCACATCTGAAATCAAATTGACTTCCCTTATGGAGTTTGAGCGGCTGAGTTCTAGCCCTCAAAAATGGTGTGAGCATTTGATCTCCATGAGGAAGATAGACGCTGATCAAAATGATTCAGAGGGCTTGAAGGCTTTTGATGTGTCTGCTGCTTCAAAACGTCTCGAGGATTATTACTCCCACTGTCTCAAAAAGGTGTCGCCTAGTAAAGCGATTGCAGATAAATAGAGGTTTGGAGAAAACCAAAACTATGAAACTGAGTTTTATTGTTCCTATTTATAACGTGGAGGATTACCTCCTCGATTGTTGTAAAAGTATCTTAAATCAGGTTGACAGTACTTGTGAAGTGCTTCTTGTGGATGACGGCTCGACTGATAGGTCTTCGCAAATTGCTGATGATATTGCACGCGAACATGATCGTGTAACTGTTATTCATAAGGAAAACGGTGGCTTAGCTTCTGCTCGAAATACAGGATTAGATGCTGCTTCAGGAGATTACGTTGCGTTTGTTGATTCGGACGATCTAATTACTGAGAACTGCCTCCCCGCTATTCTCCATGAGCTTGAAGATACTAAGCCTGATATTTTGTTTCTGGATAGCTGCAAGCTATACCCTGACGGAACTAAAAAATCAATCGGCTATCATATTGATCCCGGTTCCATTAATCGAAAAAGTAAGAGCGAAGTTCTTTGCTACTTGTCTGGTCTGCCTAAGTTTCCTGACAGCGCATGTATGAAAATATATAGACGTGCATTTTTGTTTAACTGTGGGCTTAGGTTTCCTGAGGACGGACGTGTCTCAGAGGACCTAAATTTCGTAATGAATAGTCTTCTTGACGCTGAGACTTATTCTGCACTTGATTTGAATTATTACGAATATCGTCAAAATAGAGCGGGCTCTATCACTGATGCAGTTGGTCTCAAGCATTTTCAAGGCCTCCAGCAGTTTATCGAAGATGCTATTCCCGTTCTTTGTGACTCTGACTATAGGCCCAAGAATAATGATTGTGCTTGCTGTTTAAGCTTCGTTGCGTATGAGTACTCAATTATGTTGTGGATGCTCAGTGCAATTCCGGGCTCAAAATTAGACGAAGCCGTCGCTTATTTAACGAACTATCGATGGCTTATGAATTATGCGGGTGGAAGAAGGGCCCAAATGACTCGTACCGCGCTGAGTCTTTTGGGGGTACGGAAAACATCTTCCCTGCTTAGCATTTATATGAAAGTGAGGCGAAACTAATGAAAGCTGCTATTGTCACGCTTCATCGGGTTTACAACTACGGTGTTAGCGTCGGATTATTTTAGCCAAATATAGTCGGCCGAGATTGACCAATCCCG
>URXE01000090.1 GCA_900551815.1 uncultured Collinsella sp.
GTCGTCGGCAGCGTCAGATGTGTATAAGAGACAGCCTTTCGGGTGGGGTTGATGGGGCTGGGCGTGGCGTGCCGCCGGCCGCGTTACTCAAATCGCAGTGCCGCGCTCTGAGCCGCCTGCATCACGCGTTGGAGCGGCACGTTGTGCTCACGGGCAAGACGGGCGCAATCCTCGTACTCGGGAGCCGCGCGCTCGCTGCTGTCGGGCAGAGTCGCCACCTTAACGGATACCTCGCCCCAAGGCGTCGCCACCTGCTCAAAACGACGCGGCAGACAGACGCGCTCCATAACCTGGCGGCGGATGCCGTTGGTCGTGGTTTCCAAAAAGATGGTCATCTGCAGACGGTCAATGTCCTCGCGGGCGCAGATTACCTGCAGCTGCCAGCCGGGACGACCTTTTTTGCAGTAGAGAGGCAGCCAGTGCACTTCGCGGGCGCCCGCCTCGCGCAAGCGGTCGGCGGCATAGGCGAGTACCTCGGGCGACGCATCGTCGATGTCGCACTCTAGCTTGACGATGGTCTCGGGCGCATCGGTCTCGCGGGACAGCGGAGATGTACTTCCACGTTGCATACGGTCCGGATCCTTTCCGCACGGGCTCGTTTTATTCACCCAAACGCTAGCACATCGGACGTGGCACAGGCGTGACTTTCGTCCGTCGCCGCCCTCGCCCCTATCCAAACGTGTACGTCAGCCTCCAAACATGTCATTTTTTGTCGGTTTTGGAGGCTGACGTACATGTTTTGAGAGCGCAAGCGAGGCCGCGCCGCGCAGCCTTTCCGATCGATTTCGGCACCCCGCGCGTACGACGCGCCGAGGCTGCGCCATTACAATGGAGCGGATTCGCCAAATGCAAAGGAGCCGCTATGCCTATGTGCCCGCTGGTCGATTGCCATACCCACACCTCGTTTTCGGACGGCCATGCCTCATTTGAGGACAACGTTCGCGCCGCTGCTGCGGCCGGCTGCCGCGTTATGGTCTCGACTGACCACCTCACCCTGCCCGCCAGCATGGACGCCAACTGCGAAGTACAGGTTGTCGAGGGCGACCTGACGACGCATCGTCTGGCATTTGAGGACGCCCGCAAGCTTGCCGCGCAGATTGCGCCGGAGCTCGAGCTTATCTATGGCTTTGAATGCGATTGGTACGAGGGCTGCGAGCCTTTGGTTGAGCGCTGGTCCCAGGGCGCCGTCGTACGTCTGGGCAGTGTGCATTGGATTGGCAACCCCGGCGATATTGCGGCAGGCGCTGCGGGCACGGAGGGAACGGAAAACGTCGCTCGCCCCGATACACCCGATTCCCTTTGCGGTTGGATCGACGACGACACCAACCTGCACGTTTGGGAAAACTTAGGCGTGCGCGGCGTGTGGGAGCGCTACGTCGACGACTGGTGCCGTGCCTGCGAAAGCTCACTCAACTTTGATGTAATGGCCCACCCCGACCTGGTCATGCGCTTTTCGAAGGAAGGCTTCGCGCCCGATTTTGACCCCGCGCCGTTTTGGGAGCAGATGGCCGAATGCGCCCACGATATGGGTCGCCGCGTTGAGGTCTCGACCGCCGCGCCGCGCAAGGGCCTCGACGACTATTACCCCTCGACGGGGCTGTTGCGTTGCTTCGCCCACGCCGAGGTACCCATCACCTTTGGCTCGGACGCGCACCGCGCCTGCGATATTTGCTGGAACATCCGCGAGGCTCAGGCCCACGCCTACGACTGCGGCTATCGAACCTTCGATATCCCCCACCCCACCGGCGAATGGGAACCCACGCCCCTCGCCTAAGACTAGTCATTGGGGACGTTCTTAAACGACTAGTCATTGGGGACACTCTTCACAAATGACCCCTTGGGGACGGAGGAAAACAGATCGTTTCGCTCGCCACCGACGCCCGTGCAACACCGCTCGCCAAAAAGAACGCCCAATTACTACGATGGACCGCAAACCTCCGACCATCGGCTCAATGTGGAAAATAAAACCGCAGGTAGAAGCGTTGACGATTTGCTCAAAACCGCCGATTAGTCAGTAGGTTCAACTTCATCGTAGTAATTGGGCATGTTATTTGGCAGCGCCGGCAAAGACTGTCCCAAACGACTAGTCGTTTAAGAACGTCCCCAATGACTACCAAAAGCTTGACTAGTGGCGGCGAGCGTTGAGCTCACCGGCCAGTTCGTCAAGGGTGATACCGTAGCGCTCGAGCGTTACGAGCAGGTGGTAGACCAGGTCGCCGACCTCGTAGCGGATGTGGTCGTGATCGTTATCCTTGCAGGCCATGATGACCTCGCTCGCCTCCTCGGCAAGCTTCTTGAGCAGCTCGTCCTCGACGTCGGTCAACAGACGAGCGGTATAGCTCTCCTGTGGCGACGCATCGCGACGACCGTGAATCACCTCGGCCAGACCCGTCAACGTCTCGCCGATATTTCCATCCCGAACATTTGCGGTGCGCACACCCATAGTTCAATCCTTTCCGTTTTACCGAGCGTCCAACAGGGTGCCCGCCTTAGGCGAGTTTCTTAAAGAAGCAGGTACGGTTGCCGGTGTGGCAGGCCGGGCCCGGAGAGTCAACCTTAACCAGTAGCGTATCGCTATCGCAGTCGGCCCAGAGTTCCTTAATCTCCTGCATATTGCCGCTCGTCGCGCCCTTGTTCCAGAGCTCCTGGCGGCTGCGACTCCAAAACCACGTGGTCCCGGTCTTGAGCGTCAGCCCCACCGACTCCTCGTTCATCCAAGCAACCATAAGCACCTCACCAGTGTCATACTGCTGAACCACACAAGGAATCAGCCCACTGGCGTCGTATTTAAGATCCGCTGGAGTAGTAATTTCTTCCATTTCAATTCCCCAATTTAAACATCGCCGGTCGGCGAGGGTTGTCCAGGTACCGCAGGTTGCCGCGAAAGAGGAGCGACGCGTACTTTGGTACGCGAGCGACGGTTTGAGCGGCAAGATGCGGTGCCTGGGCAAGCCGCAGCGCAGCCCGCAGCACTAGAAGTCCAACCTCACAGGGATGCCTTGAGAAGCCATATACTCTTTGACTTCGCGAATGCTGAACGTCCCAAAGTGAAAGACGCTGGCTGCCAGCACGGCATCGGCCTCGCCCTCAATCACACCCTCGGCAAAATGCTCGAGCGTACCCACGCCGCCGCTCGCAATCACCGGGATCGGCACCGCGCGCGCCACGGCACGGGTGAGTGCCAGGTCGAAGCCAGCCTTGGTGCCGTCGCGATCCATGCTGGTGAGCAAGATCTCACCGGCGCCGCGACGAGCCGCCTCCTCGGCCCACGCCACCGCATCGATACCTGTGGCGTTGCGACCGCCCGCCGTGAAGACCTCCCACTTGTCGGCTCCGGATGCGCCGGGTAAGCCGACGCGTTTGGCATCAATCGCCACGACCACGGCCTGACTGCCAAACGCCGCGGCAGCTTGGCTAATCAGCGACGGGTCGCGCACGGCGGCAGAGTTAAGCGACACCTTGTCGGCACCGGCCGCAACCATGGTGCGCATGCCCGCCAGGTCGCGAAAGCCGCCGCCCACGGTATAGGGAATGGCCAGCTCCTCGGCCGCGTGCGCCGCCATCTCGATAGTCGTCGTACGGTTGTCGCTCGTGGCGGTAATGTCCAAAAAGACGACCTCGTCCGCACCCTCGCGGTCGTAGGCGCGGGCCAGCTCCACCGGGTCGCCCGCATCGCGCAGGCTCACAAAGTTGACGCCCTTGACCACGCGGCCGTCCTTAACATCCAGACAGGGAATCACGCGTTTGGTAAGCATGGGCTACTCCTCCCCTCGGGCGGCGGCCAGCGCCTGGGCCAGCGTAAAGTTGCCCTCGTAGAGCGCGCGACCGGTAATGGCACCTTCAATCGTGCCCTCACCCACCGCGGCCAGTGCGCGGATATCGTCGAGCGTCGAGATACCGCCCGACGCCACGACGGGAAAGCCCGCGACCTCGGCCACATGACGATACGCCGCCACATCGATGCCCGTCTGCATGCCATCGCGCGCGATGTCGGTATAGACCAGGTGTTTAAAGCCCAGCTCGGTGAGCTGCGCCACGGCGTCGTCGAGCGCCACGCCCGCGCCGTCACGCCAGCCGTTCACCCTGACCTGGCCGTCGCGAGCGGCGATGTCGGCCACGAGCAGCTCGCCAAAGCCGCGAGCCGCCACCTCGGCAAATCCCGGCTCGGTCACCAGCACGGTGCCTAGTGCGATGCGACGCGCGCCGTAGCCGGCCAGCTCGTCGATGCGTGCAAGCGAGCGAACGCCGCCGCCCACGTCCACGGACAGACCGTCGACGCCGCAGATGGCCTCGATCGCCGCCGAGTTGGCAGCGCACGCGTCCTCGTCCTCGCCAAAGGCAGCGGACAGGTCGACGACGTGCACCCAGCTCGCGCCCTGCTCGGCAAAGGAGCGGGCAACAGCCACGGGGTCGTCGGAGTATACCTTGCAGCGGCTCCGGTCGCCGCGCTCCAAGCGCACGACCTTGCCGCCGATCAAATCGATTGCGGGAAACAGAATCATCGGCCGGCCCCCTCGACGATGCTCACGAAGTTCTTAAGAATGCGCTGACCCAGCGCAGAGGATTTCTCGGGATGGAATTGGCAGCCCCACACGTTGCCGTGGCGCACGATGCACGGGAAGCTCCGCGTATAGTGCGTGCGCGCCAGCACATCGGCGGCATCAGCGTCGTCTGCCACCGCGTAGCTGTGGGTGAAGTACATATTGGCGCCCTCGGCAAAACCGGCGAGCAGCGGATCGGCCGCACCGGCGGGCGTCATGTGCACCTGGTCCCAACCCACGTGCGGCACCTTCAGTCGGCTCGACTCCAGGCGCGTGCACGAGCCGCGCATGATGCCCAGGCCATCGACCCGGGGGCCGCCGGCCTGCTCGGAGGCATCGTCGTCCGCGTCCGCACCCTCGTCCGCCGGCACGCCCTCGTCGCCGCGCTCAAAAAACAGCTGAAGGCCCAGGCAGATGCCGAGCAGCGGAGTTCCAGCGGCAACGGCGTCGAGCAGCGCGTCCGCCTCGCCGCTCTCGCGCATAAAGGCAATCGCGTCGTAGAACGCACCCACGCCTGGGATGACCAGGCCGTCGGCGTTGCGGATCTGCTCCGGATCGTCCGACGTGCAGGCAGCGGCACCAGCGCGCGCAAGCCCGCGCACGACGCTCGACAAGTTGCCCTTGTGGTAGTCGACCACCACGATCTTCGGTTCGCCCACGCGACCCTCCCTTTTCCCATTCAAAACCTGCCAAAAAGGGACAGGTTTATTTTGGTCGGTTAAACGTTCACCCACCACATGAGACAGCATTTCCGCAGATAAAACCTGCCAAAATAAACCTGTCCCTTTGTGACGGTTACAGCGATCCCTTGGTGCTGGGGATGCCCTGCACGCGGGAATCGAGCTCGCAGGCGTGACGCATCGTGCGGCCCACGGCCTTAAAGGCGGCCTCGATAATGTGATGCGAGTTGCTGCCCGCCAGCTCGCGCACGTGCAGCGTGAGCTTGGCGTCGCGCGCAAAGGCGTAGA
>URXE01000091.1 GCA_900551815.1 uncultured Collinsella sp.
TCGGCATCGACAAACGATGCCACCGCCTGCATATAGTCAGGAATAATATCCGCGGTGCGATAGCGTTCCTCGATCCCCATCGGCTCGGGGGCCATGGTCTCTTCGAGCTCTTCGATGACATCCTGATTGGCCGTCGAGCCATCTCCCATGCGTAGTTTAAGGCACAGATACCCCTGCGGATGATGGGACCCCGTCACCATAAGCGCACCGCAGGCCTCGCCGTCATACGCCGCCGCCCACGTGAGGGCGGGGGTCGGGACAGGCCGAGATGCGAGCACTGCGTCCAATCCGTGAGCTGCAAGCACTCCTGCCGCAAGCTCAGCGAACTCGCGCGCCTGCGGCCGGGTGTCGAACCCTATATATACCGTTTTGCCGGGATTGATCTTTTGCCACAACTCGCCGACGGCATCGGCAATGCGGGCAACGTTGTCGGCGGTAAAGTCGTCGTCGACGCGGGCGCGCCAACCATCAGTTCCAAAATGAATTATCGCGCACACGCGCAGACACCTCACAGTGTTTGGATCATGGTACGCATGGGGTATACCCGCAACGCTCGCCCAGCAACCTGCCAAAACCGGCATTCACTATTTGGGCAAATGCTACCGACGATGTGCAAGCAATAAAAAACCGCCCCGTATGGAGCGGTTTTGACCTTTATATATCGAGCGCTTCGGCCATCGCCGCCGTGGTGATCGCCGTGGTTCCACAGCAACTGCCCACCATTGCGGCACCGGCATGCTTCCATTGGATACAAGCACGCGCGAAGGCTTCGGGGTTCTCGCGCCACACAGGACCATCCTGAGTTTGGACCGGATCACCCACGTTGGGGCGTACCGTGACGGGCGTAGTCGCCGATGCAACCATCCTGGGCACCGCCACGTTCGCGGCCGCAAGTGAACAGCAGTTAACGCCAACCGAGTTTGCGCCGTGCTTTTCGGCGTACAAAACAGCAGCCTCGATGTTGAGGCCATCGCCTAGCAGGTCGCCTTTATCGTCAACGACAAAACTTACCAAAACAGGCATGCCGTCGGCGGCATCCTGGGCGCCGGCAAGCATGGGCTGCAAATTACGGATAGACGTCACCGTCTCGATCAGCAGACCGTCAACACCAGCATTGAGCAGGGCGTATGCCTGCTCTCGCGAAATGCCTCGGATTTCTCGATACTCGGCAGAGTCTTCGGCAAACCACTCAATGCCGATCGGGCCCATCGAGCCCAGCAGCAGCTGAGGGTGCGCCTGGCGCGCATCGTCGACGGCACCGCGATTGACCTCAGCCACGGACGGCGTAATCTGATCTTGCTTGAGGGCATAGCTTGATGCCTGAAAGGTATTGGTAATGAGCACCTGCGCACCGGCGGCGACATACAGGCGATGGATACGAGAAACAGTCTGCGGCTCGGCAAGGTTCCAAAACGCCGGTGGGATGTCGGCGGCATCGTATTCACTCATCAGCACGCTGCCCATGGGGCCCTGCGTCAACAGGGTCTCGCTCGACATGCGGCGCATAAGTTCCTCGCCGCCGGGGCGGTTGTAATAACTCGTATCCATATATGTGTTTCGCTATTCCTCGACGCTGATTCCCTGCTTTTCGAGATAGGCAAGCCAGCGGCTCATCGTGTCCTCGGAAAGCGCATGTTCCATCATGCACGCCTCGGAATCGGCCCGCTCAAAATCGACGCCGAGCTCCTGGACCAAAAACGTGCGGATAAGGCGATGACGGTACCAGATTGCCGTGCCGACCTCGCGACCACGGTCGGTCAGGATGACCTTGCCGTAATGCGATTGCTCGACAAGCTCGGACGCCTTAAGCGCCGAAACCGCCTTATTGACCGATGCCTTGGAGACACCAAGACGCTGTGCGATGTCGACCGATCGCACGCCATTGGTCTCCCCTTCTTCGTTTTCGATGCGAACCATGCACTCCAAGTAGTCTTCGTTCGCCACCGTTAGGTGCAGCTCGCGCGAGCTATTTGTCGTATCCATGACCTTCCGTCCCTTCTGCTTTCAAAGGCTGATTCTACCCCATCCGCCCGTCGCGGTATGCTGTGGCATACCGTGCTAGAGTTCTTGTTGCACACGACGACCAAGATTGGAGCGGTCTTTATGGAAAACAACACCACGAACCCCGACGTCCTTGAGCGCTTTTTGCGCTACGTCCAAATCAACACGCAATCCGAGGATGCAAACTGCGACCAGGTGCCTTCGAGCACCGTTCAGTTTGACCTTGCTAATGTGCTGACCGAGGAGCTGCGCGAGCTCGGCGCGGCCGATGCCCATGTGACCGAGCATGCCTACGTCTGCGCGCATATTCCTGCGAGCGCGGGCGCGGAGGACAAGCCCGCCCTGGGCCTGATCGCGCACCTCGACACCACCGAGGTTGCGCCGGGCGCCGGCGTGAAGCCGCACATCGTGCGCTACGAAGGCGGCGACCTGGTCTGCGGTACCGTTGACGGCAAGCCCGTGGCCATGAGCACCGCCAAGCTTCCCGCCCTGAACGACCTTGTGGGTGAGGACTTGGTCTGCAGTGACGGCACCACGCTGCTGGGCGCCGACGACAAGGCCGGCGTCGCCGAGATCATGGCGCTTGTCGCGCGTATCGCTCAGGACCCCTCGCTGCCCCACCCCGCACTCGGCATTTGTTTTTGCCCAGACGAAGAGATCGGTCACGGCGCCGAGCTGTTGGACATCGAGGCCTTTGGCTGCAAGTACGCTTACACGGTCGACGGCGGTCCCATTGGCGAGCTGGAGTGGGAGTGCTTTAACGCCGCCGAGGCAACCGTTCACTTTGAGGGCCAGTCCATCCATCCCGGTGACGCCAAAGGCCGCATGGTCAACGCGGGCAATCTGTTCTGCGACTTCAATGCCCTGCTCCCCTACGAGCAGCGTCCGGAATACACCGAGGGCTACGAGGGCTTCTATCACCTTGAGGGCGTCTCGGCAACGGTCGACCATGCCACGGCGCGCTATATCGTCCGTGATCACGATGCCGCCAAGTTCCAGCAGAAGCTCGCGCTGATTGATTCCGCCGCAGCCCTGCTCAACCAGCGCCTGGGCGAAGAGCGCGTGACGGTCGAGATCAAGCAGCAGTACCGCAACATGGCCGAGATCGTGCGTGACTACCCCGAGCTTATCGATGTCGCCAAGGAAGCCTACCTTGCCTGCGGCATTGAGCCCCAGGTGCTGCCGATTCGCGGTGGTACCGACGGTGCGCAGCTGTCGTTCCGCGGCCTGCCCTGCCCCAACCTTTCCACGGGCGGCTACTGCTACCACGGCGTCAACGAGTTTGTCCCGGTCAGCTCGCTCGTCAAGATGACCGACGTCCTCCAGGAACTCGTCGCCCGCTTCGCATAGATCTGGCCGCACAAGCCCAAAAGACGAATCGCCCCGTCCTCAACCGAGAACGGGGCGATTTTTGGTGCAAGGAGTGTAGTCGGCATCGCTGGTTGAATCAACGTCAGCGAGCGACGTCCAGAGCGAACAAGTTGGCATGAAAAAGGCAGGGCATTGACCTTCTGGTCATGCCCTGCCTTTTGAATGACAAATTGTCGCTCTGGGCGGCGCGCAGCGTCGAGCCGTTACGCGGGCTGGTAAGCCCGCGTAACTCTAGTAGTTGGCTTCGTAGCCGTTGCCGTCGCCGGTGGGCTCTTCGTAGTAGTCCGAATCGCTCGAATCAGTCGAATCGTCCGAATCGTCAGAACTGACCGATGAGGTTGCGGTGCCGTTGGCGTAATCGTCGGACGTGTTGTTGTTCAGGTCGCCGATCGTAGAGCTGGAGCCATCGGACTGGCCCATGGTATTGGGGCCCTTGGGATCCTTACCAGCGTCGACGCGCTCCATCATTTCCTTAAGCTCGTCCTCGTAGACAAAGACGTAGCTCACGCCATCAATCATGGTGCTGGCATCGGCATACGAAGGCAAGTTGGCCGAATAGATGCCGTCAACATCCATGCCGCGCATGGCATTGACCGTAGAGACGATGTCCTGAACGCTCATATCGGTCACGAGCATGTCGGACAGCGAATTGACGAGGTCGAAGACCTTGGTGGCATCGAAGTTGTTGAGGATCTGGTTGGCGAGGGCGCCGAGCACCTGACGCTGGTGGCGCATGCGTGTGTAGTCGCCATCGGCATAGATGTAGCGGCAACGGGCATAGGTAAGGGCGGTCGCGCCATCCATGTGCTGCTGACCGGCGGTGATCTTAATGTCGAGATGCTCGGGGTCGTCGACATCGTCGGTTGCGTTAATGTCGATGCCGCCGACCGAATCGATGAGCGACTGCATGCCGTCGAAGCTGACCTCGGCATAGTGGGAAATCTGGACACCGCACAGCTCGTTGACCGCCTGGACCATGGCTTCGGCGCCGCCGTAGGTATGGCAGGCGTTGATCTTCATGGTCGAGCCGTTGTAGACGACCTTGGTATCGCGCGGAATGGAGATGAGCGTCGCCTGTTTTTGCGTGGGGTCGATACGCGCCAGGATAATTGAGTCGGCGCGGTATGTATCCTCGCCCGGGCGACCGTCAGTGCCAAGGAGTAGCACGTAGAACGGGTCCTTTGCCTCGTCGGTATCAACCAGGATCTGGCGCAGGTTGTCGGTAATGACGTTGGAATCGCCGAGCTTGCCCATAATGGTGGCAAACCACAGGCCGGCGGCAGTCGTAGCGCTCAGCAGCACACCGAGCACAGCAATGAGCGCAACGCGGCGAACCGTATGACCGCGACGGCGCTGACGAGCGCGCTCGGAATAGCGGGCAACGTTATCGCGGCTATAGATTTTTGCCTGAGCGCCGGTCGAAGGTCTTCGAGATTCCGTAATGGGCTTTTTCTTAAACATAGGCAACCTGCATTAGTAGATGACGGGATCGGGAACAGTGGCGTGCTCGACATGAGCGCCAAGCGCCTGCAGCTTTTCGACAAACTGTTCGTAGCCGCGCTTAATGTGATGGATGGCCGAGACCTCGGTCGTGCCGTCGGCAATTAGGCCGGCAACGACGAGTGCCGCGCCACCACGAAGATCCGGTGAGGTTACCTGAGCGCCGGAGAAGCCCTTGACGCCGTGAATCATGGCGTGGTGGCTCTCGATGCGAATATCGGCACCCATGCGCACCAGCTCGGATGCGAACATAAAACGATTCTCGAAGATGTTCTCGGTGATAACGGAGCTACCGTCTGCCAGGGCGGAGAGTACCATAATCTGCGCCTGCATGTCCGTCGGGAAGCCGGGGAACGGAAGCGTCTGGATGTCGACCGGCTTGATGCGCTCGGCACGCCTCACATGGACGCCATCCTCAACGCGCTCGCAGTCGATGCCCATGAGCTCCATCTTCTTGAGCACCATGCCCAAGTGAATGGGGCAAAAGCCCGTGACATCGACACCGCGATCGTCGGCCATCAACGCACCGGCAACGATAAAGGTACCGGCCTCGATACGGTCGCCCACCACGCGATGGGTAACGGGATG
>URXE01000092.1 GCA_900551815.1 uncultured Collinsella sp.
CGACATCGACGACGCGTCGCCCGAGGTGCTCGCCTACGCTGCCGACCGCCTGCGCGAGGCGGGTGCGCGCGAGGTGCATTGGCTGCCCCTCTATTGCAAGAAAGGCCGTCCCAGTTGGCAGCTACAGGTAATCTGTGCTCACGAGGATATCGAGCGCCTGCAGACGATTATCTTTTTGGAAACCACGACCAACGGCATTCGTCGCCAGGTCATGGAGCGCGTTTGCCTGCCACGCCGCTTTGAGCGCGTAACGACGCTATGGGGCGAGGTGTCCGTCAAGGTGGCAACCCTGCCCGACGGCAGCGAGCGTGCAGCGCCCGAGTACGAGGACTGCGCCCGTCTCGCCCGCGAGCACAATGTGCCGCTCCAGCGCGTGATGCAGGCGGCACAAGCCGTGGCACTGCGATTTGAATAACGCGGCTGGTGGCGACATCCTGCGCCCAGCCATATCAACCCCATTCGAAAGGATCTCCCCATGAAATACCTCATCGCCTCCGACATCCACGGCTCGGCATACTGGACCGAGCGCCTCTGCGCCGCCATCGAATCCCAGCAGCCCGACCGCATCGTCCTGCTGGGCGACCTGCTCTACCACGGTCCGCGCAACGACCTGCCGCGCGACTACGCCCCCAAGCGTGTGATTCCGCTGCTCAACGCCCTGGCCGACCGCATCATCGCGGTGCGCGGCAACTGTGACGCCGAGGTCGACCAGATGGTGCTCGACTTTCCCGTTATGGCCGACTATGCCACGCTGTTTGACGAGGCCGACCGCGAGCTGTTCCTGACGCACGGCCACGTCTTTGGCGCCGGCATGCACAACAGCGTCGACCACGCGCCCGCGCTGCCCGAGGGCTCCGCGCTCGTCTACGGCCACACGCACATCAAGGTTAACGAGGCAAGCGCCGCGCACCCGGGCCTGTGGCTCTTCAATCCCGGCAGCGTGAGCATTCCCAAGGACGGTACGCACAGTTACGGCATCTACGAGGGCGGCGCGTTCCGTCACGTGATCATGGAGGAGGAATAACCATGGCGCAGCACATGGCTCAGCAAAATGCCGAGGGCTCGCGCGATCTGTCCACGCTGGCCGACGCGTCGGCCGAGTTGCAGCATCTGGTGCAGACCATCTGGCGCCCGCGTCAGCCCGACGGCTGCCCGTGGGACCGCGAGCAGACGCACCAGAGCATCGGCAAGAACATGATCGAGGAAGCCTACGAGGCGCTCGATTGCATCGAGGCGGACGATGCGGCGCATCTGCGCGAGGAGCTCGGCGACGTGCTCATGCAGGTGGTACTGCATGCACAGATTGCGGCGGACGCCGGCGAGTTTACGCTGGCCGATGTGGCACGCGATATCGACGCCAAGCTCATCCGCCGCCACCCGCACGTGTTTGGCGATGCGGATGCCGATAACTCCGACGAGGTGCTCAAGATTTGGGACGAGGTCAAGCTTGCCGAGAAGGCTGCCAAGGACAAGGCCGTGGCGGCGGGCGAGGCTGCGCCCGAGGGCCTGCTCGACGGCGTGCCCACGCACCTGCCGGCGCTGATGCAGGCTCAGAAGGTGTCGCGCAAGGCGGCTGCCGTGGGCTTTGAGTGGGAGACGGTCCAGGATGTGTGGGATGAGGTCGCCGAGGAGCGTGCCGAGTTTGAGGCCGAGGCTCCCGGCTCGCCCGAGCGCGAGATGGAGTTTGGCGACCTGCTCTTTGCCCTGGTCAACGTTGCGCGCAAGGAGGGAATCGACGCCGAGAGCGCCCTGCGCGCCAGCACGGCAAAGTTCCGCCGCCGCTGGGCCGCAATGGAGCAGATGGCGGCCAACGCCCATGTGGATCTGGCTGAGCTTTCGACCCATGGCCTCAACGACCTGTGGGATGCCGCAAAGGCGGAGGAGTAAAACCGCGGGAACGACGAGCTGACACGCCTCATCGTTCCCGCTAAATTTTTCGAAAAACAAGTGTATCCCTCGGCTAACTTAGGGCATAATGCAAAAAGTGCGACATGGCTAACTTACGGAGGCGCACCGACGGTGCACGGTCAGCCGGTCGCTTGCAACCACTACGTTTCCAAGTGAGAGGGAGACAACATGAGCGATATTTTGGATGTCTACGGTCGCGAGGTGCTCGACAGCCGCGGCAACCCCACCGTAGAGGTCGAGGTCGTGCTCGAGGACGGCAGCTTCGGTCGCGCGATGGTGCCTTCGGGCGCTTCGACCGGCGCCTTTGAGGCATGCGAGTTGCGCGACGGCGACAAGGGTCGCTACCTGGGCAAGGGCGTCTCGCAGGCCGTCGAGCACGTCAACAACGAGTGTGCCAACGCCGTCGTGGGCCTCGACGCCTTCGACCAACGCGCTGTCGATGCCGCGCTGATCGCCGCGGACGGTACCCCCAACAAGACCAAGCTCGGCGCCAACGCCATTCTGGGCGTTTCGTTGGCCGTTGCCTGCGCTGCGGCAGAGTCGGCGGGCCTGTCGCTGTACCAGTACCTGGGCGGCGTCAACGCTCACCTGCTGCCCACGCCCATGATGAACATCCTCAACGGCGGCGTGCATGCCGACAACAACGTTGACTTCCAGGAGTTCATGATCATGCCCGTGGGTGCTCCGAGCTTTGCCGAGGGCCTGCGTTGGTGCGCCGAGGTCTACCACACCCTCAAGGGCGTGCTGCACGAGGCCGGCCTTGGCGGCGGCGTGGGCGACGAGGGCGGCTTTGCACCCAACCTCAAGACCAATGCCGAGCCGTTCGAGTACATCACCAAAGCCGTGGAGAAGGCCGGCTTTAAGCCCGGCGTCGACTTCATGTACGCCATGGATCCGGCCTCGACCGAGTTCTACAACGCCGAGACCGGCATGTACGAGCTCAAGGGCGAGGGCGTGGAGTACACGAGCGCCCAGATGGTCGATTACTGGGAGAAGCTTGTCGACACCTATCCCATCATCTCCATCGAGGACGGCATGGCCGAGGAGGACTGGGACGGCTGGGTTGAGCTCACCCGTCGCATTGGCAACAAGGTGCAGCTGGTGGGCGACGACCTGTTCGTCACCAACACCGAGCGCCTCAAGAAGGGCATCGAGCTGGGCGCCGCCAACGCGATCCTGGTCAAGGTCAACCAGATCGGTACGCTCACCGAGTCGCTCGAGGCTATCGAGACTGCCAAGGAGGCCGGCTACGCCTGCATCGTGAGCCACCGTTCCGGCGAGACCGAGGATTCCACGATCGCCGACCTGGTCGTGGGCGTCAATGCCGGCCAGATCAAGTCGGGCGCCCCGTGCCGCAGCGACCGCATCGCCAAGTACAACCAGCTCATCCGTATCGAGGACGAGCTCGAGGGCAGCGCGCGCTACGCCGGCAAGTCTGCGTTCTACAACATCCGCTAGGCAGCGGCGTGTGCGGCGGCGGGGCTGACTCGGATTCGCCTCGCTTCCGCCGGGCACTGTTGAGCACCATTGGGCGCTGGGCCATATGGCTCAGCGCCTTTTTTATGTCGAGCAAAGGCTGGCGAAGGCGGTGCGGGCGCTCGTGCTATAACTAAAGGACTTAGCGCAAACAAACCTCAACCGCACAAGGCGCACATGGATCAGATTTACGACAACAGGTACTATTCCGCCGGTTCGCGTGAGCCGTCGTCTCGCCGCGCGCATACGGTGCGGCTCGGCGGGTCCGACTACGGCGGCGTCGATCACCGCGCACAGCGTCCGCCAAGTGCCTCACACCCCCGTGCTCAAATGAATACGTCGACGGACCGCCCGCCACGTTCGGCGCGCCCGACGCATGCTCAGCGCCCCTCGGCTCAAACGCACGAAAAGTCGACCAGGCCCTCGAACCGTCTTTCCGGCTCGGACTTTATGCACTACGCCAACGACAACGCAGTGGTCAAGGCAATTTACGACTTTACCCACGGTCCTCAGCGAGGGCTATTCATCGGCATTGTCGTTGCCCTGGTGCTCGTGAGCCTGTATTTCCCCGTGCGCGATCTGTACGTGGCAAAGCGTTCGAGCGATATCTTGGCCAAGCAGGTCGAGATTCGTCAGCAATACAATGATGAGCTGCAAAAAAGCGTCGACAAACTGCTCTCGGAGGAGGGCATTAAGGACGCGGCGTCCGAGGACCTGGGCCTGGTGATGCCCGGCGAGACCAAGATTGACGTGCTGGGTCTGGATGACGATTCGGACTCGTCGTCGAGCAAAAAGTCCTCGAACGCCAAGAAGGCCAGCGAAGTGGCCAAAGAGATTGAAGAAGTCGGTAAGGACGCGCCGTGGTACATCCAGGCGCTCGACATGCTGTTTGGGTTTAACGGTGTCGAGGGCCAGACGGTCGTGTCCAACGGCAAATAGCGCCCGGAGGGGAGCCTGCAATGACAAATTGCAAACGCTATAAGGTAGCCGCGATCGACCTGGGAACGGTGTCGTCGCGACTGGTGCTGGCGCAGGTCGAGGCCGGGGCGATCGTGGAATCGTCCAAGCATACCGAGATTACCGATCTGGGCGAGGGCGTCGACGCGACAGGTCGCTTTTGCGAGGCGGCTGTCGAGCGTGTGCTCGCTGCGTGCCGGATGTTTGTGGACGAGGCGCATGCCTTTGGGGCCGTGTGCATCTGCACCACGTGCACGAGCGCCGCGCGCGATGCGTCCAATGCCGCCCTGCTGCTGGACGGCCTGCGCGAGCTGGGGCTCGAACCGCAGGTGATTCCGGGCGAGGTCGAGGCGCGCCTGACGTTTTTTGGCGTGGCGCACGACTTTGCCGGCGAGCGCATTATTGTCGCGGATTCGGGCGGCGGGTCCACGGAACTCGCGACGGGTGTGTACGCACCGAAGCGTGGGGTCTTCGCGCTGGAGGGTACGCGTTCGCTGGACATCGGTTGTCGCCGCGTGACGGAGCGGTTTTTCTCGGCACTGCCGCCTGCGGACGGCGAGCTTGCTGCCGCTGCCAACTGGGCGGGCGAGCAGTTCGCCGCCTATTTTGATGGCCTGCCGAGCAATTTTGAGCGTGCAGAGCGCCTGGTCGCGGTGGGTGGCACCGTCACCACGCTCGTGGCGCTGGTTCACGAGCTGGAGCCGTATGATTCGAGCTTCGTGCACCTGCGCGAGCTTTCGATGGAACAGATTTCGGCTGCTATCGAGCGCATGTCCACGCTGGACGTGGAGGGCATCGCCGCGCTACCGGGCGTGCAGCCCAAACGCGCGGGCGTGATCTTGGCTGGCGCCGTGGTGATTCGCGAGCTCATGCGTGCCGGCGGCTACAAGACGCTCACCGTAAGCGAGAATAGCCTACTCGCCGGTATGGCCGCCACCATCAACGAGACTCTTGACGGTGCAACCCCCACCATCGCCTGGACCCCGAGTCTGAGCGCCCTTTAACCGTCTCCCTCTGAGTTGCGGTGAAATAGTTCCTAAATGGGCCGGTAAACGGCCAAAAGGGGGTGCGGACGATTTCTTGGACCGCGCCTAGGCGTATCCAAGCTTCCTGCG
>URXE01000093.1 GCA_900551815.1 uncultured Collinsella sp.
GAGCACAGCAAGGCGACCTTCCACAACCGATACGGCATCACGCTGGCGGCCGACGTCTACGTGCCAAAGAACGCGGAGGGCAAGCTGCCTGCCATCGCCGTCAGCGGTCCGTTTGGCGCGGTGAAGGAGCAAACGTCCGGCCTTTATGCGCAGAAAATGGCGGAGCTGGGCTTTTTCGCGATTGCCTTCGACCCGTCCTATACCGGCGAGAGCGGCGGTGTGCCCCGCTATGTAGCATCGCCGGACATCAACACCGAGGATTTCTGCGCAGCGGTGGATTTCCTCTCCGTGCAGAATAACGTTGACACGGAGCGCATCGGCATCATCGGCATCTGCGGTTGGGGCGGCATGGCAGTCAATGCGGCGGCCATCGACACCCGCATCAAAGCTACCGCGGCTATGACGATGTACGACATGACCCGCGTGACCGCCAATGGCTATTTTGACGCCGAGGATTCTGAGCAGGCACGCTTCGAAAAGCGGAAAGCGCTGAATGTACAGCGCACCGAGGACTATAAAAACGGCAGTTACGCGCTGGCGGGCGGCGTGGTCGATCCGCTGCCGGAGGACGCGCCGCAGTTTGTGGCGGACTATTACGCCTACTACAAGACTCCGCGAGGCTACCATCCCCGCAGCCTTGGCTCCAATGGCGGCTGGAATGTGACGTCCTCACTGTCGTTTTTGAATATGCCGATTTTGCAATATAGCAGCGAAATCCGCTCTGCTGTGTTGCTGGTGCATGGCGAGAAGGCGCACTCCCGCTATTTCAGCGAAACCGCGTACAGCAAACTGACCGGGGACAACAAGGAGCTGCTTATTATCCCTGGTGCCAGCCACACCGACCTTTACGATCAGATGGACGTCATTCCGTTTGGAAAGCTGAAAGCGTTCTTTGAGGAGTATTTGAAATAAGGCGTGCCTTGATTCAATGCCAAGTCTCCAGCAACGATTCTTCTAAAGAGTGGAAGTAGCTGAAACGAGGCGACTGCATAGCTCCATCTGTTTTGGTTAAAACAAAAAATATGCCGCGCGCCTGCGGCATGAAGGAGGGAGATTCTTATGAATATCGTTGTATTGAGTGGTAGCCCGCGCAAGGGCGCCAATACCGACACCATGGTCGAGGCGTTTGCCGAGACCGCGCGTGAGGGCGGCAATACGGTCGAGGTCGTCCGTGTTGCCAGCAAGAAAATCGCTGGTTGCCTGGGGTGTCAGTATTGCTTCGCCCATGAGGGCACTTGCGTGCAGAAGGATGACATGGCCGACGTGATCGAGTCGCTGAAAGGCGCCGATATGGTTGTCTTCGCTTCGCCTATCTACTGGTTTGATATCACTGCGCAGGAGAAGGCCGCCATCGACCGCCTGTACGCCTTCGGTGCTACAGGCTTCCCGTTCACCAAGACGGCCCTTTTGCTCGATAGCCACAGCGAGGGCGTCTATGATGCGGCGATTGCTATGTATAGGGCCACATGCGCGTACTGCAAGTGGGAGGACCAGGGCATTGTCACCATTAGCGGCATGACCGAGCGCGACAGCATGGCCTCCTCGCCCAAGTTGGAAGAGGTGCGAGAGCTCGCTCGCAAGCTCGCCTAAGGACAAGAAGAACGCATGGCAATCGGTGTTGGTGGAAAATGCTTGCTATCCTTACCAAGAGGAATGCTGATTGCCATGCGTTGATGCTTCCGCGGACAATTCCGGCGTGCTAAAACGCCTTCTCGTTCAAGAATTCCCTGAACGCGGGAATGTCAAAGCCAACGAGACCACGCCCGCGCTCTCCGATGACGCCGTCCTCCAGGAGGCGGCGTTTGTATTGGCTTGTGTAGTTGCTGGCGACGCCCATGCGTTTGGCTATCTCCGAGACCCTGCTGGGGCCAGAATCGGGCAGCATCGCGAGCAAAAACTCAATGTCTTTATCGGAAAGCTCTCGATAGGTCGTTTCGAGAGAAGCCCGATGCCATGCTTCTCGAGTTGCCTGAAGATGCCATTCATGCACGTGCGCCAGTTGCCCTGGGCTTCTTGAACATATGTCCAATCGATGCCCACTGGACCAATTTGAACGCCGTTCATGCGCGCGTGAGACTGTGAAAGGTAGCTATCTGCCGCTTCTTTGGTTCGCTCGATAATATCTTCGAGCATGCCTGGCATGGCGGAGCCATTTGCTGTACTCCATGGTGGCTCCTTTGCAAGTTTTGCTAATTTTTGCAACTTTTGCTAACTTTTGCGAGTTTTGCTAACGGCTTAGGACGGTGCGGGAAGCCCCCGTATCGTCGACATTTCCGAGGATGACCTCCGCAACGAGCGGGGCCCGGGGCGCGATATTGCTGCGCTCCGGGCCCCGCTGCTTTGTAAAACTATGGCGGTTCTGCCGTCGTCCTAATCAAACAAACTTGGCATGTCGTTTTCTTTCATAAGGGCACCGGCGGAGGGGAGGCTCTGCGCGGTGAACTTCTCGGCCGAGACGCCGGCGCCAAGGATCTCTTCGGTTGTGCCGACGGTGGTGACCGAGCGGCCCTTCTTGGCCGTAAAGGCCTGGACACCCTGCGTGTTGGTAGTCGTCTTGGTCTTGAGCAGCGACGTGTTGAAGTTCATCAGGCGGTAGTCGCTCGAGACCAGCGCGATGTCGCGGTCCTCCTTGAGCACCTGGGCATACAGCAGCTTGCTGCCGCCGTAGATGGCGTTCTTGAGGCGTTTGCGGTTGGTCTTGGTGACGTATCCAGAAAGCGCGACGCGCACCACGCGGCCGTTTTCAAAGACAAACAGCACGTCGGCCTTATAGTCCTCGGGGTCGATGACCCAGATGACGCTCTCGTCGGGTTCCATCTCAAGATCGGTGGGCAGGTACGAGCCCAGCTGGGCCGACTTGGTGTCCTCAAACGCCGCGACCTTGCACTTGTACACCTGGCTCTTGTTGGTAAAGACCAGCAGCTCGTGGGTGTTGGAGGACGGGAGCTCGATAAAGGGTTTGTCGCCGTCCTTGTACTTGAGCGTGGTCGCCTTCTTGAGTACGCGGTCCGTCATCTTTTTAAGGTAGCCATCGCGCGAAAGCATGATGGTAACCGGATATTCCTCGACCTCGGGCTCCAAGCTTACCTCGATAACCTCATGGGGCTCGATCCTGCCCGTGCGGCGCGGCATCACATACTTCTTGTTGACCGCGGCCAGCTCGTCGCTGATGACCTTCTTGATGTTCTCCTCGCTGGAGAGGATTTCCTCAAGCTCGGCAATCTCGCCCTCAAGCTTGGCGATGTCCTTGGTGCGGTTGAGGATGTACTCCTCGTTGATGTTGCGGAGCTTAAGTTCGGCAACAAACTCGGCCTGGGTCTCGTCGATGTCGAAACCCTTCATAAGGTTGGGCACGACCTCGGCTTCGAGCTTGGTGCCGCGGATGATGGCGATGGCCTTGTCGATGTCGAGCAAGATTGCCTCAAGGCCGTGCAGCAGGTGCAGGCGCTCGGACTTTTTGCCCAGGTCATAGTTAATGCGGCGACGCGTGGACTCAATACGCCACTTGACCCACTCGTGCAGAATCTGGCGCACGCCCATAACGCGAGGGTAACCATCGACCAGCACGTTGAAGTTGCACGAGAACGAATCCTGCAGCGTGGTCGAGCGATAGAGCTTGGCCATGAGCTTGTCGGGGTCGACGCCGCGCTTAAGGTCGATAGCGATGCGCAAGCCCGAGAGGTCGGTTTCGTCGCGGATGTCTGCGATCTCCTTGACCTTGCCCTCCTTGGAGAGCTTGACGATGCGTTCGATGATGACATCGGTCTTGGTGGTGTAGGGGATCTCGTAGACCTCGATGATGCGCTCTTCGGGAATCCAGCGCCAGCGGGAGCGGATCTGGAAGCTGCCAAGGCCGGTCTCGATAATCTTTTCCATCTCCTCGCGGCGGTAGATAATTTCGCCGCCGGTCGAGAAGTCGGGCATGGGCATGTACTCGAGCAGGTCGCAGTCGGGATCCTGCAGGTAGTGCATCGTAGCGGTGCAGACCTCGTTGAGGTTGAAACCGCAGATGTCGGACGCCATGGCGACGCCGATGCCCTTGTTGGCCGAGACGAGGATGTTGGGGAACGTGGTGGGCAGCAGACGCGGCTCCTTCATGGCGCCATCGTAGCTGTCGACGAAGTCGACCGGGTCCTTGTCGATGTCCTTGAAGATCTCGGCGCTGATGGGGGAGAGCTTGGCCTCGGTATAACGCGAGGCGGCGTAGCTCAGATCGCCCGAATAGTACTTGCCAAAGTTGCCCTTCGACTCCACGAAGGGGGCGAGCAGCGCCTCGTTGCCGGTTGCCAGACGCACCATCGTCTCGTAGATCGCGGCGTCACCGTGCGGGTTGAGCTTCATGGTCTGGCCCACGATGTTGGCGCTCTTCTGGCGCTCGCCCTTGAGCAGACCCATCTTGTACATGGTGTAGAGCAGCTTGCGGTGCGAGGGCTTAAAGCCGTCGATCTCGGGGAACGCACGCGAGACGTTGACGCTCATGGCGTAGGGCATGTAGTTGACCTCGAGCGTCTGCGTGATCGGCTGGTCGGTGACCTCGGAGTGCAGGCCGATGACGTTCTCGGCGTTGACCTGCTTTTTCTTGGGCTGGTTCTTCGTCTTCTTCTTTGCCACGATTTCCTCTTGAACTTCTTATGGGCCGTCGTTATCGATTTGCTGCTACTGCAGGTCCAGCTGGTCAAGGTATTCCTTGCCGTGCTCGGAGATATGGCGCTTGCGGCCTGCCTCGTCGTTGCCCAGCAAAAGGTTGAACATGGTCTCCATCTTGGTGACGTCCTCGGGCTCCACCTTGATCAGACGACGCGTCTCGGGGTTCATGGTGGTGAGCCACATCATGTCCGGATCGTTCTCACCAAGACCCTTGGAGCGGTTGATGGAGCACTTCTGGTCGCCGATCTCCTTAAGGATGCCGTTCTTCTCGAGCTCGGTGTAGGCAAAGTAGGTCTTCTCTTTGCAGTTGATCTCGTAGAGCGGCGACTCGGCGATATAGACGTAGCCCTCGTCGATAAGCGTTGGCACCAGGCGGTAGAGCATGGTGAGCACGAGCGTGCGGATGTGGTAACCGTCGACGTCGGCGTCCGTACAGATGATGACCTTGTTCCAGTTGAGGTTGTCCAGGTCGAAGGCGCCGAGGTTCTTGATGCGCTTGTCTTTGATCTCCACGCCGCAGCCCAGCACGCGCATGAGGTCCATGATGATGTCGGACTTAAAGATGCGCGGGTAGTCCTCCTTCAGGCAGTTGAGGATCTTACCGCGGACGGGCATAACGCCCTGGAACTCGGCATCGCGCGAGGTGCGAATGGCGCCTGCTGCCGAGTCGCCCTCTACGATGTAAATCTCGCGACGGCTCTTGTCCTTGGAGCGGCAGTCGATGAACTTCTGCACGCGGTTGGCCATGTCGGTCTTCTGCTGCAGGTTGGTCTTGATGCTCTGGCGCGTCTTCTC
>URXE01000094.1 GCA_900551815.1 uncultured Collinsella sp.
ACGAGATTCGCCTTAGTCTCGTGGGCTCGGAGATGTGTATAAGAGACAGACCCCACCCCACCCCACCACTCCACCCCCAATATGTTGTAAAACACCCCCGAGCATATGTTCGAAAACACAATATGTTGTGTTTGCAGCAAAGTCGGGATGCCACCTGTAGAACCACACCCGCGAACCTCAACCTTCAAGTTGACCTTGAGGCGATTTTTACGTCCCTTTACACGCCGTTCACATCGCCCCCAAACTCCCCCACCCACGACACACACGGCCCACCGCCGCGCCGGTGTCTGGCGAAAAATGGGGCGGGCCCCAGATTGCCCATGCGCGCAAAAGTGCGTCTCGGCAATCTGGGGCCCATCCCCTTTAATATTTATAAATATGCAGGTCAGCGAGGTGCTAGCGATGTGCCAGCGGATGCGCCGCCAGATAGACCTCGGTCAGTTGCGTGCGGTCGACATGCGTGTAGACCTGCGTGGTCGAAATATCGGCATGGCCCAAAATCTCCTGCAGCACACGCAGGTCGGCACCGCCCGCGAGCATGTGGGTGGCAAAGGAGTGGCGCAGGGTGTGGGGGTGGAGCCCCACCAGCCCCACCTGGCGCCCGTACCGCTCGCATATCGCATGCACGCCCTGGCGCGACAGGCGACGTCCGTTCTTATTTAAAAAGACCGCCGAGGTCTCCGTCCCGTGAGCATGGGCGGCCAGGAGAGTGCGCCCGTCACCTATATAGTGTGTCAGGGCGCGAGCCGCGCTTCCCACCAACGGGGCCAGACGCTCCTTGGAGCCCTTACCGCGCACCAGGACAAACCCGTCATCGATATGGATATCGCCCACATCGAGCCCAACCAGCTCACTCACGCGCAAGCCGCAACCGTAAAGCACTTCCAAGATGGCATGATCGCGCAGCCCCATCTCGCCCTCGGGAAAGTCTTGATCGAGCAGTGCCGAGACATCCTCCACCGAAAGGTATTCCGGCAGGCGATCTGCCTTTTTGGGCAGGCGCAACGCCGCCGTCGGGTTTTGGGCCACGGCCCCATCGCGCACCAAAAAGGCATGCAGGCCCTTCACGGCAGCAAGCGCGCGCTCCACCGAGGCGTCGGAATAGCCTCCGTCGCGGCGATCGGCAACAAAGCCCTCCACGACCTTACGGCTCACATCTTCAAAAGACGCAATGTCAGCCCGCTCCAGATAGGCGCAGTACGTCGTCAGGTCACGACGGTAGGCCGCAATCGTATTGCGCGCCAAACCCCGCTCGACCGCAAGGTAATCGAGATACTCCCCCGCCACCACAGCAAGCGACGAGGGAGTAGCTTCGGTATGTTCTTGGTTCTCCGGCACCCTTAGTCCGTAGCGAGGTTCTTGGGCGTCACCTGCAGACGGTCGACACCCTCATGCTGGCCAATCGAGGCGCGCACGAACTCGCGGAACAGCGGCTGCGGGTTGGTCGGACGGCTCTTGAACTCGGGATGAGCCTGGGTGGCCACATACCACGGATGTACGTCGCGCGGCAGCTCGACCATCTCGACCAGACGCTCGTCGGGTGAAAGACCCGAGATTACCAGACCGGCGTCCTCGAGCTGGTCACGAAAGGCGTTGTTGAACTCAAAACGGTGACGGTGACGCTCGTAGACGAGCTCCTCGCCATAGGCCTCGCGAGCGAGGGTATCGGCGGCGAGCTTGCACGGATAGGCACCCAGACGCATGGTGCCGCCCTTCTCGGTCACATCCTCCTGCGAGCTCATCAGGTCGATGACACTATACGGGCCATCAGGATCGAACTCGGAAGAGCTGGCGCCGGCAAGGCCGACGACGTTGCGAGCAAATTCGCACACGGCCACCTGCATACCCAGGCAAATGCCCAGATACGGAATCTTGTGCTCGCGGGCAAACTCG
The DNA here is from genome assembly GCA_900551815.1 of uncultured Collinsella sp. GTDB lineage: Bacteria > Actinomycetota > Coriobacteriia > Coriobacteriales > Coriobacteriaceae > Collinsella. The sequence goes on from URXE01000094.1 coordinate 1,894, forward strand.
GCCGCGAGGATCTTGCCCTCCAGGGCGCGCTTGCCAAAGCCGCCAGGGACCAAGATGCCCGAGGCGTCACCCAGGACCTCGGAGACATTCTGCTCGTCGAGGCTCTCGCCATCGACCAGCTGCACGTCAACGTGGCGATCGTAGAACACGCCCGCGTGGTGCAGGGCCTCGATAACCGACAGGTAGGCATCGGGCAGCTGCGTATACTTACCCACGACGGCGATCTTCACCTTGTCGGCGTGCTGGTTGGCATGGTTCTGCTTGCGCAGGAACTCGTTCCACTGGCTCATGTCGCGCTCACGCGGGTCCAGACCCAGACGCTCGCAAATGCGCAGGTCAAAGTCCTGCTCGGCGAGCAGCTGCGGAACATCGTAGATGCTCGCGCAGTCCTCGTTGGTAAAGACACAGTCGGTGTCGACGTCGCAGAAGCTTGCGATCTTGCCGCGGATGGCATCGTCGATATGGTGGTCGGAGCGCAGAACGATAATATCGGGCTGGATACCAAAGCTGCGGAGCTCCTTAACGGAGTGCTGCGTCGGCTTGGTCTTGACCTCGTGGGCGGCGGCGATATAGGGAACGAGCGACACGTGGATGTAGCAGACGTTCTCGGGGCCGGCCTCCTTGCGATACTGACGAATGGCCTCGACAAACGGCTGCGACTCGATGTCACCGATGGTGCCGCCCAACTCAGTGATGACCACGTCGGAGCCGGTCTGCTCCTCAATACGACGGAACTTATCCTTAATGGCGTTCGTGACGTGCGGAATCACCTGCACGGTGCCGCCCAAAAAGTCACCGCGACGTTCGCGGGCGATCAGGCTCTTATAGATGGCACCAGTCGTAAAGTTGGAATCGCGGGTCAGGTTCTCATCAATAAAGCGCTCGTAGTGGCCCAGGTCCAGATCGGACTCATAGCCGTCCTCGGTCACAAAGACCTCGCCATGCTGGAACGGGCTCATGGTGCCGGGGTCGACGTTCAGATACGGGTCGGCCTTTTGCATCGTTACCTTGTAGCCGCGCGACTTGAGCAGACGGCCCAGCGAGGCCGCGGTAATACCCTTGCCCAGAGACGAAACCACGCCGCCGGTCACGAACACATGCTTGGTCATATTGAGTTACCTGCGCTTCCCGTAGAAGTTGTCCATACACATCTTACGGGTCTTCATTGTAATACTCGCGACGCGCGCCGCACGCAATTTTTCTTACGCGCAATCGCATTTCTCCATCTCGAAACAAAACGCCGCCCAGTTGCCCAGGCGGCGTCGTTTCCACTATGAATGCGCGCCGTTATCGATCGGCGACTTCGTCCTTGATCAAGTCCTGCACGAGCATACCGGCACGGATGCCCTCTAGATACCATTCGCCACACTCCGTAAGACAAATACCATTTGCGAGCTGGCCGCCGTCGTCGCTGTAGCGCGAGACGACCTCAATGATGTCTTCGGATTCCAAGCGTTCAATTGCCGCGCGGGCGCGATACGGAGACACCCCCACACGCTCGGCAAGCGTCTTTCGCGAAAAGCCATAAAATCCGCCGTTGTCTTCGGACTGCTGTGCGATCTCCATCAGCACCTGCACCTCGACACGCTTCATATCGTTGACACTCGCACGACCCTTGCCAGCCATGGCAGCCTCCTCAAACCGGGCACGGGCATCACTTGCACCGTGCGCGACCGGCACACCCCATGATGGCCGGCAACATCCATCATGCGGCATCCCCGCAAAAGGATGAAACAATTAGGGTTATTGTATACCGCCCAAATCGCTTATAGGCAGGTAAACGGCCTAATTTTAGGTTAAACGGTAGCTTTGTTGATAAAAGGGGCACACCGAATGTATATCCGATGCGCCCCTTTCAGACCAATTTATCCAGGCTTAGCGGTGGAAGAAACCACGGCGCTCGAACTTGGGCTCGCAGCACACGTTGATGCCCAGCTTGCGCAGCACCGTCTCGTCCGTCGGAGAGATGATCACGCTAAAGAAGGCATCGCAGCCGCGCAGCTGCTCCAGGCCCGAAAGGACGCGGGCCGCCGTCTCGCTCGTTGCCGAGGTGATCGAGAGCGCCATAAGCGTCTCGTCGGTGTGCAGGCGCGGGTTCTTGCTGCCCAGGAAATGCGTCTTGAGCTTGCTGATAGGCTCGATCGCCTCATCGCTAATGACCTCGAGCTCAAGGTCAACGCCCGAGACATGCTTAAGTGCATTCATGATGAGCGAGCTCGCGGCGCCCAGGCGCGTGGAAGTCTTGCCGGTCACCACGGAGCCGTCGGGCATGACCATGGCGCCTACGGGGCCACCCGTCAGCTGCTCCCTGGTAAGGGCGGCCGAGCGTGCCGGCGAGTAATTCTTGTCGATACCAGCCTTCTTCATAATGATCTTGAGACGGTCGACTTGCTCATCGCCCACGCCGGTACGGCGCACATTTTCGACCGCGGTAAAGTAGCGGCGGACGATCTCCATCTTGGAAGCGTCGCGGCAGGCATCGTCATCGGTAATGGCAAAACCGACCATATTAACGCCCATGTCCGTGGGGCTCTGGTAGGGGCTCTTGCCCAGGATCTTTTCCATCAGAGCACGGACCACCGGGAAAGCCTCGACGTCACGGTTGTAGTTGACCGTGGTCTTGTTGTAGGCCTCCAAGTGGAAGGAGTCGATGATATTGGCATCGTCGAGATCGGCCGTGGCGGCCTCATAGGCGATGTTGACCGGATGCGTGAGGGGCAGATTCCAGACCGGGAAAGTCTCGAACTTGGCGTAGCCGGCGGCGGTGCCGTGCTTGTGCTCGTGATAGAGCTGAGACAGGCAAGTGGCGAGCTTGCCCGAGCCAGGGCCGGGAGCGGTGACCACAACGAGTGGACGAGTGGTCTCGACAAACTCGTTCTTGCCATAGCCGTCGTCGGACACGATCAGGTCGACGTCGTGCGGATAGCCCTCGATGGGATAGTGCAGCTTGGCAGGAATGCCGAGCGCGTTCAGGCGATTGCGGAACACATCGGCGGCGGGCTGGCCGGCGTACTGGGTGATAACCACGGCCGCGACAGCAAAACCGTTGCCGCGGAACAGGTCGACCAGGCGCAAAACGTCCTCGTCATAGGTAATACCCAGGTCACCGCGAGCTTTGTTCTTCTCGATGTGGTTCGCGTTGATCGCGATGATGACCTCAACGTCATCGGCAATGCTCTTGAGCATGCGGAACTTGCTGTCCGGTTCAAAACCCGGCAACACGCGACTCGCGTGATAGTCGTCAAACAGCTTGCCGCCAAACTCCAAATACAGCTTGCCGCCAAACTGCGAGATGCGCTCCTTAATATGAGCGGCCTGCAGCTCGATATACTTCGCGTTGTCGAAACCCTGGCGCATATATGGCTCCCGTCCCGTTTCCATTTAATGTTCTAGGCGATTATAACGGAGCCCGCCCTCCCCGATACCCAGACCATCAACAGGCACCAACCAAACACGCC
>URXE01000095.1 GCA_900551815.1 uncultured Collinsella sp.
AAGCCCATCGGCAGCTTCTTCTTCCTGGGCCCCACCGGCGTGGGCAAGACCGAGCTCGCCAAGGCGCTTGCCGAGTGCCTGTTCGACGACGAGCGCGCGCTCGTGCGTATCGACATGTCCGAATACATGGAGAAGTTCAGCGTCCAGCGTCTGATCGGTGCGCCCCCGGGATACGTGGGCTACGACGAGGGCGGCCAGCTCACCGAGGCCGTGCGCCGTCGCCCGTACTCCGTAATCTTGCTCGACGAGATGGAGAAGGCCCATCCGGATGTCTTCAACGTGCTGCTGCAGGTGCTCGATGACGGCCGTCTGACCGATGGCCAGGGTCGTCAGGTGTCCTTCAAGAACACGATCATCATCATGACGTCCAACGTGGGCTCCAAGGCTATCGCCGACCTTTCGGGCAAGGACGAGGAGGAGATGCGCCATCAGGTCGACGCGGCCATGGCTCAGACCTTCCGCCCCGAGTTCCTCAACCGTATCGACGATATCGTGGTGTTCCATCCGCTCGGTATGGCGCAGATCGAGAAGATCGTCGACATCCAGCTTGCCGACGTCCGCGCGCGTCTGGCCAAGGAGCGCATGACGCTTGCCATCACCCCGGCGGCCAAGCAGATGCTCGCCGTGGGTGGCCTGGACCCCGTGTTCGGTGCCCGTCCGCTCAAGCGTCTGGTCCAGCGCGAGGTCGTGGACGCCATCGCCGCCGCCATCATCGACGGCACGGTGCGCGAGGGCGATCAGGTGACGGTCGATGTCGACAAGGACGGCGGCTTTACCGTCGTGTGCGATAACACGCCGGCGGCCACCTACGAGGTTCCCGATGCCGAGTAGATTTTTGGGACATGCCTTAAAATCTGCCAGCCGTCTCTAAACGCCAAGGGCGGCGGATCCAATTGGGTCCGCCGCCCTTTTTCGTGCGACAATCGATGATGTCGAGCACGATTGCATGGCAAGGAGATATGCAGATGATAGACAAGAACAAGACGAACACGTCGGCGACCGATGCCGCACCCGCCGCACCCAAGCCGGCGCCTAAGCCGCGCGACCCCTATATCCGTGCCGAGAACGAGGACGACGACGGCTACGACCCCTACAGCGACCGACGACCCGAGCGCGAGCCGATGTTCGAAGCCGATCCGTGGCGCTGAGCGCCACCCAAAAGGCCACCAATAAGTTGCGGTGAAATAGGGACTATTTTGCGGTTTGACCAGCAAAAACAATCCCTATTTCACCGCAACTGCGTTAGGGATTTTTCTGCAGGGGGAGGGTAGTCAAAAAAGCCCCGTCCCAAATTGACTGCCAAATTGGCTGCTCGGGGAGTCGCATTCGAGCTCGGTTGTCCTCTTAGCCACTCGATATCCTTCGGAGCAATAATAGTGAAAAACTTGCTTAAGCGTTAATCAAGCTACACATAATCTTGCTCTCTAATTAATCAAGAATCGCTATAATTTTGATTAGCTAGAGAGCAAGATTGGAGAATCATGGCATTCAACGACTTGATCGCCCAGAAAATAAAGGACTTTGAACAGCAGGGGGTTCCGCAGGTCTTTGAGCGAGACCTTGATCTGGGAAACCCACAGGAGCCAAAGCGCGACAACATCGTAAATGTGGTTGTGGGGGCCCGCCGTTGTGGAAAGACGTATCGCCTGTATCAGGAGATGCAGCGGCTTCAGGGCCGGGGCGTCGAGCTTGACCGGATGCTTTACTTTAATTTTGAGGACGAGCGCTTGCGCCCGTATGAGCCATCGCTGCTGGCGGACGTGCTTGACACGTTCTATGCGCTGCATCCTGCTGCTCGAACCGAGGGCGCTTACATTTTCTTTGACGAGATCCAGGAAATTCCCGAATGGGGTGCGTTTCTGCGGCGTGTAGTCGATACGGAGAAAGCGACCGTCTATGTGACGGGATCTTCTTCTAAGATGCTGTCCTCAGAACTTAAGAGCGAGTTCAGGGGTCGTTCCCTTGTGCGAGAGCTTTTTCCGTTGAGTTTTTCGGAATACGTTCGATATAAGACGGGGAGCGTTCCCGAGCCAGATGCGACCTTTTCCCCAAGCGATGCAGCGCTGCTTCGACATCATCTGATCGGATATCTTGAACGAGGGGGATTCATCGCGACGCTTGAGCAGACGCCCGCAGACGCGATTCAGCTGCTACAGGAATATGCTTCGCGAACGGTCGCTATGGACGTCATTGAGCGTTACGACGTCAAGAACCCTCGCTTGGCATCGCTGTTCTTGACGCGGTGTATGGCATCTTCGGGACGAGAGCTGTCAGTGAACAAAGTGTACAACGAGTTCAAGAGCAGACAGATACCCGTCAGTCGTAATTCGCTCAGCGATTTACTTGAGTATTATGAGGATGCCTACCTGTTATTTTCTGTGCCGGAGTTCACGCGTTCATTGGCAAATAACATGCGGTCTGCGTCTAAGGTCTACGCTGTCGACCCTGCGATGTTTGGAGCATTCTCTCCCGCATCAGCATTGGACCAGGGCCAGAGGCTCGAGACCGCAGTGTTCAATGCGCTAAGAAGAAGGACTCCCGCGGTGAGGACCGGCTCGGTCTGCCGCCTGCTGATCAAAGAGAAGAGCAAAAGCCATGAGGTGGACTTTGTGGCTGGGGACGCACTTCTCATGCGGGCTTATAGCCTGATTCAGGTGAGTGTGGATATGGCAAGTGAGAAAACGCGCGAGCGCGAAATTGCCGCGCTTGATGCCTCGATGGCCCAGTTCGATCTTGGCGAGTCGGCAATCGTTACCATGGATGAGCAGGCCGATATTCCATGCGAGCACGGTGCGGTACACGTTGTGCCCGCATGGAAGTGGCTCCTTGCCTAATCATCTACGGATCTGTGGGGCCAGGACCTCCTGGCCCCTTCATCACGGTTGGGGAGCACCATGATGCGCCCGGCTAGTCCTGGGCTTTGACGCTCGGCATCAGAATCTGGGCGAGGTAGTCGCATTCGAGTTTGGTCGCGGCGTCAGCCTTGCCGTCTTTGCCGACCAGCACGTTCTTGATCTGGCTATAGGTGTAGCGGTTGCCGGTCGTAAGCTCGACAAGCTCAATGGCCGTGTCCATGGGGTAGGTCGACACGGGGTCTTGCGTGCGCCCGTTGATGGTCTGGGGCACCACGTACGGATAGACGAGGCCGCTGGCGTAGACGGTGTAGCCGTTGCCGAGGTTTGCCGCACCCAAAACCGCATCGCCCTCATCGGGCGTAAAGCTCTCGCCGTCGCGCACCGTGACAAACGTCACAAGCGGCGTGTTCGTGTCGCCGGCAAGATAGATGCACAGCGTGCTGCCGTTTTGCCAAGTCGCGACTTTGCCGTACCACTCAACGGGAATATCGAGCTGATACAGGTCCGTTGCCTTATGTCGAGCATCGGCGTCGCGGGCCGCCTGTGCCTCGCGGGAGCTCACGGCGTTGACGGCGGCGTCACGGCGCGCGGTTGCCGCCTGCTGGAGCACCTTTGCGACCGCGGCGGAGTTCACCCCGCCTTCCTCGGCATACTTGGCGGCGGCATCGATCTGGTCGTCAGTCACCGTGTCGGCCGAAGGCACCTTGAGCTTAAAGGTGGCCTGGGCACTCAAATCCTGCCCATCGCTCTTAATGGTGACCTGCGCCTTGGTGGTCGGCACGGTGTAAATGGTACCGTCGGCTGCGATGGGGGACCCAGCGATGGAGAGCGTATAGTCGCCGGGCAGCAGCTTAATGCCACGACCATGCTCGTCAACGTAGAGCGTTTCGCTCACGGAAGAACCGTCGGAATCCTGCCCGCTCACCTGCACGGGAATCTTGGAGCCGGCGGAACAGTCGAGCCCCGCGGCGTGTACGCCAATCTGGACCGACATCATCGTGTGGGCATTGGCGGCGGTGATGGCAGCCTGCTCTTGCCGGTATCCGTTCCAGGCTGCGTAGCCCGCGCCGCCGGCGACAAGTGCGACGGCAACAACGCCTGCCACCATCAGGTTGCGTCGCTTGGGCGACATCTTGCGGTGACGGGCCTCGGCCTCATGTGCCGAGGGAACGGACGGCAGGGGAATATCGCCCATGGCGATGGTCTCGTCCACGGCAGGCGCGGAGCCCAATCCGGGAAGCTCGCGGGTCAGCGAATCTTCGGCAGGCAAGCTGTCGAGCAAGATGGTTTCCTCGCTCGTGTCGGATTCGGGCTGGTCGTCGGCCTTGCATTCGGATTCCTCGTGCCCCGCCTCGTCTTCGGTGGGCGCGGTGCCATCATCTTTTGCATCCCGATCATCGGGCTGCGCCTTGATTTCCGACTCATCCCGCACATCAACGCTCGAATCGTCAAACGCAATCTCGGCCAGCGCGATCTGGTCTAGGCTCTCCAGGGCCTCGGCACACGCTTCTGCATCTTGGGCCGCATCCTCTTGGCCCATCGTCTCATCTTTCATATATCCCCCAAGCTCAATATCGGGACAACACTGTACCCAAAAATGGAGCCATATAAAGCGCATGCGAAATATAAGATCCGATTTAACCCGAGCGCATCGTTCGGTCGCATCCTCGCGGCAGCAAAAAGCCCCCGGAACGCGAACGAATCACATTCCGGGGGCTCTACAATGCGTTGAGTTGCGCGGAGCCGGCTATGCTGCTTCGTGCTCAAGCGATGTCTGCGCCAGGCGCGTTACTCGGCGTGCGCGTAATCCACCTTGGCGCGGCGAGCGGTAGCCTTCTCCCAATCGCTGGTGCCCTCAAAGACATCCTGCTTGTAGGGGTTGCGGCCGAGCTTCTTGGCGCGGTAGGCGATGTAGATGATCGCGGCGACGTTGGCGACCAGTGCGGCGATCGAGACCGCGGTAGCGGCGCCGGGGTCGAGCGTGGAGTGGGTCACAAAGATGGACTCCTCCTGGAAGTACGGGAACACCTGGGCAAACATGCACCAAATGGCCAGCGTAAAGGCGCGGTTCTGGATCCAGCCGCCCTTGTTCCAGATAAAGGCGGCGACAGTGGGCGCCAGCAGCAGCGCAAAGCCGCAGAACCAGGAGTGGGTGGGCAGGCAGTTGTAGGTGTAGCAGAAGTTCCAGATATCGTAGGCGATGATGTAGACCCAGGTCATATCGGGCCACAGCATGTCGGTCTGATCCTCGGAGGCGTAGACGCTCCACCAACCGGTCATGCAGAAGAT
>URXE01000096.1 GCA_900551815.1 uncultured Collinsella sp.
CCCGCCAGCTCGCGCACGTGCAGCGTGAGCTTGGCGTCGCGCGCAAAGGCGTAGAAGAACTCGACGGCCAGCTCGGTATCGAAGCTGCCCACGCGCTCGGTCGGCACGGGCAACTCGCAGTAGGCCTGCCCGCGGCCCGAAATATCAACAGCAGCCATCACGAGCGTCTCGTCCATGGCGATCGCCGCGTCGGCAAAGCGCGTAATGCCCGCCTTGTCGCCCAGCGCCCGGCAAAACGCCTCGCCCAGCACAATACCTGTGTCCTCGACGGTGTGATGCGCATCGACCTCCACGTCGCCCACCGCGTGCACCGTCAGATCGAACAGACCATGGCGGCCAAAAGCGTTGAGCATGTGGTCGAAAAACGGCACGCCGGTCGAGATATCGCACACGCCGCTCCCGTCCAGGTCGAGCTTGACGACAATGTCGGTCTCCCCCGTCTTGCGGGTCACCTCGGCATAACGGCCCATCTACATCTCCTCCTTCACCAGCGCGGCAAACGCAGCCAGCACCTCGTCGTTTTCCTGCGGGGTGCCCACGGTAATGCGCAGGCAGTCCGCAAGGCCCGGCGCGTAGCTAAAGTCGCGCACCAAAATTGAATACTCGTCGCGCAGGCGCTCGCGCACGCGCGTGGCGTGCGGTGTGCGCACAAGCACAAAGTTTGCAGCGCTCGGCCATGCCTCCACGGGCATGTCCTCGGCAGCCATTGCGCGCAGGGCGCACAGCTCGCGCTCGCGCTCGGATGCGACCTGTGCCACCACGGGCGCGTACGCATCGCGGGCACGCACACAGGCAAGCGCCGTGGCTTGGCTCAGCACATTGACCGAATAGATCTGGCGAATCGCCGCGAACACGTCGATGACCTCGGGGGCTGCGATCACATAGCCCAGACGCGTACCGGCGGCGCCAAACGCCTTGGACAGCGTATGCAGAATCACCAGGTTGGGATGCTCGGCGATAAGGCCTTGCGCCGTGGTGGCCGCGCCAAACGAATCGTCGGCAAACTCAACGTAGGCCTCGTCGACCATGACCATACCGGGGCACGCGTCGCACAGCGCCGCGACAAAGTCGAGCGGTGCCACGTCACCCGTGGGGTTATTGGGCGAGGTCACGATTGCCAGGTTGCACTCGGGCGCTGCCGCAAGCACGGCTGCCCGGTCGAGCTCAAAGGTCGCGGGGTCGCGCCACACGTCGCGCACCTCGGTCTGACAGAGCGACGCAAAGAACGCGTACTCGCTAAAGCACGGCGGGCAGTTGAGCAGGGTCCGTCCCGCGCCGCCAAACGCCAGCAGGTAGTTATAGAGCAGCTCGTCGCCGCCGTTGCCCACGCAGATGTTCTCGCGCGCCACACCATGCCAAGCGGCAAGCTCGTCGCACAGGTCGTTGGACATGGGATCGGGATAGCGGTTGAGCGGTGTGGCAGCCAGGGCGGCGTCGACCGCCTCGCGCACGCCAGCCGGCACGGGATAGGTGTTCTCGTTGGCCGAAAGGTTGATGCGCGTGGGCGTAAAGTTGGGATCGTAGGGCTCAATGCCAGCCAAGTAGGGCTGGACGAGCTCCTTCATACGGGGCGTCAGCTCGGCCATATTAGGCCTCCTTGCCAGTCGCGCCAACGCCATCCGCGCCCGCAGCCGCCAGGTCCACACCCTCGGCAACCGTCGCCACGGCGTCGCCCGGCCAGGCAACCTTGGTCAGGTCGGCCGCGGCGAGCGACTCGGCGCTCACGGCATCCTCGCCCTGCTCCAGCACGCGGCGGCGCAGTGCGGCCGAAAGCGCGTGTGCCCACAGACCCTCGGCCTCGGCCAGGCGCTGCGTAGCGGGAGCATCGGAGAGCAGGCCCTCGGGCGTATAGCAAATGACACTCGAGCGCTTGACGAACTCCTCCACCGAAAGCGGGTTGGAGAACATGGCCGTGCCGCCGGTCGGCAGCGTGTGATTGGGGCCGGCAACGTAATCGCCGAGCGGCTCGGAGCTCCAAGCGCCCACAAAGATGGCACCGGCGTTGCGAATACCGCCAAGCAGGCCCATCGCATCCTTGCAGTGCAGTTCCAGGTGCTCCGGCGCCACGGTGTTAACCGCCTCGACGGCGGCAGCCATGTCGGCGGCTACCACGATAGTGCCTTCATTGTCGAGTGAGGCGCGCGTGATCTCGGCACGCGGGGACTGCGCCACCAGAATATCGATACCCGCCTCGACCTCACGCGCAAACTGCTCGTCGCAGGTCACCAGATAGCAGGCTGCCAGCGGGTCGTGCTCGGCCTGGGCCATCAGGTCGGCCGCGACCACCATGGGCTTGGCCGTGGCGTCAGCCAGCACGCAGACCTCGGAGGGACCGGCGACCATATCGATACCCACGTCACCCGAGACAATCTGTTTGGCAGCGGCGACAAAAGCGTTGCCCGGGCCGGTAATCTTGTCGACACGCGGAATGGTCTCGGTACCGTACGCCAGCGCGGCCACGGCCTGGGCGCCGCCCACCATATAGATCTCGTCCACGCCGCCGAACTTTGCCGCGGCGAGCGTGTAGGGGCTGATCAGGCCGTCCTTTTGCGGCGGCGTCACCATGACCACGCGTTTGACGCCGGCCACCTTGGCGGGAATGGCGTTCATAAGCACGGTGGAAGGGTACTGTGCACGACCGCCCGGCACGTAAATGCCGGCCGCAGCAAGCGGGGTCACCTTAACGCCGAGCATCGTGCCGTCCGGGCGCGTGGTAAACCAGCTCTGCTCGACCTCGCGCTGGTGGAACTCGCGAATCTGACGTGCAGCCTTTTCGAGCGCCGCGACAAAAGCGGGATCGAGGCCTTCGAGCGCGGCATCGATCTGCTCTTGCGGCAGACGGAAGCTCTGCAGCTCAACACCATCAAAACGCTGACAGTAATCGCGCACCGCGGCATCGCCGTTAGCACGCACGTTGGCCACGATATCGCGGGCGGCGTCGACGATGTTTTGCGGCAGCACACCCTTGCGGTTGAGCTGGTTGGTAACGAGGCGCTCCCCGGGAGCAAGCTTGATGGTCTTCATATCGGTATCCCCTATCGGTCGAGGTTTTGTTCGAAAAACGAGAGACCGGGCGGCGGCGTCAGTCGGCCCGCCGCCCGGACGTTGGGGCGCCCGTGCGTGCTCGCGCTATTGTGCCGAGCCCGCAACGGGCTCAAAATGCTTGTCCTTCACGACCGCCGCCAAGCGATCGGCCAGATTGCGTACGCGCGGATCCAGACGTGCGGCGCCCGGATTGACAAAGAAGCGGGCCGTGCAGTCCATAATGCGACCAGTAATAACGAGGTCGTTGTCACGCAGCGTGGCGCCCGTGGCGGTAATATCCACGATGCGATCGGTCATGCCGACAATGGGGCCCAGCTCGATATTGCCGTGCAGCGAGACGATGTCGGCGTTCACGCCGTACTCGGCATACCAGGCACTCGCGATGCGCGGGTACTTGGTTGCCACGCGAAGCGACCCACGGCGGGCATAGTTGCGCTCGGCCTGGCCGGCGCGCCACGCAGGCTCCGCCTCGATAAACGTGCACAGGCCGTAGCCCAGGTCGACCAGCTGCAGCAGGTTGAGGTCGGCCTCGATGAGCGAGTCCCAACCGCAGATGCCGCAGTCGGCACCGCCACAGCCCACAAAGGCGGGCGCGTCGCTGGGTCGCACGATGACAAACTCGATATCGCCGACCGCACCCTCGCCGGCACGCGTGTCGTGGCCGCGCACGATCAGGTGACGGCCGGGGTCACGCAGCTCAGAGACGTCCAAACCTGCGGCCTCGAGCACGTCGAGCGTGTCGGCCTTGAGCGAGCCCTTGGGCACGGCGATGCGCAGCGGGCCCTCGGTGCCGCGGCCCACGGCATGGTCACCATCGGAAGCAGCGTCCTCGGCCGAGGTATGCGCGGCCTCCAGACGCTCGAGTGAAAAGGCAAAGCCCGCCGCCGGCACCTCGATGCCGTCGCCAAATGCACCGGTAAAAATGGAGTCGTAGCGTCCGCCCGAACCCACCGGATCGGGCAGGCCGCCGGCATAGGCCTTAAAGACCAGGCCCGTGTAGTAATCAAACGAGTTCATGATGGAGAAGTCGAAGGACAGCACCTGGGCGTCCTCGGGAGCCAGACCCTCGACCAGGGCGCGCAGCTCGCGCGTGAGCGGCGCGACAATGCCCGCCGCCGCCAGCAGCGCGTCGACGCGGTCGAGCACCTCGGCACCACCGTGCAGACGCGGCAGCTCGCTAATGGCGGCCTTGACGGCCTCGGGCTCAGCACTTGCCGCCACGCGGGCATCGAGGCCCACAAAGTCGTTGGCGTGCACGCAGCGCAACGCCTCGGCAGCCAGCTCGCGATCTTCGCACGCCGCGAGCAGTTCCTTAAACGGACGCACGCTGCCCGCGATAATGCGCGCACCGGGAAGTGCCAGCTTGCGCACGGCCTCGGCCACCAGTGAGACAATCTCGACATCGCCCGCGGTGTCGCCCGCGCCGATGAGCTCAAAACCCAGTTGCGTAAACTGACGCGAGCCACCGGCATTGCGCTGACACTCGCGGACCACCGGCGCCTCGTAGCGCAGGCGCAGCGGCAGATCGGCCGCACGCATGCGAGTCGAAACCAGGCGAACGATCGGCAGCGTGTTGTCGGGACGGACCACCAGCAGGCGGCCGTCGTCATCAAAGAGCTTAAACGGCGTGTCCGCAATGCGGCCGCCCTCCTCGAGCGAGCCCTTGTCCTCGAGCAGCGGCGTCTCGACCGGAAGGTAATGATGCTCCCTGAAGCAGCCCTTCACCGTCAGCGCAATCTCCTCGCGCGCCTGAGCCTCCTCGGGCAATATGTCCCGGAATCCCCACGGTGTGGCCGTCATCTGGTGAGCCTCCTCATGCTGTGTTTCATATAGAACAGAAGACCGGCATAGCTCCGCCGGTCTTCTGGGTACTTTAGCATACTAGAGTG
>URXE01000097.1 GCA_900551815.1 uncultured Collinsella sp.
TACTGCACAAGCGCCCACGCGGTCACGCACCAGTAACCCGCCTGATAGGTATAATCCCTGCTCTAATGCGGATCGGATAAGTCGAACGCGAACACGAGGTGATGGTAGTTGTTCGTCAGCACGAGCACGCAGAACACCGCATCGATAACCCAAGCAATGCTGACAACCCTTTGCCATGCAACATGCCGATCAAGGGCGGCTGCGTGAAGGGCACTTGCCAGGAAGAACGTGGGGATGAACATCATCGGCACGTAGTAGAGGTACCACATAATCGAGGCGGCAAGATCGCTTTTCACGGGGTATTTCAGCAGCACGTCCAAAAGCCAGGCGGCAAGAAGCGCGGCGATGATCTTCAAATTGCCTCGAATTTTTATGTCCGAGCAGCGCAAATGCACGGAGAGCCCCCAGGCGACACAGCCCGAGCCCGCCAAGATCATGGGCCCCGCCGTGCTCGACGGCCCGCTTCCCGGGAGACCGAAGAAGCGGATTTCCGCCTCCGAAACCAGCTGCACGGCGGCGAGCACGGCCCCAAGGATGAGGGCGAAGACGGCCCAAGCCGCCACTATCCGCCCCTTGAGCGGGTCTGTTCCGCTTGCACGGCCCATCCGAGCTCCCTTTCCGCCTCGCACGATCCCCTTTTATCCAGTATACCTTGAGCGCCCTATCAAACGATGGCCTCACGGCCAACCGAGCCGCGTTTTTTTGGCCGCATGGCACAGTGGAATCGGCGATAAAACCGCGCGGGATGGCGCGCATAAAGTATCATGGGGGCGAACGATGAAACTGCAGCCGCCTACGTCGGAGGTCAGCCAATGGCAACTGAATCGGTAAACTACCAGTGCCCTTCATGCATGGGCCCTTTGCACTTCAAAGGAGCCGACGGAAAGCTGCACTGCGACTACTGCGGCGGAGCCTTCACGCCCGCCGAGGTCGAGGCCGCCTATGCCGCCAAGCAGCAGAAAGCCGATGCACAGGCGGAGAGCGACACCGAGCGGGCAGAGGCAGGGGAGCGAAGCGACTTCGAGCGAATGGGCGACGAAGCGGCAGGCGCGGCATCGGTGCTGACCAACGAGACGATTTCCGCCGCGAAAGAAGTCTCCGCAAGCGCGAGCGACCCCATCCAGGCGTACCTTTCGCGCGCCTCCTGGAACGAGGACGAGCGTGAGGGAATGCGTTCCTTCACGTGCTCCTCCTGCGGCGCCGCGGTCACGGTCGATGCGACCACGGCGGTCTCGGAGTGCCCGTACTGCGGGAACCCCGCCGTCGTGCCCGGCACCTTCTCAAACGAGGCAAAGCCCGATTTCATCATTCCCTTCAAGGTGAGCAAAGAAGAAGCGACTTCCGCACTCACCTCGTACTACAAGGGAAAGAAGTTCCTTCCCAAAGAATTCGTGCAGAGCAACCGCATCGCGCACATGCAGGGCGTCTACGTGCCGTTTTGGCTTTACGGCGCCCGCGTGGACGGCGAGGTGTGCTTTGATGCGACCAACGAGACCGTAACCGAGGAATCCGACCGCACCGTCACGACCACCGACCACTACGATGCCTACCGCAAGGGAAACATCTCGTTTAAGCGCGTGCCCGTCGACGGATCGTCCAAGATGCCCAACGGCCACATGGACGCCATCGAGCCGTTTGACTACGACGCGCTGCGCCCGTTCTCGGTCGCCTATATGCCCGGCTACATCGCCAACCGCTATGACGAGGATTGCGAAACCTGCAAGGCGCGCGCCGGGCGTCGTATGGAAGAAAGTACGATTTCGGCCCTGCGCGAGACCGTCGTCGACGAATATGACGACGCCACGGTCGAAAGCAAGCAGCTCGACTACACCTGGGAAGACAGCGACTACGCCCTGTTCCCCGTGTGGATGCTTTCCACCTCGTGGAACGGCAAGAGCTACCTGTTTGCCATGAACGGCCAAACCGGCCGCATGGTCGGCGAGCTCCCCTGCTCCAAGCCCAAGCTCGCTATCGCCTCGGTGCTGTTCTTTGCGATCGGGTTTGTCCTCTCCCAGATTCTCTTTATGGGCGAGAACGCCTTCGATTCGGACTACCTCGCCTTTGATGTCGAGGGCATCCTCATCAACATCGTCGCGCCGCTAATCATCGTGATCATCGCAGACGTGCTGCTGGTGGGCCAGCTCAAGACGGCCAACGAGGCCACCCACGCCGATTGCTACTGTGGCGAGCTCGATCTGACCGAGAAGCACGACGCCTTCAGCCATACCGAGACCTCGGTCGTCATGAAGGACAACAAGGACGATTAACCATTCTGACCAATACCACCCGGCCTTTGACGAGAAAGGAAGATCACCATGGGACTCTTGAAAGCTGGATTGGGAGCTGCCGGCGGCGTCATGGCCGACCAGTGGAAGGAATTTATCTATTGCGAATCGATGCCCGCTGATGTCTTGGCCTGCAAGGGCAGCAAGCGCACTGGCGGTCGCAGCTCCAACACGCGCGGCGAGGACAACGTCATCTCCAACGGCTCCGTCATCGCCGTCAACGACGGCCAGGGCATGCTCGTGGTGCAAAACGGCAAAATCATGGAGGTTGCGCTGGAGCCTGGCGAGTTTGTCTTTGACACCGGCAGCGAGCCAAGCGTCTTTAGCGGCAACCTGGGTGACTCCATCAAGGAGACGTTCGCCAATATTGGCAGCCGCTTTACCTTTGGCGGCGACGCGGGCAAAGACCAGCGCGTCTACTTCATCAACACCAAGGAGATCATCGGCAACAAGTACGGCACCGCCTCTCCCGTGCCCTTCCGCGTGGTCGACAACAACATTGGCCTGGACGTCGACATCTCCGTTCGCTGCAACGGCGAGTATTCGTACCGCATCACCAACCCGCTGCTGTTCTACACCAACGTGTGCGGCAACGTGACCGATAGCTACACGCGCGATAAGATCGACAGCCAGCTTAAGTCCGAGCTGCTCACCGCTCTGCAGCCCGCCTTTGCCAAGATCTCGGAGATGGGCATTCGCTACAGCGCCATTCCCGGCCACACCACCGAGCTCGCCCGCGCGCTCAACGAGGTCCTCTCGGCCGACTGGCGCGACCTGCGTGGTGTCGAGATCGTGAGCTTTGGCGTCAACTCCATCGCCGCCTCGCAAGAAGACGAGCAGATGATCAAGGACCTGCAGAAGGCCGCGGTCATGCGCGATCCCACCATGGCAGCCGCCAACATCGCCAGCGCCCAGAGCGATGCGATGCGCGCAGCAGCCGCCAACCCCAACGGCGCGATGGCCGGCTTTATGGGCATGGGCATGGCGGGCGGCATGGGCGGCATGAACGCCAGCCAGCTGTTCGCCGCCGGCCAGGCACAGCAGCAGGCTGCCCCGCAGCCGGCTCCGGCTTCCACCCCCGCACCGGCACCCGCTGCCGCACCTGCGGCCGGCGCATGGACCTGCAGCTGTGGCGCCACCAACACCGGCAAGTTCTGCTCCGAGTGCGGCAGCCCCGCACCCGCCCCGGCACCGGCCAAGTGGTTCTGCCCCAACTGCGGTAGCGAAAACGGCGGCAAGTTCTGCAGCAACTGCGGAACACCCAGGCCCTAGCCCCTTTATCTGGTAATTGGCGGGGGTTCCGCCACCCCCGCATTTGCTTCTATGGGTTTCGTTCGATAAAGGAGGACACCATGAAGACAACGTTCAAAAAGTCCGTACTCGCATTTCTGACATGCGTCCTGGCGCTCGCCTTTGCCCTGACGGGCTGCAGCGGCGGCGGCAAGGACCCCAAGGCCAACTTCGTCGGCAGCTGGCAGTACTCGGGTGGAACCTTGGACGGCGAAGAGCTCACCGATGAGTACATGGATATGCTCAAGGAGTGGGGCCTCAACTGTATCCTGATCCTCGACGAAGACGGCACGGGCGTCCTCGACATGTTCCTTGAGGTCGCCGACCTGAAATGGGAGGCCAAGGACGCCACCACCGTAACGATTACCGCCGAAGATGAGTCGCACGACCTGAAGCTCAAGGACGACAAGCTCGTCCTCGAGGTGGAAGGCGACAAGATTATCTTTACGAAGTCCGACAAGGATCTGTCCGGTACGGTGAAGAAGGATCGCGAGAACGCCGAGAAGGAAGAAGAGATCGATGAGGCCGTCGAAGACGACGACGTCCAGAGCATCGAAATCTCCCCCGCCGTCACCGTCGCCGATGACGACCTGTGCACCATCACCATCACCGAGAAGTTCAAGGACGACTGGGGCGACATCGGCTTTGTCGTCAACATCACCAACAAGAGCGACAAGGACCTGACCTTCTACGCTCCTTCCGGCAAGACCAACGTCAACGGCACCATGAAGGAACCCTGGTTCTCGGCTCACCTGATGCCCGGCACCAACGCCACCGAGGAATTCACGTTCTCGAACGGCACGCTCGATAGCCTTGACGACCTCGTCAATACGACCATCGGCATCGACGCCTACCTGACCGATTCCTACGAGGACGTCGCCTCCTACAGCGCAACCATCGCGTAACGGCACGTAACATCAGCCGCGGATTGGCGGACACATCCGCGCACATGTCAGGCGGGGCCGCAGGAAATGATCCTGCGGCCCCGTCGCTTTATGCCGACAGCAC
>URXE01000098.1 GCA_900551815.1 uncultured Collinsella sp.
ATGTCGGCCACGTAATCCTCAACATCAGAATGCTCGGGATACGGGTTCTGGCCAGCGGCATACAAGGCCTCGCGGTCGGCAAGGCGGCGGGCACGCTCATCGTTAAGCGTCTCGGCAACGGGGGTTTCGATCTGATTCTCTGACATCGGCTGCACTCCTATATAACGCGAAAAAGCTCCCAAAGGATCGGTATCCCCCGGGAGCCATTACATACTGATGCCCGCGGTTTAGCGGGAAATCTTGGTGATGGTGTAGGTACGGGTCTTGCCGGACGGGGTGACAACCTCGACGGTCTCGCCCTCGGCATGGCCGATGATCGCACGACCCACAGGAGACTCGTTGGAAATCTTGTGCTCCAGCACGTTGGTCTCGGTAGTACCCACGAGGGTGACCTCGGTGGCAACGCCGTCGGCATCAACCAAAGCAACGATGCTGCCAATGGAGACGGTCAGGCCGTGCAAAGAGGTGCCAGCATCCTGAGCGTTGGCAAGAATGGCCTGGATCTCGGCGATGCGGGCGGCATTCTTAGCCTGCTCTTCCTTAGCGGCATCGTACTCGGAGTTCTCGGAAAGGTCGCCAAAGGCGCGCGCTTCCTTGATGTGCTCGATGATCTCCTTGCTCTTATCGCCCTCACGCCAGGCGAGCTCCTCCATGAGCTTCTGGCGGCCTTCGGCTGTCAGTACGATCTCGCTTGCATCCATGCGCACAAACTCCTTGCATCTCACGTGTGGCAGATCAGCCACCCATACACAGAAAAGACCGGCTGGCCCTAGGGGTAAGCCGGTCGAAGATCACCCCGTGATAACAGGGCGGAAATTACTCAGCGTCGCCGTCTTCCTTCTTCTTCTTGGCGGCAGCGAGCTTGGCCTCGAGCTCGCGAATCTCAGCGTCGTCATCCGCGTCTTCCTCGGCGACAACGGGCTCGTCGTCCTTGGAGGCCTCGTCGCTCTCCATGCCCTCACGGATGTTCTTGACCGTGGAGCCGAGGGACTTGCCGAGCTTCGGGAGGTTCTTAGGCCCAAAGATCAGCAGTGCAACGACGAGAATGACGATCCATTCCATACCCTTAGGGAACATATGGTTTCCTCCCAGTGTTTTGCAAACAAGCAGATGGAAGTATACCGCGCTTGGCGTTGCGGAACAACAGCCCCATATTTCCCCTACCAGATTCTTCACGCGACATTACGCGCGGCCTATCAACCGGCTTTAGGATTGAGCGCAGGAAACCGGACGGCATGGGTGCTAGGCCGCGGCAGCCGCCGGGCGCGCCAGGTGATTGCGCATAAAGAACGTGAACACCATGGTGAGCAACGCGTTCACAGCAACGCTCACGGGGTAGACCATCAACAGCGTGAACAACGTGTGGTCGGCCGAGAAGATAAACGCAACCCACAGCACGCGCAGGACGCAGATGGAGATGAGGGCAATGATCGTTGGCGGCAGCGAGCAGCCGTATCCGCGCAAGTAGCCAGACATGATCTCGACCACCATCGTAAAGAGGTGTGTTGCCAAAATAAAATGAATGCGCAGTTGTCCGGCATCGATCACCGCGGGGTCGGTGCTAAAGATCGAAAGCAGTTGCCTGCTAAAAAGCAGCAGAATCGTTGTGAGGATCGCATAGGCCGTATAGCCTTCGATAAAGCAGATCTTGAGGGTACGCAGGCAGCGATCGTGACGGCGGGCGCCATTGTTTTGGCCCACAAACGTGGTGCACGCTTGGCCAAAGGCGTTGAGACTATACCACGAGAAGGCGTCGATGTTGTTTGCGGCGGAGTTGCCCGCCATGACAGCGGTATCCAGACTGTTCACGGCCGCCTGGACGATGACATTCGACACGGAGAACAGCGCACCTTGAATACCTGCGGGCAGGCCGACGATAAGAATGCGCTTGAGCGAGGGCCAGTCGATTGCCAGCTCGCGCAGATTCACACGGATGACGGAATCGCTGTGCGTCAGGCACCATAAAAGAATGATCGAACTCACGGCGCTGGAGATTACCGTTGCCGACGCAACGCCGTCGACGTCCATGCCCAAAACCAGCACGAAAAGCAGGTTGAGACCCACGTTGACCGTACCGGAAATAGCGAGCGCGATAAGCGGTGTGCGCGTGTCACCTTGGCTGCGCATGATGGCAGCTTCAAAGTCATACAGAAAGAGAATGGGAAGTCCCGCAAGATAGATGCGCATGTAGAGAAGCGCCATCGCCTCGACCTCGGGATCCTTGATGCCCATTGCGGCCATGATGGGCTCAATCACAAGCTCGCCCGCAAGGCCCAAGATAATGCCCCCGCCCACTGCAGCAAGCATCGCGGTGTGTACAGCGCGACGCACGGCATCCAACCTGCCCGACCCGATGTTCGTTGCAATGGTCACGTTGGCGCCCAGGCTCATGCCCGTGCCTAAACTCACCACAAAGCTGCACATGGCGCCGCAGCTGCCCACAGCCGCCATGGCGTTGGTGCCCGCAAACTGTCCCAGCACGGCAACGTCCGCAGCATTAAAAAGTTGTTGAAGGAAAGCCATAAGCGCAACGGGTATGGCGAAGAGAACGATTTTGTCCCAAAGAGACCCCTGCGTCATATCGACTTTTACGCCCAGTGCCATACGCATTCCTCACACTCTGCTTGCAAACGGTCATATGCTAGCACTCCACGTAAGCAAAGTGGCGCGCATCTTGCTTCAATTCCAAAGCGGTTGAAATTGAAGCGCGAACGCGCATACGAGACGATATGAGCAGGACATGAAAACATTGAGAGCCCCTGCTGCATGCGAATCCGTGGATTAGGCCGACAATGTGAGTGTCTAATTCAAAAGTGGCGGCCACGCCACAAGCATGGAAAGGGGCTCTCTCATGTTGAATACTACCACCTTCGTCGGCCTCGACGTGCACGCGCGATCCATAAAGGCCGTCGCCCTTGACGCGATGACCGGCGAGGTCCGCTCGGCCACTTTCGCCTACGACGCGGCGGCCGTCGCAGAGTGGGTGGGATCCCTCGACCCTGCCGCGAAGTGCGTCTACGAGTCGGGCGTGACCGGGTTCGACCTGCAGAAGAAGCTCACGGCGCTGGGCGTCGACTGCGTCGTCGGCGCGGTCTCGAAGATGATCAAGCCATCGGCTGACCGCAAGAGGAAGAACGACCGCAACGACGCGGAGTTCCTGGCGCGCATGCTGTCGGTGGGCAACGTCGTGGAGGTGTGGGTCCCCGACGACGGGTGCGAGGCGGCGCGCGACCTGGTGCGCGCGCTGGACGACGCCCGCGAGGACCTGAAGCGCTGCAAGCAGCGGCTGTCGAAGTTCCTGATGCGGCACGGATACGCGTTCAGCGAGACCACCCCGACCGGGCGCAGGAAGGGCAACTGGACCGCCGCGCACTGGGCGTGGATAAGGTCGATCGAGTTTCCCGAGAAGGCCGACGACGACGTCCTCGCGTACTACATAGACGCCACCAGGCAGGCGATGGAGGACAAGAAGAGGCTGGAGAAGCTGGTCGAGGCAGAGGCGTCCAAGCCCCGATGGAAGAAGAGGGTCGACTCGCTGCGCTGCCTGAAGGGCGTCGACGCCATGACGGCCGCCGACATCGTGTTCGAGGCCGGCGAGTTCTCCAGGTTCAAGAGCGCCAGGTCGTTCGCCGCTTGGCTCGGGCTCACCCCCTCCGAGCACTCCAGCGGGGAGAGCGCGAGGCAAGGCGGCATCACCAAGGCCGGCAACAAGCACCTGAGAAGGGTTCTCGTCGAGGCCGCGTGGCACTACATAAGCGCCAGCCCGCATCCGAAGGACCTGGCCAAGGGCCAGGCACCCGACCCCGCGGCGAGAAGGCACGCAGCCAAGGGCATCCGAAGGCTCGTGAAGAGGCGCGAGGAGATGCTGGGGCGCGGCGTCCACAAGAACAAGGCCAACGTCGCGACGGCCCGCGAGCTCGCATGCTGGTGCTGGGCGATAGGCCGCATGGTCGAGAACGGCTAGCCTTCGGGAAGGCCGTCCCGACATAGCGCGATCCATCCCATCCTGCGGTCTGATCCGAGGCCGTTGGGGCGAACCCCAGGCTCTTTTTCTGCGAGCGCCCAAGGCGCCACCCGCGACACGAGACTGTCGAATCGACCGAGGTAACCCCAGCCGTAGCAACGGATTGCCCAGCGCAGAGATGCGCCACGGGCGGATATTAAACTGCAAAGACGAGCGTCGGAGAGACACGCCGAGGTCGCCGCAGGAGGGTTGAGATAGAGGAAGGGCTTGGCTCCGGTTCAAAAGAATCGAGGCCAGGCCCGGTTTTGCCTATTGACAATGTCCTGCTCATAATCAGAACCACCCCTAAAAGGGGTGGTTTGCTCTTAGGGTGTAACCCTCGGGT
>URXE01000099.1 GCA_900551815.1 uncultured Collinsella sp.
CCAGGAGCAGCTGATCTCGACCGACCCGTTGACTGGCCTTAACAATCGCAACCGTTTTGAGACCTATATGCTGTCGCTCTTCTCAAATGTGGATCAGGCCGAAGATGTGTATCTGCTTATGATGGATGCCGACGGCTTTAAGCAGATTAACGACCGGTATGGACATGTGGAGGGCGACCATGCCCTCCAGGTCATATCTGCTACGCTCAAAGAGGTCCGCTCGGCGTCTGGTGGCTTTATCGCACGTTATGGCGGCGATGAGTTTGTGGTGCTTCAAAAGGCGGCGGCGGAACAGGACATCATAGACCTGTGTTCGGCGATTAACGACGAGCTCGCGCGCGCCGAGGTTCCGTATCTGTTGCGGATGTCCATCGGCTATGCACGGGTCGGTGATGGTGTCGATACCTGGCAAGACTTACTTCGCGCTGCCGATGCGGAGCTCTACCGCGTCAAGGCCGAGAAAAAGAAAGCCGGCGTCCAGATACGCTAGAAAAAAGTGGGCGCACGACCGTTGCGATGGTCGTGCGCCCTTTTTGCGTTGGCGGGGGCCACCGGCCATAACGCCCAGGCGCGGTGCGGCAAGACGAGCGTCTGCCGCCGCGGCTCGGTACGAAATCAACGAGAACCAGTGCACTCCATTAAGCTGAAGCGTGCGAACGCCCTCTCTAAAAAGATGAGCTCGCTAGGCTTTTTTGGGTTTATTGACGATGATGATGCCGCCGCAGACCAACAGCAGGGCAACGATGACGGTAACGGGGCTCGTGCCAGCGCCCTCACCGAGCAGCAGCGCGCTCAGCAGCACGCCAAAGACGGGGTTCATAAACCCAAAGACCGAGACGCGGCTGACGGGGTTGACGGCAAGCAGACGCGACCACAGCGAGTACGCGACCGCGGAGATAAGCGCCATGTAGATGATGAGCGCGATGGCGGGGGCAATCGCCGTGGGGGAGAGCGTGCCACCCATCAAAAAGCCGATGGCGGTAAGGACCAGGCCGCCGACCAAGAACTGCCACCCGGCAAGCAAGACGCCGTCGTGCTTGCGCGAGAAGATGCCGATCAGGCAGGTCGAAAGGGCACCCGCGACGGTGGAGGCCAGGATAAAGCCCTCGCCGTCGAGCGCAAAGCCAAAGGTGCCGTCCGCGCCCGAAAGGTTGACGAGCGCGACACCGGCAAAGCCCAGTACGCAGCCGAGTACCTTGGCCGCATCGAGCCTTTCGGTGCGAAACGCCAGGGCGGCAAAGAGGATAGCCAAGAAGTTGGCGCTGGCCTCGATGATGGAGCTCGACATAGCGCTTGCACGGGAGAGACCAAGGTAGAAAAAGAAGTACTGGCCGATGGTCTGGAAGAGCGACAAGATGCAGATGGGCTTGATATCGCGCGCTTGCGGAACGAGCGGTCGGCGCTGGGCCACGCTCATGCCAACAATGACCAGCATGCCGGCAAGGGTGAAGCGCAGACCCGCGAAGAGCAGCTGCGAGGCGCTGTCGTGCGCGGGAATGCCAAAGAGGCCGTAGCCGATCTTGATGCAGGGGAAGGCGGAGCCCCAGAGCGCGCAGCAAACGAGACAGCCCAGGATGAGTCCGGGCAGGGTGGCGAGATACGGCTTGCGGCTTTTCATGATGTCCTTTCTACATGCGCGAAGCAAAAAAGAACCCGCCACCGGGCGTGCCGGTGGCGGGTGTTGTTACCCGAGGGGATTGTACCCGATGGGAACGTATTAAGCGAAGTAGGCTACGCCGCTCTCAAAGATCGGCATGAACTTATCGCCGGGGACATGCTCGGGCACGTTGCGGTACAGGTTGTCGCCGCGACGCTCGGCATGGCCCATCTTGCCCAGGACGCGGCCGTCGGGGCTCGTGATGCCCTCGATGGCGAGTGCGGAGCCGTTGGGGTTGACGGAAAGATCCATGCTGGGCTTGCCGTCCTCGCCCACGTACTGCGTGGCGACCTGCCCGTTGGCGATCAGCTGGGCGAGCACTTCGTCATTGGCGACAAAGCGGCCCTCGCCGTGGCTGATGGCGACGGTGTAGGGGTCGTCGAGGCTGCACTGCGACAGCCACGGGGACAGGTTGGACGAGATACGGGTGCGCACCAGACGGCTCTGGTGGCGACCGATGGTGTTGAACGTCAACGTGGGCGCATCGGGCGTGGCGTCGACGATATCGCCGTAGGGCACCAGGCCGAGCTTGACCAGAGCCTGGAAGCCGTTGCAGATGCCCAGCATCAGGCCGTCGCGGGCCTTGAGCAGGTCGCGGACTGCCTCGGTGACCTCGGGAGCGCGGAAGAACGCCGTGATGAACTTGGCGGAGCCGTCGGGCTCGTCACCGCCCGAGAAGCCGCCGGGGATCATGACGATCTGGCTTGCACGGATGCGGCGGGCAAGCTCGTGGGTGCTCTCGGCGACGGCCTCGGGCGTGAGATTGTTGATTACGAAGGTGTCGGCCTCGGCACCGGCGGCACGGAAGGCGCGGGCGCTGTCGTACTCGCAGTTGTTGCCGGGGAACACGGGGATGATCACGCGCGGGCGGGCGATCTTGGCACCGCCGTACACGTGGATATCCTTGGCGCGGAAGTCGATGGGCTCGACCTCGGGGGTCTCGCCGGCGCTGCGGTAGGCGAAGACGCCCTCGATGCCGCTCTCCCAGGCCTCCTGGAGCTCGGCGAGCTCGATGACCTCGGAGCCGGTGTCGATGACATAGCCCTCGACGGTGGTACCCAGGGGCTCGACGACAACGCCGTCGGCGACCTTGGGCAGCTCGGCGTCCTCGGCGAGCTCGACGATAAAGCTGCCGTAGAGCGGGGTGAAGAGGCTCTCCACGTCCACGTCCTCGGCAAGCTCGATACCGATCTGGTTGCCGACGCACATCTTAAAGAGGCTCTCGGCGCCGCAGCCGTAGCCGGGCGTGGAGACGGCCAGGGCGTCGCCGGTAGCAGTGAGCGCCTCGACGGCGTCAAACGCGGCGAGCAGCTGCTGAGCATCGGGGCGGTAGTCCTCGCCATAGGTGGCGGGGGCGATGCGGACGACGCGGTGCGTCAGGCCCTTGAACTCAGGGGAGACGGCGCGCGCCGCGCGGCCCACGGCCACAGCGAAGCTGATCAGAGTCGGCGGAACGTTGAGCTCGCCGGCCTCGTCCTCAAACGAGCCGCTCATGGAATCCTTGCCACCGATGGCGCCGGCACCCAGGTCGACTTGGGCCATGAGGGCGCCCAGGACGGCCGCCGTGGGCTTGCCCCAGCGTTCGGCCTCGGTGCGCAGACGCTCGAAGTACTCCTGGAAGGAGAGATAGGCGCGCTTGTGCTCAAAGCCGGCAGCCACGAGCTTGGCGATGGACTCGACCACGGACAGGTAGGCGCCAGCAAACTGGTCGGCTTCCATCAGGTAGGGGTTGAAGCCCCATGCCATGGCGCTTGCCGTGGTGGTCTCGCCGTCCACGGGGAACTTGGCGACCATGGCCGAGCTCGGGGTGAGCTGCGTCTTGCCGCCAAAAGGCATAAGCACGGTTGCGGCACCGATGGTGGAGTCGAAGCGCTCGGAAAGGCCCTTGTTGGAGGCAACGTTGAGGTCGGTGACAAGCGAGGTCATGCGCTCAGCAAGCGTGGCGCCAGCCCAGCTGGGCTGCCACACGCTGCGGGCGCACACGTGGGCGACCTGGTGCTTGGGCGCGCCGTTGGAGTTGAGGAACTCGCGGGATAGGTCGACGATGGCGACACCGTTCCAGGCCATACGCATGCGCGGCTCGGCGGTAACCTCGGCGATAACGGTCGCCTCGAGGTTCTCCTCGGCGGCGTAGCCCATGAACTCCTCGACGTCACCGTCGGCGACGGCGCAGGCCATACGCTCCTGGGACTCGGAGATGGCGAGCTCGGTGCCGTCCAGGCCGTCGTACTTCTTGGTCACGGTGTCAAGGTCGACATACAGGCCGTCGGCAAGTTCGCCCACGGCGACCGAGACGCCGCCGGCGCCAAAGTCGTTGCAGCGCTTGATCAGGCGGCAGGCGTCGCCGCGGCGGAAGAGGCGCTGCAGCTTGCGCTCGACCGGGGCGTTGCCCTTCTGGACCTCGGCGCCCGAGGTCTCGATGGACTCGGTGTTCTGGGTCTTGGAGGAGCCGGTGGCACCGCCGATGCCGTCACGGCCGGTGCGGCCGCCCAGCAGGATGATCTTGTCGGTGGGGGCGGGGCACTCGCGGCGCAC
>URXE01000100.1 GCA_900551815.1 uncultured Collinsella sp.
TACGAGCACACCACGATGATCTGAAGAGCAATACGCTAAATCGAAAAAGGCAAACGGCTGTATAAGCCGCCGTGACGGGCGACGATTCATGCCCTCCCAAAAAACATGCGTAAGATCGAGCGGAGGCTGAGCACGCCGAAACGGCCCAGTGAGTGTTATTTTGCGAGCTAGGCGCATTGAAAGCGACCTTTCGTGGTATAAACTACTTGCCGGAAGCCGCGGCTTTCAGAGTACGGCTTACGTGTACGTTTAACCTCCGTGGGCGACGGGGTGCCGCAAGGCGTAGAATATCGCCCACCTGTAGGGGCCTGCAGCGATGCGGGCCCCGCTTCGTATGAAGGGGGGCGTAATCGATGAAGATCGTATCCATCTCCCAGGACTTCTTCGACCTCGTCGATGGCGACCGTGAGCTCATGCTTAAGCACAATCGTCCCTGCATCGTGGTGGTGAGGCTGCGTTTCCGCGGGAAGCGCAGGGGCTTCGCCGTGCCGCTGCGTTCCAACATCGCCCCTAACGTGCCCAAAGACCAGTACTTTGCGTTGCCACCCCGCCCCACGACGCGCCCCGGCTGCCGCCACGGCATCCACTACATCAAGATGTTCCCCATAACCAAGGCCTACCAGCGCCGCTTCAGGACCGAGGGCTCGGCCTACTACGAGACGCTCCAGCGCATCATCGATGGCAACACCAAGCGCATTGTCTCCGAGTGCCAGGCATACCTCGACCGCTACGAGCGCGAGGGAAGGCCTCGCTTTGCCGTCGACATCGACCGCATCGTGGGACTGCTGGAGGGCGAGAAGTAGGGCATCTCGGCTCAGTCTCGAGCCATGCGGAGTCGCTCCGCATTTTTGAACGCCGCGTGTGCGTCCCAAATACTTGAGAAACAAGCTGTGAAGTGCGGTGGCGCGCTCGTGCCCGTGCACAGCCGTCACCATCAGCGTCTACGCGGCGTCGGCTTCAAGTGGAACTGGCGCCGCTGCTGTATATGGTTTGCCTTGCTGCAAATAGCGATCAATGCCCGCGATGTTTCTGCTTGCGCTTCAGTTTTCTCTGTTCGTAGCGCGCATCAGCCTTTTCCACACGGCGTCGGCTTCTTGCTTGAGCTGACTCCCGCTTCATCGTTTCCCGCTGTGCCGCGAGCGCCTGTTGTGCCTTGGTGCTCACCGCGGGCCGTTTAAGGGCTTTCGCTGCCTCGCGAGCGCGCCGCTTGGGGTTCTTCGCGGGCTTGCTTGTTTCAGTGGCCTTGTCGCCGAAGAACGAGAGCTTCTCCCATTCGCTTGTAACGAATCGCAGAATCTCCTCATCGGACGGCTCCGCGCCGAAGACGATGCGGGCGACGCCATACCTTCCGCCTTCGACGTGCTCCGCCAGCCCGACCCAGAATTGACCGTCGTGATATACGGTCAGGGTGGACGACACGCTGATCTGCATGGTTGGTTCCTCCTTTATGTAGATGACCATGCAGAGAAGGGACAACCAAGGAGGCAGGTTACTGATGCGGACTAGCGCACGCCCACGACTACCCGACGGGGACTGTGTTTTCATCTCTGGTGGTTGGATTGTAGCACGTGCGAATGCGCATTGACCTCGCTGCCGGCATGCTGTGATTGGGGTCGGAATTTCGAATTCTCGATAATATGCCTACGTGCATCGCCCCTCAGTTTCGGAACTTAAAAACATCTCGAGTTTCGAAACCGAGAGGGAGCTCGCGCCGCTGCTATCCGTCAGGGATGCGTTCCCGAAGGTTCTCATCGCCCGCACGAGGCATGAACCCTATACCCGGGATGGTGTTCTCGTGCTGGACCTCGCGAGGTGGCTGCTCGGCAAGCAGGAGTTCTGAGCGTCATACGGGGATATCGCGGGATTCTGCCGGATAAGAAAAAGCCGAGGGAAACGTCCCGGCACTTGGAAGCCCTCCTGGCGGAAAATCAAATAGCCTCCGAACCTTCTGGTTCTGAGGCCTTCTTTTTGTATGTCTGCCTAAAACGACTCCTCGCCAAAGCCCCTTGAGCATCGGGCGGCATTATCGAGCGTGGGCGTTATCGTAGGTATCTTTGATCTCTTCCGGCAAATTGTCGGGAATCAGCGCCTTCAGTCTATCCTCGTTACCATCTTGGATCGCCTGCTCGTAGTACCAGCATTTGAACCTCAGCATATCCAGCGCACGGTTCATGTTTGCGATCTCCGACTCCATGTGGGCCTTCCGCTCCTCGAACATGGCCTTGCGCTGGGGGTATGTTGATGGACCCTCTGCGCACCATTCCATGAACAGGCGGATGTCCTTGATCTCCATTCCCGCCTTCTTCAGGCATTCGATGACCCGAAGCGCCTCGAGTTCTGTATCGCCGAATCGGCGAATGCCGGACGTCCGCTGCAATTCCAGAAACAATCCCTGCTTGTCGTAATACCGCAGCGTGGAAACGGGCAGACCGAACATCTCCGCCACCTGTCCGATTGTGTACATGGTCCCTCCGGATAAATCTCGAATTCACTCCTTGACCTAAAGTCAGGTTTAGGTATTACCTTTATTCTCGTCAATATAAATCGCGAGTTCAAGGGGTGTTCCGTAATGGGCAAAACGGTTTTGATAGTTTCTTCAAGCCCTCGAAAGAATGGCAATTCCGAGACGTTGGCGGACGCCTTCGCCAAAGGTGCGCGAGAAGCGGGGCACAGTGTGGAGACCGTGCGCCTGCGCGAAAAGCAGCTCGGCTTCTGCAAGGGGTGCCTTGCCTGCCTAAAGCTGGGACACTGCGTCATCCAGGACGATGCCGTGGAAATTGCCGCCAAGATGCACGATGCGGATGTGTTGGTGTTCGCAACGCCCGTCTACTACTACAGCGTCTGCGGCCAGCTCAAGACCATACTGGACCGCGCCAACCCGCTCTTCGGCTCAGATTACGCGTTCACCGAGGTGTATCTGTTGGCGACGGCGGCGGAGGACGGGCGCTCGACCTTCGACGGCGCGAAGAAGGCGGTGCAGGGATGGGTCGACTGCTTCCCCCGCTGCACGCTTGCCGGAACGGTTTTCGCCGGCGGCGTGAACGGCGTGGGCGAAATCACGGGGCGTCCCGCTCTTGAGCAGGCGCGACGAATGGGCATGGGAGTCTAGACGCGGCTTAGCTGCGCGGAAGCGGTTTTGTACTCAAAACCATCGACAGGAGGAATCAAACATGACGATTAAACAGACGGCGGGCAGAGATGCCCTGGGGGATTTTGCCCCCAAATTTGCACAGCTCAATGACGATGTGCTGTTCGGCGAGGTGTGGAGCCGAGAAGACAGGCTTTCCCTTCGAGACCGCAGCGTGGTGACGGTGGTTGCCTTGATGGCACAGGGGCTGACGGATTCTTCGTTCCAATACCATCTGATGTCCGCAAAGAACAATGGCGTGACCAGGGCGGAGATAGCGGAAATCCTTACGCATGTGGCGTTTTATGCGGGATGGCCCAAGGCGTGGGCGGCCTTTCGCATGGCGAAGGAGGTCTGGGCAGATGATGATGCCGCTGATGCAAGAGCTGA
The DNA here is from genome assembly GCA_900551815.1 of uncultured Collinsella sp. Lineage (GTDB taxonomy): Bacteria > Actinomycetota > Coriobacteriia > Coriobacteriales > Coriobacteriaceae > Collinsella. Next base: position 3,518 of record URXE01000100.1, read on the forward strand.
GCATCAAAACGAGATGGCCTTTCCTATCGGTGTCCCCAACGACGCGTTTGCGAAGTACTTTATCGGGCAAAGCTACCTCGCGTCCCTTTCCACCGAGCAGGTCGGCATTTACAACGTTACGTTCGAGCCCGGCTGCCGCAACAACTGGCATGTCCATCACGCCAAAAGCGGTGGCGGACAGATCCTCGTCTGCGTGGCCGGTCGAGGGCTTTACCAGGAATGGGGTAAACCGGCACAGGAACTGCGCCCTGGCGACGTGGTCAACATCGCTCCGGGTGTGAAACATTGGCACGGTGCGGCGCCCGACAGCTGGTTCTCCCATCTCGCGGTGGAGGTTCCGGGCGAGGAGGCCTCCAACGAGTGGTTGGAGCCCGTGGACGACGAGCAATACCTTAAAGCGACTGACAAGGAGGCTTAAACATGGAACAGTTGAATCTGACGCAGGAATGGGACAAGGTATTCCCCAAAAGCGATAAGGTTGAGCACAGCAAGGCGACCTTCCACAACCGATACGGCATCACGCTGGCGGCCGACG
>URXE01000101.1 GCA_900551815.1 uncultured Collinsella sp.
GGTGGCGTCAAAACCGCTATGTCATTCCACTCATTCATACGACCATGGTTCCCCAAAAGAGCTCGCTAGATGCACACGTATCTGCAACCGCGCAGATTTCGCCCGTCAGGCGTCGTGACCTACGATCGACCCCGTAAAAACTCAAGGGAGACCAGCGCGATGTCATCGTCCAGCGCCGACTCGGTAAAGCGATCAAGCTCGCCCAAGACCTTACCGCAGATTCCCGATACGCCCTCACCCGAGACAGAGAGCAGAAGGTCACGAAGGCGCTGCTCGCCAAAGAAAGCACCCGAGCGATCACGTGCTTCGATTGTTCCGTCGGTATACATAAATAGCATGTCACCAGGAGCGAATGTAAACACGCCCGTCTCGTAGACCATGCTCTCAAAGGCACCGATCACGCCCGATTGGCACCCAAGGAGCTCCACTTCTCCCCCGCAGGTCTCGCCGCCGCCACGCGGCGTCGACGACGGCCTAATGACCATAGTGGGAGGATGTCCCGCAGAGCAATAAGTAGCGCGGCCCGCTTTAAGATCGATCTTGGCGATAAACGCCGTCACAAACGTCTCGACCCTCGAAAAGCCCATGAGCATGCTATTGAGCGAGCGTGCCATACGGGCAGGCCCTGCACCCTCCCAGGCATAGGCCGTCAGCGCCGTCTTGACGAGTGCCGACATCGACGCCGCCTCAATCCCCTTGCCGGACACATCGCCCAAAATCATTACGGCACAATCGTCGGGAAGACGGACAAGCGTATAGAAGTCGCCGCCGACCAACGCAGAATTCGTTGCCGATAGGTATACCGAATCGGTTGCAATGCCCGGAACGTCACCAAGCGAATTTCTCATGCCAATCTGAAGCGTCTGAGCGATATGACGCTCTTCGCGCTTTTGAGACTCGCCTTCATAGATCAGCTCAAAGTCATGCGCCAGATGCACCAGGTAGTCGTATTCAAGGTCGTCAATTGGTTCTTGGCTGCCATCGCGGAGCAGCAAAGCGCGCCTCGTCGGCCCCTTGGCGATATCAGCGGGAACGATCGCATCGTTGTTCCGCCGACCGCCGCCCTCCGAGCGAACGCGTCCCGCCTCGAAGCCGGAATCGACATAGAGGCCCTGGCACGGCAGGCCATGAGCCCTCAACCATCCGCCCATAGGCATGGATTCGTCGACGCGGGTCAAGCGCACATGCTTAAGATCATCAGCACTCGCACCGCCCAGCACCGACGGCTCAAAACCATCGGAAGCGACCCCCAAACGCGCAGCTGGTGCGGTGGTGGAAAAGAAGAGCGACTCCGGATCGCCCGGCAACGGCACACGACTGCCGCCCTCAAAATCGATGACATAGGTTTCGAGGCCCGCATCATACTCCACGGGGCAGAAATGACAATTGAGCACCGTGCAGATTTCCGTCGACACCGCTCGCGAGGCGGCAACGGGATCATCGAGATAGGTAAACAGTTCGTCGCGCAGCAAATTGAGCGAGCGGCCGAGCTCCGCCGTGCGGCGCGAACGTAAGCTCGACGCCATGCCGACCAGCTGAATAGACAGGTAATCGCAGATGACCTCGAGCACGTTCACGTCATAGGCAAGTGGCGCCTGGGGGCGTTTCCAGCCAACTTCCAACACGCCAAGGACCTGCGTGCCGTAAAACACAGGAAGACAGATCTCGCTGCGATACGGGGGCATATCCTGCACGCGCAGCAAGTGCTTGGAACGATTGTCCAAATCCATGAACATACCCGAAGCAACCCGGTCGCCCTCAAGGTCCTGCTGGATCGACAGGCGACAGGCACGCGACTCGCGAAGTACGTAGGTCGGAATGCCCGCGCCGTACGGCATAAACTCGGGCAGATAGCTGTCCTCAAGCTCCTTAGAAACACCGCGGAGCTTAAAGCCGCCGCTCTCGGAAAAATAGATAGCCGCACCGGAGGCATCGAGCGTTCCAACGAGCTGGTTCAAAACGGTATCAAGCAGGCTGGGTAGCTCATCGGAACCCACGGTGCTCATAATGACCGAGAGCGTGCCAGAGAGACGCTTATTTGCCACTCTAAGCTCCGATAACGCACGCTTGAGTTGACGGTCGTGAGAATACTGTTCCTCAATACTGTGAAGTGCCACCAGGACACGTGGCGCGCGGCGCCCAAAGATACGTGGAGGCGTTACGGAGCCTGCGCGAACCAAGACGGGAATAAAGGAGCCGTCGCTCAGCTTGAGCATCAGTTCGCTCTCGGAGCCATCAGTTTCAAATGGCAGACGGTGTTCTGTCGCACGTTCAAAAGCGGATGAGTACAGAACGTCTTTAACATCTCCACCGATGACGTCGGCGCGATCCTCACACATCAAACCAAGTAAGCGATTATTCACATGCAGAATAGTTCCGTCGAGCTCACAGATGATGACAGCATCGCTCGTGATCTCGACCAGTTGGGCAACGTCTGCCCACTCGTTGCGCTCAAGCGTTTCCATCGTGGACCTCACCGTCTATCGGTAACAAAAAAGCCTCCGAAGAGGCTTCTCAAATGCGATGGTGTCGGAGGCGGGACTTGAACCCGCATGACCAAAAAGCGGTCACTAGCACCTCAAGCTAGCGCGTCTGCCAATTCCGCCACTCCGACATGCTATGTTGTTGATTCGCAGTTCGTTTTGTTGGACCCGCGCGTTCAACGAGAAAGATAATAACCTATGATTCGAGAACTGTGCAAGCACTTTTTTGAAAAAAGTTTACGAATTTGTAAATGCGCTGGTAAATCGATATGTCCGGCCCCGTATCGGTGTTGCCTCCCAGCGCGTCCTCGGGCATGAGCGATATTTTGCTACGCACTTCGTGCTGCAAAATATCGCTCCCCCTGCGGAATGCGCCGGGAGGCAACACCGATTCGGGACCTACAAACACATTCTCCAGGCACCGTTCTCAAACATGTTCTGGGGGCTGATACAAATTTAGCGGCTCGGCTTTGCCGAGCCCATATATAAGGAGGCCGGAGCTAAAGCTCCGGCCTCGCTATCTTTCCCATTAGATTAAGTGAGCGATCAAGGAATCGCGCTCCCCCTGCCGAGTTACCGTAGGGCCCGCCCTGGTGTTACTTTTCAGAACACTCCGCAGGACGCAAGAAACCCCCGCCGCACGAAGTGCGCAGCGGGGGTTTCTTGCATGTCCGAGGACGTTCTGAAAAGTAACACCAGGGCGGGCCCGGACAAGTACAACCGACTACAGATCGATGTGCGATTCCTTGATCGGGAACGGCTCCGCGAAGTGGCAGGCGCAGCAGTGGCCCGGGGCGACTTCCTTAAACTCGGGAAGTTTCTCGGAGCAGATGCCCTGCGCGATCGGGCAGCGCGTGTGGAAACGGCAGCCGGTCGGCGGATCCAGCGGCGACGGCGGATCGCCAGCGAGGATGATGCGCTTGCGGGTCTTCTGGATATCAGGATCGGGAACCGGCACGGCAGACAGCAGCGACTGCGTGTACGGATGGTGAGGCTCGCTATAGAGCGTCTTCCAGTCCGAAACCTCGACCATCTTACCCAGATACATAACGGCAACGCGATCGGAGATGTGCTGCACGACGGACAGGTCGTGGGCGATAAACAGATACGCCGTACCGAACTTGTCCTGCAATTCCTTAAGCAGGTTCAGAACCTGGGCCTGAATGGAAACATCCAGAGCGGAGACTGGCTCGTCGCAGATGATCAGCTTGGGCTTCAGAGCGAACGCGCGGGCGATGCCGACACGCTGACGCTGACCGCCCGAGAACTCGTGCGGATAGCGGTTGATGTGCTCGGGATTCAGACCGACGACGTCCAGCAGCTCGCGGACGCGCTCGATACGCTCCTCCCTGGTACCCACGCCATGAATGGTCATGGGCTCGGAGACAATCTCGCCGATGGTCATACGAGGGTTAAGCGAAGCATAGGGATCCTGGAAGATGAACTGCATCTCGCGACGCATATCCTTGATCTCGTGCTTGCTCATCTCGGCAACGTCTTTGCCCTGGAAGAACACTTTGCCTGCCGTCGGCTTGGTCA
>URXE01000102.1 GCA_900551815.1 uncultured Collinsella sp.
GAGGTCTTTTTCATACCGCAGGTATTACCGGCGAGAACCTCGATTACGCGATCGGCGGGAGCGCCTTCGACCAGCCTGGAGATGGCCTTGAGGTTGCCATCGCAGCCGCCGGTAAACTCGACGCCCAGCACCTTGCTGCCATCGTCAGAGAGATTGAGGTGAATATTGCGAGAGCATACACCCTGAGGCTTGTAGTCAAAACTAATCATTGAGATCCCCTCTCAGAAAGAAATTTCAGACGTCTATTATCCCCACCTGGACCGACTTATTATCGCAAGCACCGATTCAACATCCTACGATGCTTGGACTGGCGGGGGCAAGATTAGCAGTCCGCACCCTGTGCGTGGACCATGCGCTTATCCCGATACATATTGTGGTCGGCGACACGATATACATCGGCCAGCGTATTTCCAGCCGTCTCGACGGTCGCCACGCCAATCGATGCGCTGACCGTCAGGGTCTCATCGCTTACCGCGGCAAGACCGAGACGAAGATCCTGTTCCAGCCCGAGCGCAGACTCGTTGTCAGTATGGGGGCAAACCAGCAAAAACTCGTCGCCGCCAACGCGCATCGGCAGGTAATCCGCACCAGCCACCCGCCGCAGCACGGACGCCGTCCGTCGCAGCAGTTCATCCCCCATCTCGTGACCATAAATGTCGTTGGTCCGCTTGAGATAATTACAGTCCACCATAATCACGCTCACTGGCAAGTCCTCGTTTACCAGGCTATCTCCACGCGATTCCAGATAGTTGCGGTTGCGAAGCCCCGTCAGTTTATCTTGGTATGACAGCTCCTCGGCATGCTTGACCATCGATATGTTGTGCGTCGCCACGACGACCGAATCCAGGCGGCCTTGCTCATCGCGATGCTGGGGGACAACCTGTAGCGAGTACCAAGTGCCTCGACAATCTCGCACCTCGGCAGCCAAGTACGGTACGCCCTCCATGCGTTCACGAAGCGTACTTATATCTACGAGCCCCACAACCGCTTCGCGGCTTTCGGGGCTCACGATATCCCGGCAGACCGTGTCCATAAAGTCATATGCCTCGCTATGCTCGGCAAACACCTTCGCTATCGCCGGCGACATATTGATTCCCTCGATCTCGAGGGTGTCGAGATGCAAAAGGAGGGTCGAATCGTAGATGGCGCTTATGGCATTGATAATGCCGAGCTGTTTATCCTTTTCGACCAAATTGCGGTGGTCAGCGATATTTCGAGCCAACAGTACCACGACCCAAAACGCAAGGCACACCAAGACGCCGACGGCGACAAATGAAATCCTGTCAGACATGACCTCAGATTTGGGATATAGCGCAAACAGGCGGTAGTCCTTATATGCCGCACGCACGGCGTACCATTTGTCTCCTCGATATTCGATGGGCGTCAGGCCGTCGTCTTTCCACTCAACCCCTGCGCTGGTGAGGAATCGGGCGAGCGACACATCGGCATCGGCACTGTTAGATGAGACAATCTCCGCATCCTCCATAACAAGCACCATGGGACTTTGGTGGAAGGTGTTGTTCGCAAGCACATCAGCTATGGAATATGAATAGTCGTCCGCCGTATCGGAAACAAGTGAGCGGTATGCCAGGGCAACGCCGTCGCCATACGGGACAGCACAGACGGCAAAAACGACACCACGACGCTCAACGACAGTTGAGTAGGTCACTTTGGAACCTTGATACATCGATGCGACCGGCGAACAGGCCAGCTCCTCTCGCCACAACATGAGCGGATCGCGACCATCGATGTCGTAGTGGGCAGCCATATGGCCATCGGAGTCCATGACCATCAGCCCCGAAAGGTTCTCGGCATGGACAAATTGCTCGATAAGGTCGTTGTTAACCTCAACGCGATCAGAGGACAGGAACGTCGCAAACGATTCGACCGCGGCGAGCAAATCGTGCGTCGTCTCGATTTTTCTCCCCTGTTCGTAGCGGTCATATTTTTCGCAAGCGTTTTCCAAAAACGCCATGGTTTCTTGGCCAAACCCAAGCGTTTTTTCGAGGCAGCGATGGGTTCCAACCGCATACAACAGGCCTAATAAGACAGCGCTGACAATAACGCTGACAGCTATGACGGTCAGAGTCTTTCGACGCAAGCGGTGTTTGTCATTTGTCATGATTCCGCTCCTTGCCCGCCCGTCGTCGCTCCTGCCTTGTAATTGTCCACAATGCGCTCTATCGTGCCGTCTCGATCCATGTCGAACAGCGCGGTATTGAGGTTTTTGACGCACTCTCCCTCATAGGCAACATCAAATGCAACGCCCAGGTCAACCGTCATAACGTTGTCGGCAAACACACGATAAACGCCGGGATACTGGGCGGCGAGTCGATCAAGCGATTGAACGTCCGCCATCCAACAGTCGACATACCCTTTGGCGAGGGCGGCTTTGCAGAGTTCGGCAGAACCATACGATTTGATTTGCACGTCCGGCGAGATTTTCAGATCCCCTGCGAGCAATCGGCGTTCACTCACCGAGCCCGCAATCACCGCAATGGTCTTACTTCCATCGAGATGCGCCAAGGACTTGATGCCACTCGTTTTCTTGGCGGCAACCGAGACCGTCACGGTTAGATACGGCTCGGTCCAGTAATACTTATCCTCGCGATAACAGGGAGAATAATCACACCACAGGCAATCGATATCACCATTTTTGAGCAGCCGGTCGCGATCGTTCCAGTCAATATCGACAAACTGCGGCTTGATCCCCGCGCGCTTGCAGGCCTCGCGGGCGATGTCGATATCGATACCGGCGTAATCGCCCGTGGTATCGATATACACATAGGGGTCGTTATCCGTAACGCCGATTTTGAGTACCGGGAGATCTTTGTCGGCTTCATTCGAGGAGGAAGAACTGCTTCGAACGGTATACGTCAGGGCGCCCGCACAGACGGCAACAAGGAGTATGAACACGAGCGAGACGATGGCGGCCCGCTTGATGCGTCTGGGCACGTGCCTCCTTTCATCGAAACAGCAGTGAGAGTTCATTTTATTACCGGGGGCTTATACGACAGTAAAAAAGCGCCTCGCCCGAGACGGGCAAGGCGCCAAAGGTTGAAATGCGTCCGCAAGCGGTCGAATTAGGTTAACCCTACTCGAAGCTTAGCTGCTCCAGGCGGTCGAAGACCGTATCGATGCGGGTGAGGAAGTCCCACGGATCAAAGATCTCGTCGAGTTTCTCCTGGCTGACGGTGCAGCGCGGATCGGCCTCGAGACGCTCCTTAAAGGTGGGGCCAGAGACACAATCCTGCACCTCGTGCCAGGTGGCCATGGCATTTTCCTGCACGATAACGTAGGCGTCCTCGCGGGTGATGCCCGTGTCGACGAGGGCGAGGAGCACCTTAGAGGAGAAGATGAGGCCGCGGGTCTTGTTGAGATTGGCCATCATGCGGGCCGGATACAGCTGCAGGCCGTCGATAACACGAATGAGGCACTGGAACATATGGTCAAGCGCGATAAAGCTATCGGCCTGGGCGACACGCTCGGCAGAGGAGTGCGAAATGTCGCGCTCGTGCCACAGGGCAACGTTGTCAAAGGCGACCTGAGCGTTGGACTTCACGACGCGCGACAGGCCGCAAACCTTCTCCATGGTGATGGGGTTGCGCTTGTGCGGCATGGCGGAGCTGCCCTTTTGACCCTTGCGGAACGGCTCCTCGGCCTCGAGCGTATCGGTCTTCTGCAGGTTGCGGACCTCGGTCGCAATGCGCTCGCAGGTGGCCGCCGTAGTGGCAAGCACGCCGGCAAGGTAGGCGTGGTGATCGCGGCTGATGACCTGCGTGGACAGCGGATCGTGGACCAGGCCCAGGTGCTCGCAGACATACTCCTCGACGAACGG
>URXE01000103.1 GCA_900551815.1 uncultured Collinsella sp.
CGCTCACGGCTTCGCAGGGTCGCGTTGAGGGAAGGCAATCCGGCCTCCCGCCCCGCGCTCCGGCGTTGGGTCGTCGCGTGCTCGTTACTGAAAAGCTGATTAGAAGTTTGTGTGCCGCCCCTTTTGGGGCGGCACGTTTTTGTATGGGGTCCCGGTCTTCACAATTTCCGTCAAGCTTTTGGTTAGGTTTTGGTCGGTTGGCGAAAGGGCGGAAGAACAAAAGATTGCTGGCGAAAAAAGCTCAAAGAAAGTGCTGGTAGGGGAGTTGTTGGGCTTTTCGACAGTTTTTTGTTAAAAGAAGCTTTTCGGCTATTGCTACGGATTGCGTTGCCGCAGTCGTGGCGATGCTAGATGCTGGGCGTAAGCGTCGAATGCTCCGATTGAGGAGGCCAACATGGATCTGTTTCTTGAGACCCCGCAGCAACAAGCCGAGCGCATGTTGCGCCAGCAGCAACGGCTTATGGAGATGCAAATGCAGGGGGCGGCCGTCCAGCCTCCTGCGCAAAACGCCGCACCTGCGGGCGAGGCGGCCCCAGAGGCCTATTCCGTACAGCAAGATTCATATGCGCAGGAGCTTGCGTTCGACAAGCGTCGTGCGCGTCGCCGTCGCTGGGCCCAGCGCCTGCGTACGCTGGCGATGATCGTGCTGATCCCGTTGGGGCTCGCGGCAATCTTCTTGGCTTCATATGCCCTCACATGCATTCTCAACGGCGCCTCGCCCAGCGAGGTGCTTGAGCACTTGGCAGCTCTCGGCCAGCGCCTGGGCGATGTCGTAACAACCATCCGCGCCGGCTGGGAGAGTTAGCGTTTGTCGCATTAGGACTTCGAGGGTGTAGGGATTGTCGCCACGAGTAGAATCCTTGCATCCTGTGGGTCCTGTCATGCGACTGAATAGTATTATTGAAGATGAATAATAATAGGATTTGCTATGTATAAGCAGGATTTAGAGCAGACTCTTTTGGGCATTGACGAAGAGGCGGAGCTGGAAATAGGTCCAAGAGACGATAGGCCGAGCGTTGTATTGGTGGGAGGAAGCGCCTTCATGCTAAACGATGTGACGAATCGGTCGGTTACACATGACATTGATGTGTTTGAGGCAGACAGGTGCCTCCGCGAGATCATAGCTCGATACCCCGAGGTGAACGGTATGGCGGTGGCATATTGCAACCAGATGCCATTCAATTACGAAGATCGTTTGATTCCGTTAGATATTGGGGCGCGTTTTATCAGGTACTTTACGCCATCCTTGGAGGACCTGGCGGTAATGAAGCTCTATGTCTGTCGTCCGAACGACATCGTCGATCTTCATAGTCAGGCATTCGTCGACCGACTTGATTGGGGGTTGCTCGAACGCCTTATATTCGACGAGGGAGAGGCGCTGGCGTCGTCGCCTTCGGAGCGGAGTTATCAAGAGATGGTCTGCGCATACAGGCAATACAAAAAGGAGGTGCTCGGTTGAATCTGACCTTTGAGGGATTCTTAAAAGGCTATTGCCGAGAGCTATCCGGACAGCAGTCGCTCAGTTTTAGAAAGCTGGTTAAGCGGGCGACGACGGTTGCGCCGCGCGTGGCGGAGCCCCTGTTTTTGCTCGCTTTGGCGCAGGGTAAAGCCGAATACGTCCTGGGCTTATCCGAGGGCTCGTGGATGGAAGAGGGTTACCGAGGCGTTTTGTCCTTGTACGCCCAAACGGGTAGCCTGGCATCTCTATGCGTCGAGGACAAACTCCCTAACCGTTATGCCAACGTTTGGCGTGCATATAGAGCGGTGAAGGAAAAGCCAGTGGCGGACAGGAGGATCAACGCCCTGATGCGAAAAAGAACGTTGGGAGCGCTAGGGGAATCGGGCGTAACGCGCTACGGTCTCTGCCGCGATTTGAATCTGAATAAGGGAAACGTGTACGCATACCTAGCCGGTGATGACTCAAAAGTGAGCAGGGAAACGGCGCGCCGCATTATGGAATATGCGGAGGGGGGCGCCAAAGAAGGGGCCGGGCGCCCGGTGCGTGTGGCGGGGTAAGATTGATCGCAGTTTTGATTGATGATCGATTGGGTTTGTTGGGCGGAGTCTATGTCTGCTATTGATATTGCGCTTGTTGTGATTGCCTTGGTGGCGGTGGGAGTTGCTGTGGTTTGCGCCCTGCAGCTTAAAGGCCTTCGTGCCGAGTTGCGAGAGCGTGGCGGCAACGACGCGGAGACGCTCGCGGCGCTCGAGCAGGCCAACAGCGCGCTCGATGCCCTCAACGTCGCGCTGGCAGAAACCCGCCGCACGGCAAATGCCATCGCGCAGCAGCAGACAACCGATGCGGCCGTGGAGCAGCAGCGCTACCTGACCATTGCGCGCGAGTTCTCGCAGGCCGGCGACCGTATGGATGACCTGCGCCGCGAGACGGCCCAACAGCTTGGCGCCAACCGCGAGGGCATCGAGCGCCGCCTGGACAAGGTGCGCGAGACGGTCGATGCACAGCTGGGCGCCATCCGCAAGGACAACAACATGCAGCTCGATCAGATGCGCGCGACGGTGGACGAGAAACTCTCCCGTACGCTCAACGACCGTCTGTCTGCATCGTTTAAGCAAGTGAGCGACCAGCTCGAGGCCGTGTACAAGGGTCTGGGCGACATGCAGTCTATCGCCACCGGCGTGGGTGACCTTAAGCGCGTGCTGGGCAACGTCAAGGCGCGCGGCATTTTGGGCGAGGTGCAGCTGGGCGCGATCCTGGCGGACATCCTTACGCCCGACCAGTATCTGGAAAACGTCGCCACCAAGCCCGGCGCCTCGGAGCGCGTTGAGTTTGCCGTCAAGCTGCCGGTAGACGAGGGCGATCCCGTGCTGCTGCCAATCGACTCCAAGTTTCCCGGCGACGCGTACGAGCATCTGCTCGACGCCCAGGAGTCGGGCGACGCGGAGACCGTTGCCGCAGCGCGCAAGACGCTCGATATGATGGTCAAACGCGAGGCCAAGGACATCTGCGAAAAGTACCTGAGCGTGCCCGCGACGACCAACTTTGGCATTCTGTTCGTGCCGTTTGAGGGTCTGTACGCCGAGGTCGTCAGTCGCCCCGGGCTTATCGAGACCCTGGGTCGCGACTATCACGTCAACGTTGCCGGCCCCAGCACCATGGCCGCCATCCTTAACAGCCTGCAGATGAGCTATCAGACGTTTAGGCTGCAAAAACGCACCGATGACGTGCTGCGCGTGCTTTCTGCCGTCAAGGCTGAGCTGCCGCGCTATCAGGCGGCGCTGCGTCGCGCGCAGCAGCAGATCGAGACCGCGGGCAAGACGGTCGAGGGCATTATCACTACGCGCACCAACGTTATGGAACGCAAGCTCAAGGACATCGATGCACTGGAGGATGCCGAGGAGGCCGACGCGATTCTGGGCTTGGAGTCCGCAGGCTTACTCGCGGGCCAGGAAGACGAGGGCTAGCCGCAACGGACGGCGGGGCGCCTGCGCAAGCGCGGGGCGCGGGCGCTTTTCGCGTCGCACTTGCCTGAAGTGCGCTTTAGTGTGCAACAATGGCGTTTCGCCCTATCAGACGCGAAAGGAAGCCCATGTCTCAGAGAAACACCAGTCCGCTCAAACGCTCCACCGTGCGTCGCACGCTGCAGCGTTTTTGGGACGTCACGCGCACGCAGCCGCTGATCGTCTTTCTCTCGGTGTTCTCGTCGGCGGGCTACATCTTTTTGCTCACGTTTGCCAACACCTATGTGATGGCCCTCATCGTCGACCGCGTCCA
>URXE01000104.1 GCA_900551815.1 uncultured Collinsella sp.
GCCGCCATGGCCGTGATCGGCATCTCGTTTACGCTCGTCTGCCAAAAGATGGCGGCGCTGACCTCGCAGGGCATGGGCACCGACATTCGCGGTGCGCTCTACCAGCACATCAACAAGCTGAGCTATGCTGAGCTCGATCGCTTTGGCACGCCGTCGCTCATCACGCGCATTACCAACGACGTCAACCAGGTGCAGCTCGCCGTGGCGCTGGGCGTGCGTATGCTCATCCGCTGGCCTTTCCTGGCGGTGGGCTCCATGGTCGCGGCCCTTGCCATCGACCTTAAGCTCGGCATGATCTTTTTGATTTGCACGCCCGCCATCGGCCTGGTGTTTTGGTTTGTCATGGCGCGCTGCATCCCGTATTACAGGCAGCTGCAGGCAAAGCTCGATCGCATCGCGCTTATTTGCCGCGAGGGACTTTCGGGCGCCCGCGTGGTCCGGGCGTTTGTGCGCGAGGGTCACGAACGTGAGCGTTTTGCCAGGGCGGCCGATGACCAGGCGCGTGTCGCAATCGCGGTGGGCAAGCTCTCGTCGATCCTCAACCCCGTCACGTTTTTGGTGATGAACCTGGGCGTGTGCGCCATCCTGTGGGTGGGCGGCATCCAGGTCAACGTGGGCGAGCTCACGCAGGGCCAGGTCATGGCGTTCGTCAACTATATGACGCAGACCCTGACCTCCATCGTGTATGTCGCCAACCTGGTCGTGGTCTTTACCAAGGCGAGCGCCAGTGCGTCGCGTCTCAACGAGGTGCTCAATTGCGTGCCGAGCATTACCGACGAGGGCAACCAGCCGGTCGCGCTGCCCAAGCCGGGCAATGTCGCTCCCGTTCCTGCGCTGAGCTTGAGCCATGCGAGCTTCTCGTTTGGCGCCGGCGCGGCCAATGCTGTCAACGATGTGACGCTGGAACTCCCGCTGGGCAAGACGCTCGGCATTATTGGCGGTACGGGCAGTGGTAAGTCCACGCTCGTCTCGCTCATCCCGCGCCTGTACGACACGGGCGCCGGCAGCGTGTGCGTGATGGGTGCCGACGTGCGCGCTTGGCCGCTCGACCAGCTGCGCCATGTGGTTGCGACTGTTCCGCAGCGTGCGTCGCTCGTGAGCGGCACCATCCGCAGCAACCTGACCTGGCGTGACGAGTCGGCGACCGACGAGGAGCTCTGGGCAGCGCTCGATATGGCGCAGGCGAGCGAGTTCATGCACAACAAGCCCCAGGGCCTCGACGCCCCGGTCGAGGCGGGCGGCAAGAACTTCAGCGGCGGACAACGTCAGCGCCTGACCATCGCACGTGCCCTGGTGGGCGCTCCGCAGGTCCTAATCATGGATGACTCCGCCTCGGCGCTCGACTTTAAGACCGACGCGGCGCTTCGCCATGCCATCCGCGAGCGCAGCGTGCGTGGTGCCGCCGCGGGCGGGCTCCCGCTGACCACGGTGATCGTGAGCCAGCGCGTCTCGACCGTGCGCGACGCCGACATGATCTGCGTGCTCGACCACGGCTCGGTTGCGGGCCTGGGCACGCATGACGAGCTGTATGCAAGCTGCCAGCTCTATCGCGAGATTTGCCAGTCGCAGCTGCGCCGCGAGGAGCTTGAGGGCCAGCAGGGGAGCGCGGCGCCCGCGTCCGCCCCAAGCGCCCCGATCGCCTCCGCATCCGCCTGCGCAAAGGAGGACTGCTAGATGAATCCGTATACTTCTTCCGGTTCGGTCGCCACGATGACGGCCAACGTGTCCGGCAACGATAACCTTAACGACCTGGGCGACGGCCCGCGCCAGCCCGGCGATCCCGAGCGCTATCCCGTGGGCGCGGTGACTCGCCGCCTGCTGGGCTACGTCCGTCCGCATCGCATTTCGTTTACGGCGTCGTTTGTGAGCGCCGCCATCTCGGTGATCTTGCAGCTCTATACGCCCATCCTCATCGGCGAGGGCATCGACCTCATCGTTGCCGCCGGGCAGGTGGACTTTGACGAGCTGTTGCCGCTCGTTACCAAGCTCGCGATTGTCGTAGTGGGCGCGGCGGCCTTCCAGTGGCTGCAGGGCTACTGCGTCAACCGTCTGTCCTACGAGACGGTGCGCGACATGCGCGTGGAGGCGAGCGACAAGCTCAGCCGCATGCCGCTCAGCTTTATCGACGGCCATGCCCACGGCGACCTTATGAGTCGCGTGGTCAACGACGTCGACCAGGTGGGCGACGGCCTGCTGCAGGGCTTTACGCAGCTCTTTACCGGTGTTATCACCATCGTGGGCACGCTCGCGTTTATGCTCTCCATCAACCTGGCCATGACGCTTGTGGTGGTGCTCGTCACGCCGCTTTCCATTTTTGCGGCCGGTGCCATCGCCAAGCTTTCCAATAAGAGCTTCACTGCTCAACAGCGCATCCAAGGCCAGCTCGGTGGTCATATCGAGGAGTACGTAGGCGAGCAAAAGCTCGTGGACGCCTTCGCCTACGGCCCGCACGCTCAACAGCGCTTCGATGTCCTCAACGCCGAGCTCTATACGGCGGGCGAGCGCGCGCAGTTTATGGGTTCGCTCTCCAACCCCGGCACGCGTTTTATCAATAACATCATCTATGCCGTTGTCGCTGTGATCGGCTGCGTGGGCGTGATCACGGGCGTGCCCGCGGCGCTTACGGTGGGCGGCGTGCAGATCTTTCTGTCCTACGCCAACCAGTACACTAAGCCGTTCAACGAGGTTACGAACGTCATCACGCAGATCCAGACGGCGTACGCCTCGGCGCGCCGCATGTTCGCGTTGCTCGATGCGCGCGAGCAGGAACCCGACGCTGTGGATGCCATTGAGCTCGCCGCCCCGAAGGGCGAGGTTTCGTTTGAGCATGTGGACTTTAGCTATGTGCCCGACCGCAAACTGCTGCAGGATATCTGCATCGATGCCAAGCCCGGTATGCGCTATGCCCTCGTCGGTCCCACGGGCTGTGGCAAGACGACGCTCATCAACCTGCTACTGCGCTTTTACGATATCGATGCTGGGCGCATCGCGGTCGATGGCCGTTCCTCGCGTGACTACACGCGCGCAAGCCTGCGCCGCGCCTTTGGCATGGTGCTGCAGGACACTTGGCTGTTCGAGGGCACGGTGGCGGAAAACATCGCTTACGGCTGTCCCGATGCCACGCGCGAACAGGTTGTCGAGGCGGCCAAGAGCGCGCACGCGCACAAGTTTATCGTGCAGCTGCCAGGCGGCTACGATACGGTCATCGGCGAGGACGGCGGCACGTTTAGCCAGGGTCAAAAACAGCTGCTGTGCATCGCGCGCGTCATGCTCACCGATCCGGCGATTCTGCTGCTGGACGAGGCAACGTCGAGCATCGATACGCGTACCGAGCTGCAGGTGCAGGCGGCATTCGACGAGCTCATGGCTGGCCGCACGAGCTTTGTCGTGGCACACCGCCTGTCGACGATTCGCAACGCCGATTGCATCCTGGTAATGCGCGATGGCGAGATTATCGAGCGCGGCACGCACGACGAGCTGCTGGCGGCAGACGGCTTCTATGCCGATCTTTACCGCAGCCAGTTTGCCCAGTAGGGGCCACCGATTGACGGCTGATGGTTTACATCTGCGTCGTTAGTACTAAGATATTCATCTAATAAACTGCATTAATGGCTCGAGTTTCGGGGGAAACGAGGCAACGTGACTATGACATGCTCTTTGGTGGTTAACAGCAAGAGCGGTAATACCAGGATGGTTTCGGGCGCGAT
>URXE01000105.1 GCA_900551815.1 uncultured Collinsella sp.
CCCACCGATCAGGATGCAAATGCCGACCTGCTGATTTCTTGCGACATCGCGGCCGCGTTTGCGTTCTAGCCCGCGCGCGCGGATACAATAGAAAGACTGATTGCAAAGCGACCCCGCCGCCAGCGCCCGAGCGCGGCGGCGTGGGCATTTTAGGAGGATGTTCATGGCGAACGACAGCAAGACATGGCGGTGCGGAAAGTACGAGCTCAGCTTTGACCGTCCGCGCATCATGGGCGTCCTCAACGTGACGCCCGATTCGTTTAGCGACGGCGGTGAGCACTTTGACCAAGATGCCGCTATCGAGTACGGCCTGGCGATGCTCGATGCCGGCGCCGACATCATCGACGTGGGCGGCGAGTCCACGCGCCCCGGCTTTACCCCGGTCAACCCCGACGAGGAGGCGCGTCGCGTGCTGCCCGTCGTGCGCGCGCTCGCCAAAGAGGGTGCCATCGTCTCGATCGATACGCGTCATGTGGCGGTTGCCAAGGCGGCTGTGCGCTGCGGTGCTTCGATTGTTAACGACGTGACGGGCTTCACCGATCCCAAGATGGTTGAGTTCGTTAAGACGAGCACCTGCGGCGTCATCGTAATGCACGCCGGCGAGGTCGCCACACCCGCCCGCACGCACGCGACGGTGCAGCTCGATACCTCGGCTGCGGCGTTTGTTGCCGAGAAGGCACGCGAAGCGGCTGCCGAGGCCGCGCGCGAGGCCGAGAAGCCGGCCCGTCGCCGTCGCGGCAAGTTGCTGGGCGAGCCCAAGGTTGAGGCCAAGCTTCCGGGCGGTGTGGTACAGCCCTCACTGCCGTTTGGCGAACCGGAGCCCGCACCCGAGTCCGAGCCAGAGACGCCGGCTGCCGAACAGACCGCTCCTGCCGCCGAGACTGCAGAGCCCGAGACCGTGCCCGCGGCTACCGAAGCCGCGCCAGAGCCCAGCGACCACCTGGCCGCCATGATGCGCCGCAGTGCCCGCCGTGAGGAAGCCTATGTGCCCACCTCGCAGCTCCGCCGCTTTACCCTGCCCGATTCGGCGCCCATCATGCGCCGCGTCATGGGCTTTCTGTCCGACCAGGCCCGTACGCTCATCCACGCCGGCGTGTCGCGCGACCGCATCTGCATCGATCCCGGTCCGGGCTTTGGCAAGACGGCCAACGAGGACATCGTCATCCAGCGCGAGACCGCCAAGATGGCGTCGCTGGGCTACCCGCTCATGTGCGCCGTGTCGCGCAAGCGCTTTGTGGGCGCCGTCTCGGGCGTGACCGAGGCCGTCGCGCGCGATGCCGCCACGTTTGGCGTGTGCCTGGGTGCCATCCAGGCCGGCGCCAACATCGTGCGCGTGCATGACGTTGCGGGCTTTGCGCAGTTCCTGAACGGTTACTGGGCCGTTGCCAAGCCGCAGCCGCGCCGCGCGTTTGTGGCCGTGGGTTCCAACCTGGGGCATCGCTGCGACAACATCCGCGCCGCGCGCGACATGATTGCCGAGATCCCGCTCACCTGCGTGTCCAACTGCTCGCGCATCTACGAGAGCGAGCCGGCCTACGAGACGCGCCAGGACGCGTTTGCCAACGCCGTCATCGAGATCAAGACCGAGCTGGCGCCGCTGGTGCTGCTCGACGAGCTCATGAAGATTGAGGCCGAGCTGGGCCGAGACCGCTCCAAAAAGGCCAAGGCAAACGGCCCGCGCACCATCGACTTGGACCTGCTGTGGATGGACGGCGAGACCCACGGCGGCAAAAAGCTGCGCCTGCCGCATCCGCTCATTGGCGAGCGCGATTTTGTGCTGGTGCCGCTCGAGGACCTGATGCACGACCCGGCGCGGTTCTTCCGCTACAACGGCGTCGAGGTCAAGGAGCCCGAGGATCGCGTGGGCCATATCGTGGGCGAATTGGGGCGTATGTAGATGATCGAGATGAATGCTGTTGCCGCCGGTACCGAGCTCGACGCGGCGCGCGACGCGGGTCGCGAAGGTGTGTCCGCGGGCTGGTGTGCTTGGAGCGCGGGCGAGGCGTCGTTGACGTTTTCGCTGGTCGTGCGCCCCGATGTGAACATGCATACCTTCCACGGCCTGCCGTTTGTGGCCGCAATGGGCATGATGGATGCGCTCGCGGGCACGGCCGCAATGCCGGGCCTGGGGCTTGCCGGCAAAGTGGGCATCCAGTGGCCGAGCGACATCGTGTGCGGCGCGCCTGCGTTTGAGACGTCGCTCGCGCGCGTCGCCGTCAACGGTGGTGCCGGTGCCGCGGGCATGTTTGCGGCGGTGACGGTGGATGTTGAGCGCGCGGCGCTGGGCGAGCTCGGCGTAGATGTGGCCGGTGAGGCGCTGGTCGAGGCACTGGCCGCGGCGGTGCTCGCTCGCGTTGGCGCCTGGGCGGTTGCCGCCAACACACCACAGGGCGCTGCCGGCCCGCTGGCCCCGGTGCTGGGCGAGTACTTCGACATGGTGCCGCTGCTGGGCCGCCAAGTTGCGGCGTTGTCGCCCAACGGCCTGCCGCTCGCGGTCGGCGTGTTTGCGGGCCTGGACATCTGGGGTCGCGCGACCATTAAGACCGATGCCGGCGAGCAAGAGTTTCCGCCCGAGGCCGTACGGATTCGCGGGCTGTAACGCCTCGGCTTCGCCAGAGCCTACCCCAGCTCCTGCATGCGGCGGTAGATTTCGCAGATGCCCTTGATGGTGAGCTGCCCGTCGACCACGTCGAAGGCATCGGTCGAATCGGCGACGATGCCGGCGAGACCGCCCGTGGCGATAACGGTGGCGTCCTCGCGGCCCAGCTCGCGCTTCATGCGCGCGACCAAGCCCTCGGCCATGGCGGCGGCGCCCGTTACGGCGCCGACCTTGATGCACTCCTCGGTATCGCGGCCGATGGCGTGCTCCGGCGCCTCGAGCGGAACGCTGGCGAGCTTGGCGGCACGGGCGGCAAGCGCGTCCATGGAGATGCGGATGCCCGGCGCGATCGCTCCGCCAATGTAATAACCGTCCTTATCGATGACGTCGATATTGGTCGCGGTGCCAAAGTCCACCACGATTGCCGGGGCGCCGTAGAAGGTCTCGGCAGCGACGGCGTTGGCGACGCGATCGGCACCCACGGCCTGGGGGCGTGCCGCACGCAGCTTGGTCACGGCGGCCGTCTGCGGCCCGATAACGATGGCGTCCGCGGCAATGCGGTCGGCCACGGCGTGCCACTCGCGCGAGAGCTGCGGCACCACGCCGGCAAAGGCGATCGCGTCGACCGCGTCGAGCGAAAGGCCGTACATCTTAAAGAAACCCATCAGGCGCACATGGATTTCGTCGGCGGTATAGGAGCGGTCGGTGGGCATGCGCCACGACTGCACCAGCTCGTCTCCGTCAAACAGGCCCATGGCCGTCTGCGTGTTTCCCATATCGATAGCGAGCAGCATGTCTACTCCCAGTGTTGGCATAAAAGGACGCGCACCATTGTATACGCGCCGTCGACGGCGCTCGGCTGCGATTCGTTTACGGTGATATGGACTGAGGGGTTTAAATATGAAGGAATTATGCTCTACGAGATTTTCCTTGCCGTTTACCGAACTCCCACGTAATATTCTTTCTTGCGCACATGAGGCGCCCAGACATTGCGGGGTGGAGCAGTCTGGTAGCTCGCCGGGCTCATAACCCGGAGGTCGTAGGTTCAAATCCTGCCCCCGCGACCAAGAA
>URXE01000106.1 GCA_900551815.1 uncultured Collinsella sp.
TTTTTTTCAAGCAGAAGACGGCATACGAGATTCGCCTTAGTCTCGTGGGCTCGGGCTTGGGAGCGTGGGCGGCGTGCGCAGGCGCCTTGGCATCGTTCACATGGGAGCCATGGCGCTCGACCGTATCCTGGGAGAACAGGGACTCGTAACCCTCGGCGACCTTAAAGTCGATCGGGTTGAGCACGCCAGTGCGATCCGGGCGGGACTGGGCGATGGGCGCGTCGGCCAGGTCGTCCTCGTCCTCAGGCGCCGGCTCGGGCTCGGGCTCAGGCTCGGGCTCCGGCTCAGGGGCAGGCTGCGACTCAGGCGCGGGCGCAGGTGCAGGTTCGGTAGCGGCGATCGGCTCGTCTTCCAAATCGGAAAGAACGACCGTGCCCAGCACGGGGCCGGGGGTAGACACGTCCAGGTCCTCGCCATCATCGAGCACCGTCGTGCCGTGGTCATCGCCGCTGTCGAGCACCGTGGTGCCGTGGTCATCGCCATCGCCATCGTCGAGCACGGTAGTGCCGGCATCCATGAGCATCGCGCTCACGCTCACCTGCTTCAAATGGCGCGAGAAACCCAAGATGTCGAAGGGGCCGGACTTCTTAAAGAAAGAGCTCAGCGACGTCAGCGCGTTCTGGGCAATATCGTCGGCGGGCTTGACCGCGGCGGCGACCGACTCAAAGAAGACGCGGACACCATCCAGGTTGGGCTTGATGCCGGTCATGGGCAAAAACACAAAGCGGCATCCGGTGCCGGCGGCGTCCATAACCACCTCATCGGCGGCAAAGCGCAGGTTCATAAGCGGCATCTGGCCCGCAACCAGAGCATCAAGCGCGCTGGAGATGCTATCGAGCAGCTCACAGGTCTCGGCACCGTCAAAGGGGCGCGCCAGACGCTGCTCCAAGGTCTCGCCGGCAATGCGATAGCGCATCTCGAGCACGCCATCGGGGTAGCGCATAAGAGCGCCGGGCAGCAGGTAGGGCACGACGCCGCCGGTTACAGCTTCATAGAGACGCTTGTCGAGCTGACGCTGGTCGGCGACCACGTAGCCGAGCGCCATAGAACCGTCACGCTGTTGAATAACTCGTTTTTCCATTTGGCTAACCAATCGTCAGAACATGCGCGTCGCGCGCGCAAAACCAATAGGTAATTCGGCCGGCGAGTACAATGCGGTCGCCGAATTCGAGCGGAAAGGCCCGGGGGCCCTTCTCTCCCCCGCTGTCGAAAACGCAGGAAAGGGCATCATCCGCACCGCGCAGGACGCGTGTGCCGTGAGTGCTTCCGCCATCCTCCAAAAACCAGGTGCCGTCGAGCATGAAAACGCGACAGTGCAGACGCGAGACCACCGGGTCGGCCTCGATTGCGTCGCAGCTGCTAAAGCGCCCGATCGAAAAGGGCCGGTCGGCATCCACGCACCACACGCCCGAGATACACGGTCCGTCTCCGACCGTGGTGCGCACCAGGCAAGCGCCCTCGGGCACACGCTCGCCGCACGCCGCCGGCGAGTCATCGGACTCCGCGGGCGTACGAGAACAAAGCGTGCGGGCGAAACGATCGTCCAGGCAGCCAAAGGCCATGGTGCGAAAGCAGGCGGCGAAGAGCTCGGCAAGCGGGGCACAATCGCAAGCGGCCTGTTGCTCGCCCCAGCGCACCACCTCGCGCGACTCGCAGGCCATGCGCAGCGGATCGACCTCGCGGCCGGCGCGACGCTCGCTTTCCAGTCCGCGAAGCAGCTCGGGCCACGAGGTGTGGAGCGCGTAGTCAAACAGCTCCGCATCGTCCAGCTTGGTCGTCTCGTGCAGCATCTCGATCAACGAAGTCGCGGCCCTGGAGAACACCGAGCTGTCGTCGGCATAACCCTGCTGCATATCGGCTGCATAGCGGCTCGAATGCATCAGGCGGGACAGCGCCGCGGCCGTACGCTTACGAACGACCGGGTTGCTGTGGTTGATATACCTGCCACGGGTGCCCACGAGCGCGTAGATGTGCTTGTGGTTGCAGCCGCCGCACGTCAGGTTTCTGATGGTCTCGGCAAAACGGTAGAACGCACTGTCCCAACCATGCTCGTGAACGCAATCGCAAACCTGAGAGGAGCTCGCCATGAGGCCCCCTTTCCTAACTCCCCGGTACCCCAAACTTTAGGGGCCACCGCATTCCCGCGCTGTTGCGCAACACCTCGGGAACAGTCCAGTAACTCAACATCGCCGCCGGTGCGGGCGGCATTACAGCAACGTGACGGGCGTCACCACATCCATCACGTGCCGATCGCCAATAAAGTCGCCCTTAAGCTGCACGTGGCGGCGAGCCAGATCGTCAAACACGCGGGCCATCTGAGCCGCCTTTGGACGAGCATCGGGGTCGCTGGCCAGGCACGCCGCGATGGCGGCGCGCACGTCCGCCGGCAGGCCCTCGTCCACCGCAATGGCTTCGACACCCGTGTCTCGGCAAGCCCCGAGGAAATCCCGCCACGCGCTGCCGGAGCCACCGACGTCGGGTGCACCCGGCAAGTACGGCAGGCTGCCGCAGAGCGCCTCGTGGGCAAGGACGCCCAGCGAGAACACATCGGACGCGGGCAGGGCGTAGCGTGCCCCATCGGCCTCCCCCAGCAGCAGCTCGGGTGCCAGATAGCCCGGCGTTCCATGCGGGCGGGCGCGATAGGCCCCCTCCTCGGCCAAAAACGAAAAGTCAGGATCAATGAGGGCGGCCCGGGGGATATCCCCCAAAAGGTCGGGCGCCAGATCAAAGGGGTCGCTCTCGAACACGATGTTGGAGGGCTTAAGGTCCTGATGGACAAACGTCCCACCAAAGGCGGCCTGTGCCTGGGCGAGCGCCTTAAAGCACGAGGACACGAGCAAAAGCGACTGCGCAAACGAGAGGGTGCGAACGCCCGTGGCGCAGGTGCGCACCACGTCGGCAAACGACACGCCCGGAACCATGACGGTCACCACGGCCAACACGACGTCATCCCCGGGCAGGGCGACGAGTTCGTGGAAGAGCACGCGCGCCAAGCCATGCGAGGAGGGCGTGAGGGTACCGCCGGCATCGGCCTGCGTGTCCGAGACACGACAGAAGAAGTCGCCCTGGCGACGCAGGTGATCGATGTCGCCGCGGATGAGCTTGAGCGAGCACGAGGTGCCACGCAACCCGTCAGCCGTGCAGGAACCGACAAAGACCTGCGTGCCGCCCGCCGCGCTCGAGACGAGCTTGAGCCCGTTGACGCCAGCGAGCTTGGCAACCATGTCGACCTTGGCGTCGATCGGGGCCGCCGCGACGTTCTTCTTATCGGTCGTCTGATCCATCTTGGTAAGCACCTGCCTTTCTTTGCTACCAATACCATGAGGGCAAAAATCAAAAAGTTGTTGCGCAACATGGGGGTGCGGACGATTTCTTGGACCGCGCCTAGGCGTATCCAAGCTTCCTGCG
>URXE01000107.1 GCA_900551815.1 uncultured Collinsella sp.
ACCGCAGGAAGCTTGGATACGCCTAGGCGCGGTCCAAGAAATCGTCCGCACCCCCCTTAGGTTGCAGAGTGCTCCCATTAGCTGCAATTCCAAGGTATTAAGCACTTTTGGACTCAAATCGTCATACTGAACAAGAATTTGACTTGAGTTTTCAGGGACAGATACGCCATCGGCACACCAATAACAGTCACTGATGTCGACAAAAGGGATACTCGAGCGCGTGAGGGCCCGCACAAAAGAGCTTCCACCCGCTCCGCGCTCTGCAACCACGGTGCAGTAAAGGCCCGCGTCTGCATGCTCAATCGAGACCTCCCCTGCCGGGAACGCTTTCCGTACAAGCGCCGCCAGGCCATCGCGCGCCTCGCGAGCGCGCACGCGCACGCGGTTCACATGTCGCTCGTAATCACCCGATTCCAGCAAACGAGCCAAAGCGACCTGGTCAACAGAGCTCACCGATGAGGCGTAAAAACCAAGGTTGTGCCTAAACCGCTCCATCAGCTCATCGGGCAACACCATGTACGCTAGACGCAACGCCGATGAAAGGCTCTTCGAAAACGTGTTGGTGTAGATAACCGACTGGGCGGCATCGATTGACGCGAGCGCGGGAATCGGCTTGCCGGCAAGGCGAAACTCGCAATCAAAGTCGTCTTCGATGAGATATCGGCCCGGCTGCTCGGCGGCCCAGCTCAGCAGCGCATAGCGACGTGCAATGCTCGTCACAAGGCCGGTCGGATACTGATGGGACGGCATCAGGTGAAGGACATCGGTCCCGCTTTTCTGCAGAGTGCTCAAGTCCACGCCGTCGTCATCCAACGGGATATGTCGAACTTTGCAGCCCATAGCCTGATAGATGCGTGTCAGGCGTAAATAGCCCGGATCCTCAACGGCATACACCTTGTCGGCTCCAAGCAGCTGAACCAACATGGTATCGAGCAGCTGGGCGCCCGCGCCGATAACAATGTTGTTGGGGTCGACATTCATACCCCTTGTCCCGCGCAGATGATGAGCAATCGCGCGTCGTAGCCGAGCGGTGCCCTGTGCCGGTGCGGGTGAGAAGATTTCGCGCTCGTCTTCGGATGCCAGCGTCGCCCGCAGTACGCTTTGCCAAAGCCGCGCCGCCTCCAAAGTGGAAGGAGAAAGTGCGTCGAATTGCTCGACCCGTCCGTTGACATCATGCACGCTGGGGCCCACAGAGACGGCATCTCGGTCGATGCCCTCCGAAGCCAAAGGCAAAACGGGTGCATCCGGAAGCTCGCAAGCGTAATAGCCACGGCGCGGCATTGAACAAATATAGCCCTCGGCAAGTAACTGGCTATATGCATTCTCGATGGTAATGACACTGATTCCCAGATGACTGGCAAAGGCACGCTTAGACGGAAGATGCTCCCCCGCCGCAATGCGTCCAGCAACGATATCATCTCGAATTTGCTGGTAAACATACTCATAGAGCGATGCTCCGCCGCGTTTTTCCAAATTGTAGTCAAGCATGAGCCTATCACCTGACCTTATTAAGTCATTCAATCTGGTATTAGTCTGACCTTGTCATTATCTCGAAATCTGAGTATTTCGCCATACCCAGCTCCCCGATAGGATGTTCCGTCAAGCAATGCACATGCCAACCAAGGGAGCAACCATGGCAGAACAGACCAGCAAGGCCGATCGCGTCAAACTCAATCGCGAGCTCGCGCAGATGCTCAAGGGCGGCGTCATCATGGACGTCACCACGCCCGAGCAGGCACGCATCGCCGAGGAGGCAGGCGCCTGCGCCGTCATGGCACTCGAGCGCATCCCGGCCGACATCCGTGCCGCAGGCGGCGTCTCGCGCATGAGCGACCCCAAAATGATCAAGGGCATCCAAGAGGCCGTCTCCATTCCCGTCATGGCCAAGTGCCGCATCGGTCACATCGTCGAGGCGCAGGTCCTGCAGGCCATCGAGATCGACTACATCGATGAGTCCGAGGTTCTCTCCCCTGCCGACGATGTCTATCACATCGACAAGACCCAGTTTGACGTCCCGTTTGTCTGTGGTGCCCGCGACCTGGGCGAGGCGCTGCGCCGTGTTGCCGAGGGCGCCACGATGATTCGCACCAAGGGCGAGCCGGGCACGGGCGACGTCGTTCAGGCTGTGCGTCACATGCGCAAGATCCAAAATCAGATCCGCGACGTTATTGCCCTTCGCGATGACGAGCTCTTTGAGGCAGCCAAGCAACTGCAGGTTCCGGTCGAGCTGGTGCGCGAGGTCCATGCCACGGGAAAGCTTCCCGTCGTGAACTTTGCCGCCGGCGGCGTAGCGACCCCCGCCGACGCTGCGCTGATGATGCAGCTGGGCGCCGAGGGCGTCTTTGTCGGCTCGGGCATCTTTAAGAGCGGCGACCCGGCCAAGCGCGCCGCCGCCATCGTCAAGGCCGTGGCAAACTTCACCGATGCCAAGCTCATTGCCGAGCTTTCGGAGGACCTGGGCGAGGCCATGGTCGGCATCAACGCCGACGAGATCGAGATCATCATGGAGGAGCGCGGACGCTAGTCCGGCAGAAAGGATCGCACATGAGCGATTATGCAGACCAAACGGTCGCCGTGCTGGCGGTCCAAGGTGCTTTTGCCGAGCACGAGGCGAGGCTGTCCGAGCTGGGCGCACACTGTATTGAGCTGAGGCAGGCGGCTGATTTGAAGCAGGACTTTGACCGTCTGGTACTTCCCGGCGGCGAGTCTACCGTTCAAGGGAAGCTGCTTGATGAGTTGGGCATGCTCGAGGAGCTTCGTGCCCGTATCGCTGAAGGCATGCCCGTCCTGGGCACCTGCGCCGGCCTGATTCTGCTGGCTCACGACCTTGCCGCCCATGACGATAAGGGCACGCCCCGTTTGGCAACCATGGATGTGCTTGTCGAGCGCAATGCCTACGGCAGGCAGCTCGGCAGCTTTCGAACCAAGGGACAGGTAGCCGGCATCGACGGTGAAGTGCCGCTGACGTTTATCCGCGCGCCCCGCATCGTCGAGGTCCACGGCGACGCAAAGGCCTTAGCGAAAGTCGACGGCCGTATCGTCGCCGCGCGCCAGGGCAACCAGCTCGGCGTAACCTTCCACCCCGAACTCGATGAAGACACCCGCCTCCACGAACTGTTCCTACAAATGTAGGCATCGAAATCAACAAACGAAACGAGAGTGGATAATTTCCCACTTTGAGCTTGAATGCAGGCTCAAACCGGGAGATTGTCCACTCTCATGCTATGTAGTCGTTGGGGACGTTCTTAAACGACTAGTCAAACAAGAACGTCCCCAACGACTAGTCAT
>URXE01000108.1 GCA_900551815.1 uncultured Collinsella sp.
GCTTCAGGGGTCCAAAAACAGACGTTCACTTCGCGGAAAAGTATTAGACCTCGATTCACGAGGGGGCTTCCTACCGCGGCAGGCGAATCGTAAAGCGGCTGCCGACCCCTTCGACCGAGGTCACACCGATGACGCCGCCGTGGCTGTCGACGATCCACTTGGCGATAGCGAGCCCCAGGCCCGAACCCTGTGCGCCGGCATCGCGCGCGTTGTCGGCGCGGTAGAACCGCTCGAACGCGTGAGCTGCGGATTCCTGGTTCATGCCGATGCCCTCGTCTTCAACGGCTATGTCGACCGCGCCCGTGCCCGCTTCGGGTGTTATGCCAAATGTGACGGTCGTTCCCGCGTCCGAATACTTAGCGGCGTTTTGCACGATCACGCGCAGAGCCTGCTTCACGAGCGCGACATCGACGGACGCGTCGCAGCGCGGGTCGCTGGCAAACGCAGCGTCAAAAGCCAGCCGATATGTGTGCCCGGCATCAATCATCTGCGATTCCTCGCACACCTCGCCGACCAGTGCAGCCAGGTTGGTATTCACGCGCCGCAGCACGGTGCGGCCGGCATCTCCGCGTGCCAAAAACAGCAGTTGTTCCACGAGCTCCTGCATGTGCTCGCTTTCGGCCTTGAGCGAGGCGATGGACTCTGCCAGCACGGCCGGGTCGTCCTTACCCCAACGATCGAGCATGTTTACGTAGCCCTGAATCACCGCGATGGGCGTGCGCAGCTCGTGACTCGCATCGTTGACAAAGCGCATCTGCTGCAGCTTGGCCTCTTGCATCTGGCGCAGCAGGCGGTTGAGCGCGACCTCGATGCTCGCCAGGTCGGCGTCGCCGGTGGTGACGCTCGGCGAGTCGACGCTTGCGCGCTCGATGGCCTGCTCCAGCGTTTCCATCTTGCCGCCGGAGAGCTGCATACGGCCGAGCTCGTCCACGCGTAAGGCCAGGTCGTTGAGTGGTGCCATGGTACGGCGCACGCGGCGGGCGCCGCCGAGCATGTTGAGCACGCTGATGACCTGCCAACCCACAACGACAAGGTAGAGAGGCCATAGCGCGACGAGGTCCTGCGCGAGCGGGAAGGTCTTGCTGGTGTGCGCAAGCTCGACGGTATAGGCGAGCGTTGCCAGGTCCCAGCCGCGCGCGGGCGTCAGCGACATGCCGTGAACGGTGGCGCCTGGAATCCAGCCTGCGGTAAACGCGCCTTCGGGCAGCGTCTGGTTGTATCCATAGACGAGGATCGCCGCCGCAATCACCATCAGCAGCAGATCGAGCCAGACGTAGCTCATCAGACGGCGCCACATATAACTCCAGTTGATGGCGCGGGCGATGGAGGTGACGCGCTTGGCCTCGGCGTTACGCGCGGCAGACATAGCCCACCCCGCGCACGGTCTGGATGATGCGAGCGCCGCCGGCGTCCTCGATTTTGGCGCGCAGGTGCGCGATGTGTACGTCGACGTTGTTGGTGTCGCCCACGTATTCGTAGCCCAGCGCCTCGTGCGCGATGCGCCCGCGCGTGAGCACGGTTTCGGGATGCGCCATAAGCAGGGCGAGAACGTCGAACTCGCGGGCAGTCAGCACGATGGGCGAGCCGCCGACCGTGACTTCACGGCGGTTGGGGTCGAGTGCAACCGAGCCCACGGTGAGTGTGGCGGGGGAGGGCGTGGCAGCAGCCTGGGCCGTGTCGGTTGCCGGGGACATTGTGGCGATACCGGCGGCCGTGCCGCTCGCTACGCCAGTCCCGGCGCCGGCGCCGCCAACGCTCGAAGCCGTCCGCACGGCCTCCGAGCGCTTCAGCGCCACACGGATCCGTGCGAACAACTCCTCGATCGCAAATGGCTTGGTCAGGTAATCGTCGGCGCCGGCATCGAGCCCGGCCACCTTATCCATAACGGCATCGCGCGCGGTGACCATGATCACCGGCACATCCTTGTGCTTGCGGACACGCCGCAAGACCTCCATGCCGTTGAGCTGCGGCAACAGCACATCGAGCAGAATCAGATCGTAGTCGCGCTCCATCGCCAGGTCAACGGCGGTGCGGCCATCGGCGGCGTGCTCCACCTGGTAGCCCTCGTGCTCCAGCTCGAGTGTCACAAAGCGGGCGATTTTCTCCTCGTCCTCTACGATCAGGATCCGTGCCATGCGTGCCCCCGTCTGTGATTACTTGTCGTCGTTCAGATTTTGCTTGATGCCGTCCGCGGCGTCGGCGGCGTGATCCATCAGGTTGTTGATGCTGCCGGGCACGTCGCCGTCGCTATCGATGCGGTAGCGCATGCCAAAGAACAGGCCAAGCAGCATCAGCCAAATCGTGGCGCCCCAGGCAAACAGGGCGACGATGGGGATCAGGATGGGAATGTTGAGGATAATCGCATCGCGGCGCGTGGCGATAAACTTGGTGTCCAGGCTCAGGCGGAAGAGCTTTTTGAGGTACCCCCACACGCTGTCCATCTTCTTGGAGAAGTCGGTCTTTTCGCTCGACTTTTCGTAGGCGGCCTGCGCGGCGACCATCTCGGCCGAGGGCTCGTCGACCGGCGTGGATTCGGTGGCGGCGTGCGCTGACGTGGTCTGGGTCTTGCCCTGCGACTCGAGCCAAATGATGGCGTCCAGAACGTTGCCATCGGCGGCGTCGAGCGCTGCCTTGGCATCGGTGTAGCTCACGTTGCACTTGGTGCGGATGGTTTCAACTTTTTCGAGGTCGTCCATGACCTGTCCTTTCGTTCGATGGGCGCGACGCCGGGCGATCTGCCCGGGCGCGAGCGTTGCGTTCGGCGGTCTGCGTTGCGCGGTGCCGCCCCGCCCTTGGTCGAACTCTATAGTGCAGGTTATAGATTAAGCGATTCTTGAGCCAAGATTAATGTTGGATGAGTTTTTGGGTAGCGGTGGGAAAAGTATTAGACCTCGATAGCGGGGGATGTGGTGCCGGTGCAAAACGGCGTCAAAGGTTGGTCGAGCAGGCGGTTTCTCCATTGATGTCCGCACAGCATGTGACACTTACCCTGCCGCCCCGCTCTGCCGCGGCGGCATGCGTCTGAACAACGACCCTCTAAGGAGTTCGATACCGATGAGTGACAACGCAAAGCATCTCGCAAAGAAGTGCGTTAAGGACGCGGGGCCGTGCCTCGCGCTGTGCGTAGCCGGCGCAGCGGTCGCGCTGCTGGCTGTTCTGGGGCCGTTCGACGTGCTCCGAAGCTGTCTCTTATACACATCTCCGAGCCCACGAGACTAAGGCGAATCT
>URXE01000109.1 GCA_900551815.1 uncultured Collinsella sp.
AAGAAGCTGATCCTTGATCTGGATATGGGTGTGGACGATGCGATGGCGCTTGCCTATGCCATCGCGAGCCCCGAGGTGGAGCTCGTCGGCATTACCACGTGCTTTGGCAACGTGCGCGTCGACCAGTCGGCGCATAACTGCTTGGCGGTGCTCGACCTGTTGGGTCGTCCCGAGGTGCCGGTGTACCTGGGTGCCGACCGTCCTCTGCAGGCGACTGAGCCCTATACGCCGCCGGCGTCCACCGCGCTCATTCACGGCAAGAACGGCATCGGTGGCGCGAGCGTGCCGGCGTCGCCCTACGAGCCGGTGGGGGCGACGTCTGCCGACGGTAACGCTGCGGTCGATTATCTGATCGATGCCGCGCGCACCTATGGTCCCGATCTGGTCTACGTAGCGACCGGCCCACTCTCCAACCTGGCGCTCGCCCTGGAGCGCGATGCGGCAGCGGTGATGTCTATCGGCCGCGTGGTGGTTATGGGCGGCGCCCTGACCGTGCCCGGCAACGTGAGCGCGGGCGCCGAGGCCAACATGGCAAGTGATCCCGAGGCGGCCGACGCCGTGCTGCGTTCGGGCCGCAAGCTCACTATGGTGGGTTTGGATGTGACGCATCGCGTGGTGCTCACGCGTCGCGACATTGCCGGCTGGACGGGCTCGGGCACCATGGCGGGTTGCGCGTTTGCGAGCATGGTGGAGCACTATATTGGCTCGTACGAGATGAACACCCCCTACCTTGGTGGCTGCGCGCTGCACGATCCGCTTGCCGTCGCCGTGGCGATTGACCCCACGCTCGTGGGCGCGCTCGGCTGTAACCTGCGCGTCGACCTGCTCGGCGAGTATCGCGGCCGCACCATCTGCGATGAGCACCGCCTGTCCGACCCCGACAAGAGCGCACTCGTGGCGCTGACTGTTGACGCTCCGCGCTTCCTGTCCGAGTTCAAGACGCGCATGGCCCGTGTCCTTGGCTAAATGATTTTCACGCCCCGCCCCATGTAGTCAATTTGGGACGGGGCTTTTTTAGCTACCGAGTAAATGTGCCCGTTGGGGAATAGTCGCACCACTTCGCTTGACAACAGGCTAAACTTGCTATTAAACATTTACTATTCTGTTTAGATTGAATTTGCGGTCGTTTATTTGCCGAGTCATCGAGTCCCGATGCTCTGCCACGGTCGTTGCTAGGGGGAACAATGGCCAAAGCAAGTGTTCGCGAGATCAGCCGCATCACCGGTTTTTCGCCTGCGACCGTGTCCAACGCGCTCAACCGCAAGCGCAGCGTGAGCGAGGAGACCGCCAAAGTCATCTTGGAGTGCGCACAGTCGCTGGGCTATCAGCAGTCGACGCAGCTCGAGAGCATTCAGTTCGTGCTTGCGCGCAAGACGGGCGCCATTCTGGACGAGGGCACCTTCCATCCTGCGGTCATTGAGGGCGTGGAGCGCCAGGCGCGTCGTCACGGCATGAGCACGAGCTTTGTCTCGCTCGACTTTAGCGACTTGGATGCCGTGCGTCCACAGGTCGAGGGCCTGATCGCCGATCCGTCCGCCGCTATCGTGCTGATGGGCACCGAGCTGGGCGAGGAAGACTACGCCTTGTTTGCCAACGCTGCCGCCCACTTGATCGTGCTCGATGGCTGGAGCGATCGTCAGTACTTCGATGCCGTAGTCATTGCCAACACCGATTCGGTACTGCGCGCCGTGGACTACCTTATCGAGAAAGGTCACAAGCAAATCGGCTATCTGGCAGGCGACCTTCGTATCCACAACTTTAAGGATCGTGAGCGCGGCTATCGCCAAGCGCTCGAGGACGCGGGCCTTGAGGCTAACCCGACATGGCGCG
Organism: uncultured Collinsella sp.; assembly: GCA_900551815.1. Lineage (GTDB taxonomy): Bacteria > Actinomycetota > Coriobacteriia > Coriobacteriales > Coriobacteriaceae > Collinsella. Next base: position 1,831 of record URXE01000109.1, read on the forward strand.
TCACGCTGGGCGCCACGCTCGAGGGCGCCTATCGCGACATGGGCACGTGGCTCGACAGCGTCTCACGCGACAACCTGCCGACGGCTTTCTTTGCCGAGAACGACGTGCTCGCCGTAGGCGCCATGCGCGCGCTGAACGAGCACGGCATACGTGTGCCCGAGGATGTCTCGGTCATCGGCTTTGACGACCTGTCTTTGGGTGCCTTCTCCAACCCGCCGCTCACCACGGTGCACGTTCCCAAGCACGAGGTGGGCGAGATCGCGGTGCGCCGCCTGGTGGGTAACATCCGCAATCCCAAGAGCTATACCTGCAAGACGGCCGTATCGACCTTTTTTGTCGAGCGCCAAAGCGTGCGTGAGATCTAGGCGAAGAAAACGCCGGGCCGCAGGGCGGCAAATATAGCGCCATCCAAAAAGTCCTTCTGGATTACCTAGCATGATTTTTCTGGGACGGGGATTAAAAACTCATTGATCCTCGTTCCGGGCAGCTCATTTGGGACGGGGTTTTTGACTGGTATGATTGGTACGACCATTCGAACCAGCTAAAAGAGCCCCGTCCTAAATTGACTACCGAGAGGATCTGCCATGGAGCGCATCGCGAGTTTTTCCGTTGACCATCTGCTGCTTGAGCCCGGCGTGTATGTGAGCCGCATCGACCGCGATCCGGCGACCGGCGCCGCCGTCACCACGTTTGACCTGCGCCTGACCACGCCCAACAAGGAGCCGGTCATGAACACGGCCGAGTGCCACACCATCGAGCACCTGGGCGCGACGTTCCTTCGCAACCATGCCGAGTGGTCGAGCCGCATTGTCTACTTTGGCCCCATGGGCTGCCGCACGGGCTTTTACCTCGTCGTATTTGGTGAGCTGACGAGCGAGGAGATCCTGCCGCTCGTGCGTGAGCTGTTCGAGTTTGTTGTCGGCTTTGAGGGCGATGTCCCCGGAGCCGCTCCCGAGGAGTGCGGCAACTACCTGGACCAGAACCTCCCCATGGCAAACTGGCTCGCGCGCCGCTACCTCGACCGCGACCTGGCCGATATCGACGAGAAGCACCTGCACTATCAGCAGGCATAAGGGCGTTATCGCCTAAAACGCGCGCATTGGGCGCCTTCGCTTGTGCGGGGGCGCCTTTTTGTTGAGTGGTCGGGACGAGCGTTCAAAATCGCTCATGTTTGTTCTAGAATGTT
>URXE01000110.1 GCA_900551815.1 uncultured Collinsella sp.
TTGACGGTACCCCTGTTTAACGAGGCGAGGAGACCTCGGCTTGCTTCCTCTCTCAGAGCTATCGTGTCGAAACCAGTCGCCCCCGAATGTCGGGAAAGTCTGGATAGCATTGGGCACGAGTACCCAACACCCGTCGACTTTTCAAGGAACATACGGGGCGAGCCCCGCTTGTGGAGTGTTATCTTACCACGTTCTGAAAGCGGACAGCTGTTCTATGCACGAGCTGTGAAGACCCCAATGTGCGCTGCACTTCGCACTTTTGCTACCGATCTCGTCACGTATATTTTCGCCAAGCACAATCGACCCGTCGAAAGGACCGTTATGGATACCAAGCAGCAAATCGTCAATGCCCTCGCAGGCCTGGGCTCAACCATTACCGAAGCTATGGATGTGATCGAGGGCTTTGTTCCCTGCGGACATCCCGCCCTCACGGTATCGAACGCACTCGTCGCGCTGGACGCTGACGATGATGCGGCTCTCGCCCAGCAGCTTGAGACCGTCGAGGGCTTTATCGACCACGTGAGTGAGAACCGCGGCGTGGCCGCCTACCACGGCATCGAGGTCGAGCTCGCGGGTCCCAAAGTCGATCTGCTCGTAGCAATCCGCGAGGTAGGCGCCCTTATGCAGACCGCAGGCGTCAAGAACACCCGGGTCAACGAGTGGGTCTACCGCAGTCTGGCAGCACTCGACAGCTCCGACGAAAAGGCAGCCGAGCAGCTCGCAGAAAGTGCTGCCATTAAGGCCGAGCTTTTGTAAATAGTAGACGCGGGCCCCTTGGCGCATCGTCGTCCAAGAGGCCCGCAAACAGTTCGCGTCAACCGATAGCCGCGCCGCCGCGTTCGGCCAAAGCAAGAATCGGCATCATTTGACGAGGTGTCTTTGCTGCAAGATCGGCATGTTCGAGCAGTTTGCGATCGTTGATCACCAAGTAATCGACCTGCGCGCGCTTGCACGCGGCGAGTACCAAGTTATCCTCGTAATCGCGATGGAGCGTTAAGTATTTGTCGGCCAGCCAAAGATCCGACGCATCTGCACCCACGGCCGTAGCGTTTTCGGTCATGTTCCGAACAAACGCCAACGCCGCATCGCCAATTGCACGGGCAGATGCCTCGTCGAGCGTTCCCCCGCTGGCAAGAACGCTACGCTTCAGCTCGTGTTGGACAACGTACAGCACGTCCTTAGCGATATGCACCGGAAAGAACAGCAACGCCCCCGTCTCCGTCGCCTGCCCAATAAACGCACGCGCGGCAAGCGACTCGGCATGGTCGACGCAAAACGAATCAACCCATACGTTGGCGTCCACCATTATTTTGAGGGGAGCTCCGCTCACAGGATCATCCCCTTTTGGCGATAGCGCTCGTCCATGGCTTCGGAATAGATTGCGTCCCAATCGCGATCGTCGGATACGGGCGACGCAGCGATGCCCAAATCTGCATAAAGCCGGTCTGCCGCTGCCCATGATGCGGCGAACGGAGTATCGGGCGCGACGGTCTGCTGCCGGTCGTCGACGACCGCAAGCACTTCCTCGCACTGCCCGCCACCCTGCGCGACCTTGGCCATCACCTTTTTGATGAGCTCGGGCAGTGACCCGCCCGAAAGCCGCAGCGCCTCCTCGGCACGATTCTTGACCTGGCGATCCACGCGAACGTTCACCTGCGCCATGCCACTAACAGTACCCACGTTGATCCCGCTCCCTTCAATTGCTAGCACCGCTAGCAATACTATATAGAGTAGCTAGCAAATGGTCAAATGCAAAAGGCCTGCGCCCAGACGGCACCGATGCCGTCCGGGCGCAGGCCAGATAGCGTGGGCGAACACGCCTGTTAACGCAGATATGCCTTCGCGTTGCTCAGGCTGTAGGCGATCGTCGAGCCGTTGTGCAGCAGCGACGACGTCTGCGGCGTAATCGTGCCGGTGATGCCGAGCGCCAGCAGCGCCGAGTTGGTGAGCATCACCTTAGAGTAGGAGCTCGTCAGGCGATCAATGAGGCCCTGGCTCATGCGGCGCAGGCGCACGATTGCGGCGAGATCCGTGTCGGTCAGGATGATGTCGGCGACCTCCTTGGCGATGTCGCTTCCGCCACCCATCGCCAGGCCCACGTCGGCCAAACCGAGCGCCGGCGAATCATTGACGCCGTCGCCCACCATGGCAACATGGCGCCCCTCGCTCTTAATGCGCTCCACATAGGCGTACTTGTCCTCAGGCAGCAGCTCGGCCTTAAACTCGTCGACCCCCGCCTCTCGCGCAATGCGCTCGGCCGTGCGCTCGGAGTCGCCCGTGAGCATAACGACATGTTTGACGCCCAGCGCATGCAGGTCGGCGATGGCCTCGCGGACCCCGGGCTTGAGCGGATCCTCGATGCCGAGCACGCCCACGACCGTGCCGTCGACCGCCAGGTACAGCGGCGACAGGCCCTGCATCTGGAGCTCGATGCGCTCCTTAATGTCGGAATCGAGCTGCGCACCCTCGTCCTCAAATACAAAGTGCGCGGAACCGATGATGGCGCGACGCCCTTCAATGGACGAAGCGATGCCGTGCGCCACGATGTACTCGACGGCAGCATGGCGCTCGCGATGCTCGAGCTCGCGCTCGCGTGCCGCATTGACCACGGCGCGTGCCACCGGATGCGGGAAATGCTCCTCTAAGCAGGCGGAAAGGCGCAGAACCTCGTCCTCGCTCCAGCCATCGGTGGTGAGCACGCAGGCAAGACGCGGCTGCGCCTCGGTGAGCGTGCCGGTCTTATCAAACACGATGGTATCGGCCTTGGCAAACGACTCAAAGTACTTCGCGCCCTTGACCATGACGCCCATCTTGGCGGCATCGCTCATAGCGGTCATGACGGCAACGGAACCCGTGAGCTTGAGTGCGCACG
>URXE01000111.1 GCA_900551815.1 uncultured Collinsella sp.
TTACCATTATGGTTATCGTCATCTGCGTCGTCATCTTTGGCGTCGACATCATCCGTCACGGCGTGGGCAACGTTCTCACCGACCCGACTGCCCTGCTTGATACCTTTATGGTCGCCGTTTCGCTCGCCGTCGCTGCCATCCCCGAGGGCCTGGTCGCCGTCGTGACCATCGTCCTTTCGCTCGGCGTGACCAAGATGGCCAAGCGGCAAGCGATTATCCGTAAGCTTTCCGCCGTCGAGACCCTTGGCTGCACGCAGACCATCTGCTCCGACAAGACCGGCACGCTTACCCAGAACAAGATGACCGTCGTCAAGCACGAGCTCGCTGCGCCCAAGGAAAAGTTCTTGGCCGGCATGGCGCTGTGCTCCGATGCCCAGTGGGACGAGGAGCTGGGCGAGGCCGTGGGCGAGCCGACCGAGTGCGCACTCGTCAATGATGCCGGCAAGGCTGGTCTTACTGGCCTGACTGCCGAGCACCCGCGCGTGGGCGAGGCCCCGTTCGACTCGGGCCGTAAGATGATGTCTGTGGTCGTCGAGACCCTGGACGGCGAGTACGAGCAGTACACCAAGGGCGCGCCCGACGTGGTGATTGGTCTGTGCACCCATATCTACGAGGGCGATAAGGTCGTTCCGCTGACTGGGGAGCGCCGCGCCGAGCTCGTGGCAGCCAACAAGGCCATGGCCGACGAGGCCCTGCGCGTGCTGGCGCTGGCGAGCCGCACCTACACCGAGGTTCCCGCCGACTGCAGCCCCGCTGCGCTCGAGCATGACCTGGTCTTCTGCGGCCTGTCCGGCATGATCGACCCGGTCCGTCCCGAGGTGGCCGACGCTATCCGCGAGGCGCACGACGCCGGCATTCGCACCGTCATGATCACGGGCGACCACATCGACACCGCCGTGGCCATCGCCAAGCAGCTGGGCATCGTCGCCGATCGCAGCCAGGCCATCACCGGCGCCGACCTCGACCGCATGAGCGACGAGGAGCTCGACGCGCACATCGAGGACTACGGCGTGTACGCCCGTGTCCAGCCCGAGCACAAGACCCGCATCGTCGAGGCTTGGAAGTCGCGCGACCAGATTGTGGCCATGACGGGCGACGGCGTCAACGATGCCCCGTCCATCAAGCGCGCCGACATCGGCGTGGGTATGGGCATCACCGGCACCGACGTCACCAAGAACGTCGCCGACATGGTGCTTGCTGACGATAACTTCGCCACCATCATCGGTGCCTGCGAAGAGGGCCGTCGCATCTACGACAACATCCGCAAGGTCATCCAGTTCCTGCTTTCGGCCAACCTTGCCGAAGTCTTCTCGGTATTCATCGCCACGCTCATCGGCTTTACCATCTTCCAGCCGGTGCAGCTGCTGTGGGTGAACCTGGTCACCGACTGCTTCCCCGCGCTCGCGCTGGGCATGGAGGATGCCGAGGGCGACATCATGAAGCGCAAGCCGCGCAACGCCAAGGACGGTGTCTTTGCCGGACATATGGGTCTGGACTGCGTGGTCCAGGGCCTAATCATCACCGTGCTGGTGCTGGCGAGCTTCTTTGTGGGCGTGTACTTTGACATGGGCTACATCCACATCGCCGATATGATCGCCGGTAATGCCGACGAGGAAGGCGTGATGATGGCATTCATCACGCTCAACATGGTCGAGATCTTCCACTGCTTTAATATGCGCAGCCGTCGTGCGTCGCTGTTTAGCATGAAGAAGCAGAACAAGTGGCTGTGGGCTTCGGCCGCGCTGGCGCTGGTGCTGACGGTGATCGTAACCGTGCAGCCGACGCTTGCCGAGATGTTCTTTGGCCCCGTGACGCTTGAGCTTAAGGGCGTTATCGCCGCGCTGGGCTTGGCCTTCCTGATCATCCCGCTGATGGAGATCTACAAGGCGATCATGCGCGCAGTGGAGAAAGAGTAACGCTCTCGTCCGGGCCCGCCCCACGCCCTTTCTCCCTCACTGGTCCTCGCGCTTCGCGCTGCGGGATCGTTCGGGAGAAAGGGCTTCCGGGGCGGGCCCTGCGGCATCCTTGCTGGCTTTTCTCCCGCGCGGATGAAAAGGGCTAAGGGAAAGTATGTGAGCTGGTCGAGCGTTTGCTCGACCAGCTCTTTTTTGTGGGTAAAATACCTGCTCAGTTGTGATTTGTGGTGCTGGGAGGCGCTTGTGGGCAAGGCGAAGGCTAAGGCGAAGAAAAAGACGACGGGGGCGCGGGCTAAGCGCGATCGTCGTCGGAAGCTTGCGACCGAAGCTCCCGCGTCTGCCGAGGAGCTGCTGGCAAGCGTGCCGGGACTCGATGCGCTGCAGGATGTTCCGGCGTTCGACGATCTGCCGGTCGATGATGCTCAGCGGGCTGCCTTCGATGATTATTGTGCTCGGGCCGAGGAGCCCGAGCAGATGCAGCTTGGTGCCGTGGTGCGCCTGGATCGTGGGTTTCCGCTGGTGGCGACTGCCGATGACACCTTTCGTGCCGAGCATGCCGTGGGGTTTGCCAAGTCGCGTGGCGAGGACGAGGTTCTGCTGCCCGCCGTGGGCGACCGCGTGGCGGTGCGTCGTGCGCCCGGGCACGACATGGGCGTGATCGAGTGCGTGCTGCCACGCCGCACGAGTTTTGAGCGCTGGCGCGGACGCGCTCGCGGCGAGCGTCAGGTGCTTTGCTCCAACGTGGATAGCGTGCTGATCGTGCAGGCGCTCGGCGCCGGCGAGGTACTGCTCGACCGCGTGGCGCGCTCGCTGGTGTTGGCACTCGACTGCGATGCCGAGC
>URXE01000112.1 GCA_900551815.1 uncultured Collinsella sp.
TTAACGTCGGGCAGGACCTTCTGCATCATCTCGAGCTGCTCGGCGACCGGGGTGAGGTCGGAAGCGCCCGTGACGTTGGTGCCGGGCTTGTCGTTGTCCTGGACCAGGCCGGAAGCGGCGTAGTCGGTGATGGCGCAGCCAACGATGGGGATATCGGCCGTGGCGCCGGCGGCAGCCTGCGCGGCGGGCGTAGCGATGGCATAGATCAGGTTGACGCCGTCGCCTACGAACTTGTCGGCAATGGACTTACACGTGGACTGGTCGTTCTGGGCGTTCTTCTGGTCGATCTTGACCTTAAGGCCGCTCTTCTTGATGGCCTTGACGAAGCCGTCGTTGGCGGCATCGAGCGCGGAGTGCTCGGTGAGCTGCAGAACGCCGATGGTGTAGTCGGAACCGGCGGCAGCGGAGCCGGAACCAGAGTTGCCGCCGCATCCGGCGAGCGGAGCGAGCGCGAGCAGGCCAGCGGAGACAAGAAGGCTCCTGCGGCTGATGGTGATGTCCTTCATATCATTACCCCCAATATAAAAACGGCTGGAAACACTGCACTAGGAAAAAGTGCAAGTGGGACTATAGTAACGCCGATGCCCATTTTTACAACATCCTGGCGCGTTTTTTAATACTGAACCGGATGGGCGGTGCTGAGGTACGACGGACGGTAACGGGGCTTATGCTGCGGGTGCGGGGCTGTCTTCTTCGTCTAGCGCGGCAAAGAGTTTCTTGCCGTCGAGCAAACGCGTGCTGACGTTTCTCATGCGGCTGACCTCAACGGTGCGCAGCGTGTCGTCGGCGCCTCGGGCGTCGTAGACCGTTCCCAGCAGATACGAGACGCCATCGCGCTGCCTGATGGCAAAGGGCCGGACCGTCATCCGCACCACCTCGATTTCGCCTCGGGTCAGGACGTTTGAGATATCAAAGCTGACAGTTGTTCCATGGTCGATGGCCTGTTCGACGAGTTCGCACGTGTCGATACGCTTGGCGCACGGACGCGTTGTCTTGACGGGTGCGTCGTTGGCGGCCGGTGCCGGTTCGGGCATATCGAGATAGTCGCGAACATCGGCGCTCGCCATGGCGACCAGGTGCTGCGCCATGCTCTTTCGAATGGCTATGGGCGTCGATCGGTTGCGCATGACCATGCCGTGGAGCCGTATGATCTCTTCGTCAGCAAGCGGGCGGGTGAGGAGCCGATAGCCCACGCCGCGCTTATAGTCGATTTCGTATCCGGCGTGACGAAGTGCGGATATCGAGGTATAGATGCTGCGGCGTGCCGCCGAGATGGGCATGCGGGCGGGGTCGTCGGGATGGGCGAGGAGCTCGACCAGCTCGTCGGAAAGCAGCGCCTTGTCCTCGCCGGTGTTCTCACTCAAGAGCTGCAGGATGCGTACGGCGCGATAGGCTGCCATCGAGGCGGAACCCCTGGTCGTGGTCTCGTAGTTTTCAACAACGGCTTCGGTCATAGCGCCCACGTCCTTTCCTTTTTTGGTGATGGCGGATTAGAGCCTAGGGCGCGAAGCCTGGCCAAGGACGCGTGACGCCTTGGACGGTCTATGGTTGCCGGCAAACGGCGGGTCGAGTTTTCAACAACCCTGCCTAACTGACCAAAACCTTGCCAAAAGCTTGACGGATGCTGTTGAAAAAAAGCGCCCCTCGGCTTGCCGAGAGGCGCTGGCGTGATGCGCTGGAACGCGTTTGGTGGCGCTATGGCGATTAGAAGTCGGCGTTGCCCACGGTGCGCGGGTGCGGCAGGACGTCGCGGATGTTGCCCACGCCGGTCAGATACATGACCAAGCGCTCGAAGCCCAGACCGTAGCCGGCGTGCTTGCAGGAACCGTAGCGGCGCAGGTCAAGGTAGTACTTGTACTGCTCGGGATTCATGCCCAGGTCCTTGATGCGGGCCTCGAGCAGATCCAGGCGCTCCTCGCGCTGGGAGCCGCCGATAATCTCGCCGATACCGGGAACCAGGCAGTCGGCGGCGGCGACGGTCTTGCCGTCTTCGTTCATGCGCATGTAGAAGGCCTTGATCTCGGCCGGGTAGTCGGTTACGAAGGTCGGGCGCTTAAAGTGCTCCTCGGTCAGGAAGCGCTCGTGCTCGGTTTGCAGGTCGATGCCCCAGCTCACGGGATAGTCGAACTTGTGGCCGGCAGCCACCGCCTGCTCCAGGATCTCGACGGCCTCGGTGTAGGTAACGCGGGCAAAGTCGGAGTTTGCCACGTGGTTCAGACGCTCGATCAGGCCCTTGTCCACAAACTTGTTGAGCATGTTGAGCTCATCGGGGCAGGTGGCCATAACGTCCTTAAGAACGTACTTGAGCATGGCCTCGGCGTTATCCATGTAATCGTTGAGGTCGGCAAAGGCCATCTCGGGCTCGATCATCCAAAACTCGGCGGCGTGGCGCGTGGTGTTGGAGTTTTCGGCGCGGAAGGTGGGGCCAAAGGTGTACACGTCGCCAAAGGCCATGGCAAAGTTCTCGGCATTGAGCTGGCCGGACACGGTGAGGCTCGCATGCTTGCCAAAGAAGTCCTGGCTCCAGTCGACCTCACCGGACTCGGTGAGGGGCGGATTTTTGGGGTCGAGCGTGGTCACGCGGAACATCTCGCCGGCGCCCTCGCAGTCACTCGTGGTGATGATGGGGGTGTTGACGTAGACAAAGCCCTGCTCCTGGAAGAAGC
>URXE01000113.1 GCA_900551815.1 uncultured Collinsella sp.
CTCATGCGCATTTTCGCCGATAACCCTCGTCGATAGCGCGATTCCCATTATCAGTGTCCTTGAGGTGGCCGAACACCTGCTCCGTCGCGCCGTTGTCGATGCAGTTGCCCTTGCGCGACATGCTCTGGACGATCCCGGCGTCCCTCAGCCTCCCGCACCATGCGGCGTGCTGGTACTGCCAGCCCATGTCGCTGTGGAGCACCGGCGTCGCGCCCTCGGGCATCTTCGCCAGCAGCCGGTCGAGCAGCTCGGCCTGCTGCGCCATGTCCGGGCTGGTCGACGTCGACCACGCGACTATCTCTTTGCTGCCGAAGTCGTACACCGGCGCGAAGTAGGCCTTGCCCCAGGGCTGCTTGAACTCGGTGACGTCGGTGCCCATCTTCTGCCACGGCCCGTCGGCGGCGAAGTCGCGCCCGATGACGTTCTCGAACGTCTCGCCCACGACGCCCCTGTACGAGTTGTACCTATGGTAGTCGGTCTCGCGGCGGATGCCGCAGCGGACCCCCATCTCCCGCATGATCTTGAGCACGGTCTTGTCGGCTATGCGCGCGCCCAGCTCGGCGCGCAGGCACATGGCGACCTGGCGGTGGCCGCATCCGTTGGCCGTGCGCGAGAAGATCTCCGCCACCGCGCCGCGCAGCTCCGGGCGGGTCGGCCTGGCCGGGTGCGACAGCGCGTAGTAGTAGCTGGACCGGGCCATGCCGGCGCACTCCAGCAGGCGCCCCAGCTCGTACCCCTCTTCGCGCAGGGCGCTCACGGCCTCGGCTTTCGCCCTGGTCAGAGACCGTCCCTCTCGACCAGGGCGCGCAATTTTTTTAGGTAGGCCACCTCGGTCTCGAGCCTTCGGCAGCGCTCCTCGAGCTCCTGCTCGCGGGTGCGCACGCGCGGCTTGGCCTTCGAGCCCTTGGGCCTGCCCTTCGGCTTGGGCCTGAGCGCCTCGGCGCCGCCCTCGCGGTAGAGCGCGCACCATCTCTTGAGCGGCGCCAAGGACATGACCCCGAACGCCTCCATGGCATCCCGCTTGCTCATGCCGCCGTCGACCACGGCCGAGGCGGCGGCGACCTTCTGCTCGTATGTGTACCTGGCCTGCTTGCCGTCCATGGATAGCAGCACCTCGCTTCCGAACGCCCGGTATACGTAGAGCCATTGTCTCACGGTGTCGCGCGGGACCGACAGCGCCTTCGCCGCCGACTCGAAGCCGTACCCTCGCTCGAAGAGCCCGATCGCCGCCTTCCTGGCCTCGATGTCGTGCTTCACCCTCAAGTCGATACGCATAAAAAGCCTCCCATTTCTCATGTCCAAGAAATGGGAGGCAGTTCATTGTGCCCGGCGGCTTTCTTTTTAATCTTCGGTGCTCGTTTCTTCTTCCGATGACGACGATGTGCCCTTATCGGTTCCGTTGCTAAACGAACGAGAATCGTTGTTGGCAAGGTCGGCAATCGTACTCGACTCACCCGAGGAGGAGCCCATGGACTGCGGGCCTTGTGGATCCTCACCGGCATCGACGCGCTCCATCATCTCCTTGAGCTTGTCCTCGTAGACAAAGACGTAACTCTGGCCGTCGATATATGTATCCTCGCCCGCCCAAGACGGCAGGTTGGCCGACCACATGTTATCGGTATCCATGCCGCGCATCGCGTTTGCGAGAGACACGATATCCTGCACGCCCAGATCGGTGACGACCATGTCGGAGAGAGACTCGATGACACCAGGCAGGCGCGTGATGTCCATGTTGTTGAGCACTGCGTTCGCAAGGGCACCGATGACCTGGCGCTGATGGCGCATACGCGTATAGTCGCCGTCGGCATACTGATGACGCGCACGGCAGTACGTAAGCGCTGTCTCGCCATCCATGTGCTGCTGCCCCGGCTCAATCGTAACCGGACCGGCCTCCGGGTCATCCACGCCGTCGGTAGCGTTGATATCGATGCCGCCCACAGCGTCCACAAGGGTCTTCATGCCATCAAAGCTGATCTCGGCATAGTGGGCGATTTCGACATCGCACAGCTCGTTAACGGCATTGACCATGCCTTCGGCGCCATCGTAGGCGTGTGTTGCATTGATCTTCATGGTCGAACCCTTGTACTCGACCTTCGTATCGCGCGGAATGGAGATGAGCGTGACCTGTTTGGCCTTAGGATCAACACGCGCAAGGATGATGGAGTCGGCACGATAGGCAGTGTCTCCCGGACGGCCATCGGTTCCCAGCAGCAGCATGTAGAACGGATCGCGCGTGACATCGGAATCGGTAAGAGACGAAAGCAGTCCGCTGGTAATGATCTCGCCGTTATTGAGCTTGGAAACAATCTTGCCAAACCACAGACCGCATGCCGTAACGCCTGCGATAAGCACGCCCATGAGCGTAAGCAAAATCGTGCGGCGGATGCGCTTTCCGCGTTGGCGCTGACGAGCGCGCTCTGAATAGCGGGCCACGTTTGTGCGACTGTAAACACGGCTGCTCGATTCGTCAGCCGCAGCACGCATCTGCTGTACGGATTTTTTTCTCATAAGAAGGACCTGTCTAGTCGTCAATAGGATCGGGGACGGTGACGCGCTCCACATGCGCCCCTGTCACTTATACACATCTCCGAGCCCACGAGACTAAGGCGAATCTCGTATGC
>URXE01000114.1 GCA_900551815.1 uncultured Collinsella sp.
TTTTTGGCTTCCTTGTTTAGGATTTCGGCGCCCTCGCCGCTCAGCGCGGATGTGTCGGGCACAAAGACCAGGCCGCCCAGCGCCACAACGAGCACGACGCAGCAAGTGGCGCACACGGGAATATGCGCGCGCACCCAGCCGGCGGGCGTGGTGGTTCCGTCGCGGAATTCGGAAACAGTGCGGCCGAAGGCGCCCTTCCTAAACGGCGTTTCGATAAAGCGATAGGAGCACTCGGCTACGGCGACCACCACAAGTACCTGCAAGATGTACTGCCACCAAGGCGTATCGCTGATGTTGGCGACCGGGTTCATAAGCAGCAGCAGCGGATAGTGCCACAGATAGATACTGTACGAGCGCTTGCCAACCCACACGAGCGGCTCGGCGGACAGCGCGCGGGCAACCATTCCCTGGGGCTGCACGCAGGCCGCGATGACCATGAGCGTGAGGATGGAGCATAACAGTGTGCCGCCGCGATACTGAAACGCGGTATAGCCGTTGGTGAGCGCGACCATGGCGGCAAGGCCAATCAGACCCACGACGCCCAACACATCGATGGATGCAGGCGAGGAACAAAAGCGCACGAGGGCGCTCGGCTGTGCCGGGGCGGTATCGGCTGATTCGTCGACCTTCTTGCCAGGCTTGCCCTCGGCGTTCTTGCCGTGCTTGGCGGCGCCAGCCAGGCGATTGAGTCCCAAACGATGAGCGAGGCGCACCGGCGCTAGATCGCGATCGGGGATAAAGGCCATCCAGGCACCCAGCAGCAGCGAGAACACGCGGGTGTCGGTGCCGTAGTACACGCGGCTGGGGTCGGCGGCAGGGTTGTAAAGCACCATCATGGCGAGGGCAGATACCGCGGCAAGGCCCAGAACCACGCGGCGCGTGTTGGGCTTGCTCACATGCATGGATACCATGGCAAACAGCAGTGGCGGCCAAATCAGGTAGAACTGTTCCTCGATGGCAAGCGACCAAAAGTGCGTGAGCGGCGAGGGGTCGCCCAGAGCATTGAAGTACGAGACGTTTTGGGCAATCTGCCACCAGTTGTTGAAGAACAACAGCGACGGCAGGATGTCGGGGCGCATCTTGGTGAGCATCACGTGGTTAAAGATGGTGCACAGCGCGCAGGTCACGAACACTACCGTTACCACGGCAGGGACCAGGCGACGGATGCGGCGAATCCAGAAGCTCTTAAGGTCGATGCGGCCGGTCTTAGCGACTTCGTTGAGCAGCAAGCGCGTGATCAGATAGCCCGAAAGCACAAAGAAGATCGTGACGCCGAGCAGGCCGCCCTGAGCCCACGTGAGGTTGAGGTGATAGAGCACCACTGCGACGACGGCGAGCGTGCGCAAGCCGTCGAGGGCGGGGATATAGCGAGATTTGGGGCGCGTGGGCGCCTGTTCTTTTGCGGTGCTGTTGGTGCGGTCACCCTTGTTGGCGGGCACGCGATGAGAGCCTGCGGCGCGGCGCGGCTCGGTGGCTTGTCGGTTAGCGCGCGAACGTTCGTGCGGCGCTCGATGATCGCTCGCGTGGCGTGAGCTGCGCGAGCTCGATCGCAGGAATTGTTCCATAAAACATCATCCAATGACGAGAATAATCAGCACGCCTTCATTGTAGCTGCCTGCTCCTGTGAATGCTTGCTGCCGGTGCAAGCTCAAGCGCGCGTTCACATCAAAGTGAACTAAAGTTATAGAGGCGCGAGAGCGCACGATTGACGGCCAACAGCGGGCGCAGAGCCCGCGGACGAGGAGGTTTCCATGGCAGATTGCGGCATCGTTGCGGTGTTCGGCAGCATGAACATGGACCTCTCGGTGGCGTGCGAGCGCATGCCGCGTGCGGGCGAGACCGTCGGCGGCAACGGATTTATCACCAACGCCGGCGGTAAGGGCGCCAACCAGGCCGTGGCAGCTGCGCACATGGGCGCGCGCACGTGCATGATCGGCGCGGTCGGGCGCGATGCGTTTGGTACGTCGCTCGTGGCGGGGCTCCAAGATGCTGGCGTGGACTGTGACTTTGTGGCGCGTCGCGATGATGTGGAGACGGGAACGGCGACCATCATTCGCTGCGAGGGTGACAACCGTATCGTGCTGTCACCGGGCGCCAACCATGCGCTTGCGGGCGGGGACGTTGCCTGCGCGCTGAGACGTCTGGTGGCCGATGAGCTCGACGGCGACGCCAGCGATATTGCCCCGGCTGCCGGAAGCGTCTTTATCGCCCAGGGCGAATGTGACCTTGCG
>URXE01000115.1 GCA_900551815.1 uncultured Collinsella sp.
CTGCATACTGGATTTTGGGCGAAAGGCAGGCACCATGGGCCGCGTTCTGTAAAAATGATCGGCCCTTGAGGCATTGGGGGTCCAGGACCAGGGCATTCAGCGCGGTTTTGTGCACCCGTTCCCGCACCTGCGGACTCCGGGATGCTGAATACTCCGGAATTTGCACGCCGCCCCCGGGGGTACCTGCGGGCAAAAAGCAACCGCCCCGCCGAAATATGCATTTTTTGGTGCGGTTTATGCAGTACAGCGGCTGTGGATGCGCATGTCGCTCAGCATTCTTGCCGACCGATGCAACGTCGTGCGTAACCCTTAATGTCTTCGGTGAAACCGTCAAGGTCGTCGAGCGTGATCACGTTATCGGAAAGCAAGTTGGCAATCTCATAATGCATGGTGCTGCGGCGAATACCGTTTACGAGCACTCCTGAGGACAGCTTGTCCCTATTGATGCGCTCTTCTAGCGCCCAAAATCTACTAGACGCTTCGCTGCCGCCGTTTAGTATCTCGATGTACTGGCCGATGAGCATTTCCATATAGCTTTCTTGCCATTTTGGGAGCAGCGCCTTAAACAGCTTCCAGTCGCTTTCAACTACCTCGCCCATATTGCCTCCGTTCGCCAAACAGACTTAGCCATTCGATTTTTATTCTATTTGGTATTTTCGCTCGCAGCCGTGGATGAGGGGACCATCGGTCTTCGAGTTCGAGCTTGAATGAACCGTTTGCTACAAAATGCGCCTAATTACTACGATGATTCGAATGCCTTCGACCATGCCGAAAAGGGTGAAAGTAAAACCGCAGGTAGAAGGCTTGCCGATTTTTGAAAAAGATGGGTGTGGTCGGCCTTATCGAGTTCATCGTAGTAAATCGGCCTTTTCTTGGCATGCAGTGAGTTAAATGCCAGTTCCCGTGCTGGAATTGCCCGCCCCATTCGTGAGTTGCGGTGAAATAGGGACTGTTAGACGCTCCAAGGTCCTCAACAGTCCGTATTTCACCGCAACTTGGAAGGGACGAGCGGCGTTGGCCAAGCATTGCTGACGGGTTGGAGCGGCTTAGGCTTGTTTGCGGCGTTTCCATTGCTTTCGGCACCAGCGCATGAGTGCTTTGACAACCGGGATGGTGATGAGGATGACCCATGCGGGATGGGGCCGCGCCAAGCAAAGCCACATATAGAGGAACCAGGCAATAGCGGCTGTTGGATAGACGCTGCCGATTAGCTTAGATAGATGACGTCGGTCGATGAAGTCGCCCATCGCGTAGTAGACGGGAATCAGAAAGACCAGAAAGAGCCCCATGCCCCACGTGCCGCAGACGATGCCGAGCGCGAGATAGGCGAGGACGACAAGTGCAGGAAAGGGAAACTTATTCCATGCGCGACCGAGCTTGGTGTGGAAATGCTTGCCATGATGGTCGAGCTTGTCGTGCGCCTCTTTCCAGCTCGAAAAGGTCTCTCCGTCGACGGTGACGGTGCCGTCGGCATTGGTATGTACGCTGTGCCCATCGTCCTCTAGCGTATCGATATGCAATCCGCCCGGCCCCACATGGACCTCTTCACCCTTGCGCTCGTTAGCCACGTGGATACCATTCCAGCCAACATGGACCTCTTCGCCTTTGTTGGGATCAATAACGTGGATACCATGTGCGAGAGAAATGTCGACAAATGGCTTGCCGTCAGAATCCACGTGGTCGGTAGAAGACTCGGCGCCTTCAGACTCGCCTGAATTATTGGCGTCAACGTCATCGTCGGCCGAGATGTCGACATCGCTAGCCGCTTCCCCATATAACAACTCATCCAGTGACACGCCATACAGCGCGGCGAGCGCAATAAGGTTATCGGTATCGGGTGAGGATTCGCTGCGTTCCCATTTGCTGACAGCCTGGCGACTTACGCCAAGCTGAGCAGCAAGCGCCTCTTGGGAAAGACCGGCAGCTTTGCGGCGATCGACGAGGCGCTGTGCCATCGCAAGATCCATGACAGTTCCTTTCATGTGGCGACCGTAAACGAATGAGCCGAGTATGCCGAGAACAACCGGTAGCGACCACCATTTCTAGTTAGAATCTGCCCCAACCCTACCGCAACTACGAGTAGCAACCCCTAATGGCCTGCCATTTCATGACAAATGTCAGTACGCACAACAGTGTTAGCGTCGGATTATTTTAGCCAAATATAGTCGGCCGAGATTGACCAATCCC
>URXE01000116.1 GCA_900551815.1 uncultured Collinsella sp.
CCGACCATGCTCGGCTTCCGCTTTTCCATAATCATCAACACGCGGGCCTCTTGTAGCGCGAGGCGCCCCGGGTTCCCTATCAACAAAAGCATCGGGCTCAATCGTCAGACACCGGTCGTAGTCAACCGTTCCCTCGCCCGCGCGCCCGTTGCCGCATATGCTACGCGCAGCGATAACCTCGGTCGCCCCTGCGCGAAACAGCCCCTCGATATCCGAAGGATCGAGCGTCTCTATCAGTACGACCACGCGGCTCACGCGGCCCTCGGCCGTCAGGCGCGCAACGGTCTTTCGCACGTCTTCGGCATCGAACAGGGCTGCCGCGATAATCGCCGCCCCGCGACGCGACGGAAACGCCCGTGCCATGGACACCAGCCCATCCAGGTCGCCCACGCGAAGCACTTGCGCGCCCGCATCGCGGCCCTCGACTTCCCGCTGCAGCAATCCGTAATCACCGCACGCGCAGCATGCAAGCCAGATCGCTTTCATCACTCGTCGCCTCCGCTCTTTTTGCCGCGCACCGTGGCGGGAATCGTCAAACTGACCGTCCCCTTACCCGAGGCCCCCAGCAATTCCTTAACGTCTTCGGGGTCGGCCGCCAGCGTCACCCATTCGATCTTGCCTTCACGCGTAGCGCCGGCATCTTCGCTGGTATCGATTACGCGCGCGCCGCACAGCCGATCGGTTACGCCGTCCTTTTGCACGTACACGTCCACGTAGCTGCCCACGCCCGTGGCGCCCCCGACCGAATGCTCGGCATCGACCGCCACCGAAACGGCGACCTTGCCTTTGGGCACCTCGAGCGTGTGGGTTTCGGCCTTGGTGTAGACATCGCAAATCACGGCATTTTTAGGGATGCGCGAGGTCGTCACGTCGCCGCGCACCTGGCGCAGCTCGGTCGCCGCATCGCGCGGCAACAGGCTCGCCAGCCATTCCTGGGTTATGACATTGGTCTCGTCGAGGGTCTCGCCCACATCGATATCACGCGCCGCGACGCACACCTCGACGCGATCGCCGCCATACTTGGCCAGCGGCTCGGCCTGGACCTGCTCAGCCTGCGAGCGAATCGACGATGCGTAGACCATGCAGAGCAGCGCGGCGAGCACACCCGCGATTAGACTGATGGCGATGCGCTTGCTCTTGTTCACGGCCGCTCCTCTCAAGGTAGCACCGGGCGGATGCCCGTAGCACCATTGTCCGAGCGGGCAAGCAGCAAAACGGTGCGATCGCGATCTTGGTTTTGAGTGTCAAACCAATTGCCGACCAAAAGCTGACCGGCCCGTCAAGCTCGTGGCAAGGTTTTGGTCAGCACGTCGGCAAAACGCACGTTTAAGGGTGCATCGACAGCAAAAAAGCCGCCTCCCGTACCGTTGGGAGACGGCTGTCATAGATACATTCAATTACAGATGAACATCGGGATCGAGCATCTGAGCACTCACGCGCATGGATGACGCCAGGTTTTGGAACGTTTCCAGGCGCAGGCTGTCGATCCGCCCGGCACCCTGGGCCTCGCGAACGGCGCAGCCCGGTTCGTGGGTATGTGTGCAGTCGCCAAACCGGCACGCACGCGACGCCTCGACGATCTCGGGAAACGCGCGCGCCAAGCCCCGCTCATGCCCCACGAGCGGCAAACTGCGCAGACCCGGTGCATCGGCGATCACACCGGCGTCGCCCGGCAATGCCACCATCACGCGCGCGACCGTGGTGTGACGACCCTGGTCATCGCGCTCACGCACGCCGCCGGTCGCCAATGTATCGTGACCCAGCAGCGCGTTGAGCAGCGTCGACTTGCCAGCACCCGATTCACCCAAGATCATGGCGCAGCTCCCGGCGGGCACGCAGGCGCGCACCTCGTCCAGGCCACGACCCTCGGCAGAAGATGTCACGATTACGCGCACGTCCGGACCCACCAAGCGGTGCACACGGTCCAGATCGCGCTCGAGCTCATCGGCGTCGCAGCGGTCGGCCTTGGTGAGTACCACCACCGGCTCGGCATCGCAGTCGAGTGCCAACACCAGCGAGCGCGCCACGCGGTCGAGCAG
>URXE01000117.1 GCA_900551815.1 uncultured Collinsella sp.
TGGCCATGTCGGTCTTCTGCTGCAGGTTGGTCTTGATGCTCTGGCGCGTCTTCTCGGCATTCTCGCGCGAGCGCTTGTTGATGAGCACCTGCTCCATGATCTTGTTGGCGGCGTCCTTGTTCTCGATCAAGTAGGTCGAGAGACGCTCCTTAAAGAAAGCCGTCATAGCCTGCTGGATAAAGCGGTTGTTGATGGCCTTCTTGGTCTGGTTCTCGTAGGACGTCTGGGTGGAGAAGCAGTTGGTCACCAGCACTAGGCAGTCCTGGACGTCCTGCCACTTAATGCCGCTCTCATTTTTGTTGTACTTGCCCTGTTGCTTGATGTAGGCATCGATGGCGCTAGTGAGGGCGCTGCGGGCAGCCTTCTCGGGCGAGCCGCCGTTCTCGAGCCACGATGAGTTGTGGTAGTACTCCTGCATCATGAAGGTGCGCGAGAAGCACATGCACGCGGTGATTTTTACGTTGTAGTCGGGCAGGTCCTCGCGGTCGCGACCGCGACGGTCGGCCTCGATAAAGAAGGGCTCGGTAAGGTAGTCGGTACCGACCTTCTCGAGCACATAGTCCTCGATGCCCTTGGGATAGCAAAAATCCTCTTCGGAAAACTCACCATCGTCGCCCTCGATGCGCAGGCGGAAGGTCACGTTGGCGTTGACCACGGCCTGACGGCGCATGGTCTCGCGATACCAATCGTGGGGGATACTGATGGAGGTAAAGACCTCAAGATCGGGACGCCACTTGATGGTGGTACCGGTGCGGTTCTCGTCGCTGGGCTCAATCTCGAGCGCCTTCTTTTTGGCGCCGACGACCTTGCCCTTCTTAAAGTGCA
Source organism: uncultured Collinsella sp. (assembly GCA_900551815.1). Classification (GTDB taxonomy): domain Bacteria; phylum Actinomycetota; class Coriobacteriia; order Coriobacteriales; family Coriobacteriaceae; genus Collinsella. Next base: position 826 of record URXE01000117.1, read on the forward strand.
GGGAGTACTTATTGCCGTCGCGCCAAACCGTGACATCCATGTACTCGGAGGCGTACTGGGTCGCGCAGGAGCCCAGGCCGTTGGTACCGAGCGAGAAGTCGTAGTCGCCGCCCTGGTTGTTATTGTATTTGCCGCCGGCGTAGAGCTCGCAAAAGACGAGCTCCCAGTTAAAGCGCTTTTCGGAGGGGTTCCAGTCGAGCGGGCAACCGCGGCCGTTGTCCTCTACCTGAATGGAGCCATCGCGAAAGGCGGTAAGGGTGATGAGCTTGCCGTAGCCCTGGCGCGCCTCGTCAACGGCGTTGGACAGGATCTCAAAGGCAGCGTGTGCACAGCCATCGAGTCCGTCCGAGCCAAAGATGACGGCGGGGCGCAGGCGTACGCGTTCCTCGTCCTTGAGCTGGCGGATACTGTCGTTACCATAGTTTGCGGTGTTTTTTGCCATACTCGCTCTCTCGGTGCTCCTTTGCTGCGTTTAAGTCATATAGATAGTCAAAGTAGCATAGCCCAGCCCACAGACGATTCCAACCAACACGAAATCCATCGAACAATCGTTCGATTAGATAATGAATGCTTGGAATGCGGGAGGGACCTGTCCTGTCCTATCCAAACATCTGCGGCAGGTCGATGAAGACGGTTCGATCGCTTTCGCCAGCTTCGAAGCCCGAACGGGAGAAGAATCCATAGCGATGGCACTTGAGCCCCGTTGCCTCGACTTGGGTGATTTCCTCGTCGACCATTTTTTGCGTGACGGGGGATTTGCGGAACTTTGCTTCGTAGAATGCGTAGCCCTCGGGGTCTTGCGTTACCACGTCGAATTCGCCGCTCGTTTTGTTTGCGGGATCGTCGTACCAGTACTTGCCTATGGCGTCGAAAGCTGGTTCGATCTTGCCGGTCCTGTTCTGCCGCACGAGGTATTGACGGCAGATCTCCTCGAACATATGAGGAACGTAGTTTTCCTCGAAGTCTTGGGAGACGTGACGATCATAGAAGACTTCCGGGTCGAGCAGCTGACGCGCCGAGGCATTGCGGAAAACATAGCGATAGTAAAAGAGCGAAAGTGGGTCCACTACAAAGTAGCCAGACTTGCGCTTGTTCGTAGGGTCGTTGATGGGTGCACGCTTTTGGACGATTTCGAGTGACATGAGCTTGTCGAGCACGTCTGCCATGGCCGGACCGCTCGAGACGTGCGACTGTGCCAGCACGTCCCCCC